>VAXH01000071.1 GCA_005883955.1 Actinomycetota bacterium | reverse complement strand
AAGGAGCGCAAGCTGACGCAGAAGAAGCGCGAGCTCGAAGAGGACTGGCGCAACTCCGAAGGCACGGAGGAGCAGCCCGAAATCGGTGAGGAGGAGATCGCCGACATCGTCTCGATGTGGACGGGCATCCCGGTCTTCAAGCTGACCGAGGCCGAGTCACAGAAGCTGATCCGGATGGAGGACGAACTCCACAAACGCGTGATCGGCCAGGAGGAGGCAATCATCGCCGTCTCCAAGTCGATCCGCCGCGCGCGGGCCGGCATCAAGGACCCGAAGCGCCCGACGGGATCGTTCATCTTCCTCGGCCCATCAGGAGTCGGGAAGACCGAGCTCGCCCGCACGCTCGCCGAGTTCCTGTTCGGCGACGAGGACGCGATGATCCAGGTCGACATGTCCGAGTACATGGAGAAGCACTCCGTGTCCCGGCTCGTCGGCTCGCCGCCCGGCTACATCGGCTACGACGAGGGCGGCCAGCTCACCGAGGCCGTGCGCCGCAAGCCCTACTCGGTCGTCCTGCTCGACGAGATCGAGAAGGCGCACCCTGACGTCTTCAACATCCTGCTCCAGATCCTGGAGGACGGGAGGCTAACGGACGCCCAGGGCCGCAAGGTCGACTTCCGGAACACGATCGTGATCATGACCTCGAACATCGGCGCCGGCACGATCTCGAAGAATCAGACGCTCGGCTTCTCGATCGGCGACGAGAGCGGTCTCTCCTACGAGGACATGAAGGAACGCGTTCTCGGCGAGCTCAAGAAGGTCTTCCGGCCCGAGCTGCTCAACCGCATCGACGAGGTCATCGTCTTCCACAAGCTGACGAAGGAAGAGATCACCACCATCGTCGAACTGGTGCTCCGCCGCCTGCGCGAGCAGATGGGCGAGCACGAGGTTGCGATCGAGTTGACCAACGAGGCGAAGGAGCTGCTGGTCGAGAAGGGTTACGACCCGGCGATGGGCGCCCGGCCGCTGCGCCGCGCGATTCAGCGCTACATCGAGGACCCGCTCGCGGACTTCGTCCTGGGCCGCTCGCTCGAGCCCGGCTCGACGATTCTCGTCGAGCGGAAGGACGAGGACGAGGTCGACATCACGGTCATTCCCGGCGAGATCACGCCCGAGAAGGTCACCGTCCCGCCGGAGGAGCCGACGGACTCCTCCGACGACGAGCACTCCGAAGACGAATAGCAAAGCGACGGCCCGAAGGCCGCCGCTCTGCTTCCCTTGGGGGGAGGGGCTTTTCGCCGCGCTCAGCGGACGTAGACGAAGTTGCCGACGCCGAAGGAGCCATGGCGGTAATCGCCGCTTCTCGCGTGCCAGCCGTCGTGGACGAGGCGTAGGTCGCTCGGATAGCCGGCGCGAGCGACCTTGATACAGCCGTTCGAGTAGTAGTCGGAAGCGCCCTCCCAACAGTAGGGATCGTCGCCTCCGGTGGGGCAGTACTGGCCTTGCGATGCGGTCTCCTCGGAGTGGATGAAGAGCTGCGTCCGCCAGGTCCCGTTCCAGCACGGCTTGTTCTGGAGGTAGAAGACGCGCCCCTTGATGGTGGCGTCGTAATAGTCCCAGTGGCCCCAAAGGTCGTACCAGCCCGCCGGCAGCCAGCCATGGTTGATCCAGCAGGCATCGGTGGAGACGCCGGAGCCGGCGCGCCAGGTCTGCGTGTCGTAGTGGCCGCCTCCGTAATCCCAGGCCATCGTCAGCGGCGACCAGCTGTTCGACTGCCGAGTGAACTCGAACCAGGTTCGGTACGCCGACCCGTTTGCCGGGACGACCAGCGCGGCCGCGGCGAGCAAGCCGGCAATCGCGGCTCGTACCTTCATCATTGGCCTCCTTCCTCGGTAGCCGAGTCGTCGACCGCCCGCAGCCACTCCTTTGCCGGCGCTGGGGCGCTCCGCTCGCAGCTCCTGGTGATGCGGTCGCACTGGAGAAGAAACGAAACGCCGCCCTCGCCGTCTTTCGCCGGTGGAACGTCGGCGCTTGCCGCAACCACCTCACCGGCGTCGTCCACGAAGCGCGGCTCTTGCACGCCCACCGGGAACTGCGCACGGTCGAGGCTGAGGACTTGCTCCAGCGTCAACGAGCTCGAGCCGACGTGGAAGACCGCAAGCCCGCTGCTGGCCGGGGCGACGATGTTGTCGCCGACCCAGGAGCCCGAGTACGCGATCCACTGCAGGGGCGGTGTCGCGGTGGTCACGTCCAGCCAGGCCAGCTCGCGGCCGCTCGCCAAATCGAGCACGCGCACGTTCGTCGCGTCCTCACTGAGGACGGCGACACGGGTGGAGTCCGGGCTGACGGCGACTGCCGTGCCCTCGGTGAGCGGCCGGATCTTTCCAGGCCCGTCCGCGACCAGCAGCTCGGTCTTCTCACCGAGACCGAACCGGTAGAAGAGCAGCCTGTCGCCTGCCCACGAGTAGACGACGTAGTGGGCGGTGTCCGTCGTCCATACGACGTCCCGCCCGTGGATTGCCTGCCGCACGACAACTTGGCCGGTGTAGGTCCGGCCGGCCCGGAAGACCGGATCGGCACCTTGGACGAAGGCGATCGCGCCGTCGTGGCGCCAGGCCGCGGAGTAGGCGCCGCGAGCGACCAGGAAATCTTTCCCCTGGTCGTCGTGGACGCGCAGGGACGGCACGCCCAAGCCGGCCCCGTCGGCGATCCCCTGCGCCGAGAACGACTGCTCGGCGTCGACCGTCTTCAGCGCCTGCCACGTGTTGTAGGCGACCAGCTTTCCGTTGCCCGAACGTACGGCCACCGGCGAGAGCGGGCCCATCATCGCACCCGAGACCGTGGCGGACAGCTCTCTGCGTATGCCCTTGTCGTCGACGAGCGTATTGCCTCGAACGACGGCACCGGGCGGCTTCTCCAGACCCGCATGGACGGTGAGCGGTCCCGTTTTCGGCACCGCGCCGTGAGCGGCGAAGACACCGAAAAGCGCAAGCGCGGCCGCCAGTCCGGACGCGACCGCCAGCGCCGCAGCAGTCGTGCGCGCTCCGAAAACTCGTTTCATACGGCCCTCCTTTCTCGACTCCCTCGACGGTACGGGCGGATGTCGTTGCTGTCGTTGCCTTGCGAGGAAACGGCACAGACTTGTCTCGATCCCGTCGCGTTGGGCGTCGGACCGCGTCCGTACACTCGGCCGGGTGGCGAAAGCAGCCGTTCAGCACGCGTGCACGGAGTGCGGCTACAGCGCCGGGCGCTGGTTCGGCAAGTGCCCCGGCTGCGGTGCGTTCGGGACGCTTGTCGAGGAGCTCGCGGCCCCCGCGTCAAGCGCCGCGGCCAAACCCCTTCTGCGCCTCGTGGACGTCGAGGCCGACGAGGCCGAGCGGATTCCGACGGGGATCCCCGAGCTCGACCGTGTACTCGGTGGAGGGCTCGTACCGGCTTCGCTCGTGCTTGTCGGCGGCGAGCCGGGCGTCGGCAAGTCGACGCTGCTGCTCTCGGCACTCGCCGCCATCTCAGAGGAGCGGCGGGCCCTGCTCGTCACGGGCGAGGAGTCGACGGCCCAGGTGAAGCTACGCGCCGCCCGGCTCGGCGGCGCCGGGAAGGTCGAGATCCTCGCAGAGACCGAGCTCGAGACTGTCTGCGCGACGCTGGAGCGCGAGCGGCCCGACGTCTGCGTGATCGACTCGGTGCAGACGCTCTATTCGTCCGAACTCGGCTCTGCGCCAGGCTCAGTCGCCCAGGTTCGCGAGGCAGCGTCGCGACTTCTGCGAGTCGCCAAGCAGTCCCACGTGGCCACGTTCCTCGTTGGCCACGTGACCAAGGACGGTACGGTCGCCGGTCCGCGCGTGCTCGAGCACCTCGTCGACTGCGTGCTCCAGTTCGAGGGCGACCGCTACCACGCCCACCGGGTTCTGCGCGCGGCGAAGAATCGCTTCGGGTCGACGAACGAGCTCGGAGTGTTCGAGATGACCGGCGCCGGCCTCGTCGGCGTCCCCGAGCCATCGGAGCTGTTCGGGCGGGGCGCCGAAGGCGAGGTGGGCGCGGCCGTCGCTTGCGCGCTCGAAGGGACACGTCCGATCCTGCTCGAGATCCAGGCCCTCGTGGCGCCGACCGACCTTGCAATGCCCCGGCGGGTCGCGACGGGCGTCGACCCGAAGCGGCTCGCGATGATCGTCGCCGTCCTCTCTCGGCATGCTCGCGTGGCTCTCGGCGCCGCCGACGTCTTCGTCAACGTTGCCGGAGGTGTCCGCATCGACGAGCCGGGCGCAGACCTTCCGGTCGCCCTCGCGATCGCTTCGGCGGCGCGCGGCGCCGCAGTCAAAGACAGCACCGCCGCCTTCGGTGAGATCGGACTTACGGGCCGGCTGCGCGCGGCGACGCAGGCCGATCGGCGGCTGGAGGAGTGCGCGAAGTTCGGGCTCCGTCAGGTTGTCGCTCCCGCCGGAACCCCTAGTGGCAAACTACGCATTCTCGAAGCGGAGACTCTGGGCACGGCGATAGGGGCGGGGCTCGATGGCGACCGATCCGAGGGCAGATAGGCACGAACGACGGCCCGCCGCGCCGCTGGGTTTTCCTCGCAGCGCCGCCGAGCTCGACCCGCGTATCGACCCGAATATTCTGACCGCCATCTCGCGGATTGCCCCTGGCACGCCGCTGAGGCAGGGAATCGACGACATCATCCGCGCCCGAGAAGGCGCCCTGATCGTGATCGGCGAGCCCTCGGAGCTCTCGTTCATGTTCTCCGGCGGCATCCGGCTCGATCAGGCTTTCACGCCGCAGCTCCTCTACGAGCTGGCCAAGATGGACGGCGCGATCATCGTCAGCAGCGCGATCGCCAAGATCGCTCAGGCCAATGTTCAGCTGATGCCGGATCCGACGATCCCCTCGAACGAGACCGGCACCAGGCACCGGACGGCGGAACGCGTTGCGAGGCAGACGAAGGCGCTCGTGATCTCGATCTCGCAGCAGCGGGAGACCGTGACGGTCTTCATCGGCGACAGCCGCTACCAGCTCGACCCGATCGCGGACGTACTCGCGAAGACGAACCAGGCGCTCGCGACGCTCGAGACGTACCGCCAGCGGCTCGACCACATGCTGACGCGCCTGACCGCGCTCGAGTTTCAGAACGCCGTCATGCTGGACGACGTCCTCGTCGTCCTGCAGCGGGCGGAGCTGACGACACGGATGGCGGACTACATCGAGCGCGCCTGCACGGAGCTGGGGTCGGAGGGGCGGCTGATCCGGATGCAGCTCGAGGAGCACGTGAGCGAGGTGCCGGCCGAGAAGGCCGCGATCGTCTACGACTACCACGCCGACGGCGGCGCTGACCGCGTTGCCGAGGGTCTGGAGGCCCTGGCGCAGCTGCCCTACCAGGATCTGCTCGAGTTCGAGCTGCTCGCCGTCTTGGGGTATCCGGCGACGATGAACCCGCTCGACTCCGCCGTCGCGCCGCGCGGCTACCGCGTCCTCACGCACATCCCGCGGCTGCCCGAGAACGTGATCCACCGCCTCGTCGGGGAGCTCGCCGGTCTCGACGGGATCATCCGAGCGTCGCAGCGGGACCTGGAGGCTGTGGACGGTGTGGGCACCGTCCGAGCCCGCGAGATCCGAGAGGGTTTGCGCCGCCTGCAAGAGCACAACCTCGTCGATCGCTACCTACAGCTTTAGCCCGCGCCTCGGGCCCCACGTAGTCGGCTCTGAGCAGGGCTTTTTGGGTCACTGGTCGAAAATCCCTGGAAATAGTGGCCTTTTCGAGCAGCTTCAGGTATACTCGCTGGCGTCGCCGACGGGCTCGACTCCGTCGGCGTTCTGGCGATGTAAGCGACGAAAAGGGAGGGTCGGCTTGTACAAGGTCGGCGACAAGGTGGTGTATCCGCACCACGGTGCAGGCACGGTTGTAAAGAAGGAATCCCGCACAGTGCTCGGGCAGAAGCGGGAGTACATGACGATCAAGATCCTCCACAACGACATGACGGTGAACGTCCCGACCGAGAACGCCGATGCCGTCGGTCTGCGCAAGGTGATCGACGAGCAGATGGTCAACAAGGTTCTGAAGGCCCTCACCGGCGGCGGCACGCAGATGCCGAAGAACTGGAACCGGCGCTTCAAGCACAACCGCGACAAGATGAAGACCGGCGACATCTTCGAGCTCGCCGAGGTCGTCCGGAACCTCTCCCTGCGGGACCACGAGAAGGGTCTCTCGACCGGCGAGAAGCAAATGTTCGTCAAGGCGAAGAAGATCCTCGCCAGCGAGTTGATGTACGCCAAGGACATGGACGAGGACGAGGCGTCCGAGTGGCTCGACGGGGTCCTCGCCAACGGCAGCTCGAAGAAGAAGACGACGAAGGTCGCGGCAACCGCTTAGTGATCTAGTTGTCGGTCTGGGCGGTTCTCGCGGCAGCGGGCCGCGGCGAGCGGCTCGGCGTAGACCGTCCGAAGGCGTTCGCGAAGCTTCGCGACCGACCGCTTCTCGCCGAAAGCCTCGAGCGTCTCGAGGCTTCGGAGTGGATCGACGCAATCGTGATCGTGGCTCCGCCCGGCTGGGAGGAGCCGTCGATTCTCCTCGCCGAGGAGCTCGGTTGTGCGAAGGTCAGCGCTTGCGTGCCAGGCGGCGAGACGCGTGCCGAATCGGTGCGCGCGGGCGTCGCCGAGGTGGGCGAGGAGGCGGCGGTCATCGCCGTCCACGACGCGGCTCGACCCGTGCTTCCCGACGAGGTCCTTGTGCGCGTGCTGACGGCGCTGAATGAAGGCTGGGACGGCGCCGTGCCCGCGCTGCCGCTTGCGGACACGGTCAAGCGGGTCCGGGGCGGGCAGGTCGTCGAGACGCTGCCACGGGAGGAGCTCGTTGCCGTCCAGACGCCGCAGGCGTTCCTGGCACCAGTTCTCCGCGAAGCTTTTGCAAGCGATCTCGGGGGGGCTACCGACTGCGCTTCCCTCGTGGAAGCACGGGGCGGCCGGGTGACGACGGTGCCCGGTGACTCGAGACTCGTGAAGGTCACCGATGCCGCCGACCTCGAACTCGTGGCCTCGCTGCTTTGATCGTCGATTACC
The DNA here is from genome assembly GCA_005883955.1 of Actinomycetota bacterium. Taxonomy (GTDB): domain Bacteria; phylum Actinomycetota; class Thermoleophilia; order Gaiellales; family Gaiellaceae; genus 13-2-20CM-68-14. The sequence goes on along the minus strand of VAXH01000071.1, from coordinate 75,633 downwards.
ACATGCACCTGCGCGATCCCGAAGAGGGGATCGACCATTCGGTCGAGGCGGTGGAGAGATTCGTCGAGTTGGCGGCTGCGCGCGGCGTCGACGAGATCGGCTTCACCGAGCACGTCTACTACTTCGAACAGACCCGTCGGCTCTGGGACGAGCAGTACATGCTCGAGCGCTCCGGCCACGACCTTGACCGCTACGTGGGTGCGGTCACCGAGGCAAAGGAGCGTGGGCTCCCGGTCAAACTGGGGCTCGAGGTCGACTACGTCGTCGGCCGCGAGCGCGAGACCGCGGATGCACTCGCCCCCTATCCGTGGGACTACCTGCTCGGCTCGGTTCATTACGTCGACGGCTTCCCGGTCGACCAAGAGCCCGGCCTCGTCGAGAAGGTCGGCCCGCACGAGGCCTGGCGCCGCTACTTCGTCTGGCTGCGGAACGCCGCGCGAAGCGGACTGTTCGACTCCCTAGCTCATCCCGACCTCGCCAAGCACCACGGACCACGGCCGGACGCGGAGGCGGTCCGGTGGCTGCACGAGGAGACGGCCGACGCGATCGAAGCCGCAGGCGTCTGCATCGAAGTCTCTTCGGCCGGTCTGCACAAGCCGGTCGGCGAGCTTTATCCCGATCCGCCGCTGCTCGAGGCCTGTCACGCTCGGGGAGTGCCGATCACGCTTGCTTCGGACGCGCACGTTCCGCAGAACGTCGGCCGCGACCTCGATCGCGCAATCGAGCTTGCGCGGGCGGCCGGCTACGAGACGGTGACGGTCTTCGACCGGCGCGAGCGACGGCAAGAGACCCTCGGATGAGCGAGCTCCGTATCGGGCTGGGTGTCGACGCCCACGCTTTCTCGGACGGCGTTCCGCTGGTCCTCGGCGGGGTCGCGATCGACTCGCCGCGGGGCCTCGCGGGCCATTCGGACGGCGACGTCATCGCCCACGCGCTGATCGATGCTCTGCTCGGCGCAGCTGGGCTCGGCGACATCGGTTCGCTGTTCCCGCCGGGCGAGCCGGAGTGGGAAGGTGCTTCGTCGCTCGACTTGCTGCGGCGCGCTGTCGCTCAGGTACGCGAGGCCGGCTGGGAACTTGTCAACGCCGACTGCATCCTGATCGGCGAGGAGCCGCGAATCGAGCCGCTTCGCAAGCAGATGCGCGGGCGGTTGGCCGAGGCACTGGAAGCCGACCTGGAACGGATCAACGTCCGCGCCACGACGACGGACAAGCTTGGCTTCACCGGCCGCGGCCAGGGCCTGGCCGCGGAAGCGGTCGCCCTCCTCGAGCGCAACGATGCGGCCGACGGCTCGAACTCCAAGTAACAGACTGTTACGAAGTTCTGGTTCCGTCGGTGACTCTCCGAGGGTGCTTGAACACAGGGGCGACAGCCTCGCGAGAGTTCGATATCCAAGTAACAGACTGTTACTAAGTTTGGGGCCGGGGGACGCTCTGGGTCGGCAGCGAGACGAGGCCCGCGCTGACTCTGACGAGACCGTCGCGCTCCAGGGCCGACACGGCGGCGGCGTCCAGGTCCGTGGCCGGTCGGGCCGAGGCGGCGACGAGCCGCAGGGTTGCCGCGCGCCGCTGGCGGAATGAGCCTTCGAACCGGCCCTGCTTGCGCAGCGGCTCGTAACGCCGTCCGCGAGAGGGGCAGTCCGCGGCGAGCGGGCAGACGCCGCAGCGGGGGACGCGGGCGAGACACACGGTCGCCCCGAGATCCATCAGCGCCGCCGCACAACGCGCATCGAACGTCTCGCCGGTCCTTGCGCGCACGCGCGCGACGTTCGTATCGACCGGAAGGACGTCGCGGCCGAAGGCGAAGCGGCCGATTGCGTCGGCCGTATAGGGCCCCACCCCGGGTAGCTCCGTCAGATCCGGAGGCCAGCCGCCGCCGGCGATCTGCTCGGCTGCGCGGTGCAGGTTGAGAGCGCGACGGTAGTAGCCGAGCCCCTGCCATTCCCGGATCACGTCCGCGGCGGACGCCGCAGCGAGGTCTTGGACGGTCGGCCAGCGCTCGAGCCAGGCCAGGTATCTCGGGACCACACGATCGACCTGGGTCTGCTGGAGCATCACCTCCGAGACGAGGATCGCGTAAGGATCGCGCGTTCTGCGCCACGGCAGGTCGCGTCCGTTGGCCTCGAACCAGGCGAGCAACGACTCTCGCATCGCCGGGACAGTAACTTTCGGCTCGGAATGCGAAGAGTGCGCTTTGCCCCAAGCCCCACCGGCTCGCTCCACGTCGGCAACGCCCTGAGCGCGGTTGCCAACCGCGCCTTTGGGGACTGGATGCTGCTGCGGATCGACGACACCGACGCCGAGCGCAACCTGCCCGGGGGCGAGGAGGCGATCCTCGCCGACCTCGCCTGGCTCGGGGTCGAGTGGGACGAAGGCCCCGTCCGCCAAAGCAAGCGTGCCGCTCGCTACACCGAGGCCGGCAGGCAGCTGGGCGACCGTTTCGACGGGATCACTCTCCTCCGCGAGGACGGAACCGCGACCTACCACCTCGCGAGCGTGGTGGACGACGTCGACTTCGGAATCACGCACGTCATTCGGGGCAACGACCACAGGCCGAACGAACAGCTCCACGGGCGGCTTGCGGAAGCGCTCGGCGCGAGGCCGCCCGAGTTCATCCACCACGGCCTGATCCTCGGCGAGGACGGCCGCAAGCTGTCCAAGCGCACGCCGGGCGCGACCGTCGCCTCGCTGCGCGAGCAGGGGATTCCAGCCGCGGCCGTCCGCCGCTACCTCGAGGAGCTCGGACTGCCGAAGCACGACGTCCATTACGACCTGCCGCGGATCAGGCGGCTCGCGATCGAGGCGATCGCGGAGCTGCCGGACGGCGAGCTGGCCGACGCCGCTGAAGCGCCGATCGGGCTCGTGCCCGTGCTGCGAGGCGCCCGTGACCTGAACGAGGCGCGAGAGCTCGCACGCCAGGTGCTGGAGCCAGAGGCCGTTCAGCTGCCGCCCGAGGCCCGGCCGACGTTGGAGCGCTTCAAGGAGCTCCGCGAACGCACGAGCAACGGCCTCGACCACGACGCCGCTCGAGAGCTCGTCCGCGAGCTGAAGGCCGTCGGCGGCGATCTGAAGACCCTGCGCCTCGCGCTGACAGGCCGGGACCGCGGCCCGGAACTCGCCGCCCTGCTCGAGGCGCTGCCGAAGGAAGAAGCTTTGCGGAGAGCCGATGCGGCTCTTTGACACCTACACGCGCAGCCTGTTCGAGCTGCCGCCGCCCCCGGGCCCGATCCGAATGTACTTCTGCGGGCCGACCGTCTATCAGCGGATCCACATCGGCAACGCGCGTCCGTTCGTGCTGTCGATGTGGCTGAAGCGTTGGCTCGAGCAGTCGGGCTACGACGTCCGGCTGGCGGAGAACATCACCGACATCAATGACAAGATCTACCTGGCCGCGCCGGGGCGCAGCGCCGAGCTTGCAGCGGAGGCTTCGCGCTGGTACGTCGAGGACACCGATCTGCTCGGGCTCGGCCGGCCCGACCACGAACCGAAGGCGACCGAGACGGTTCCCGAGATCGTCGACCTGATCGCCAGGCTTGTCGACCGCGGGCTCGCCTATCCGGCAGGCGGCGACGTCTACTTCCGGGTCGTCCGCTTCCCGGAGTACGGCCGCCTCTCCGGCCGAGAGGGCGACCACGAGGCGCTGCACAACCCGTCGGAGGAAGCAGAACGCGACGAGCTCAAGGAGGATCCCCGCGACTTCGCGCTCTGGAAGGCACACAAGGAGGGCGAGGACACCGTCTGGGAATCGCCGTGGGGACCCGGACGTCCGGGCTGGCACATCGAGTGCTCGGCGATGGCCGAGAAGTTCCTCGGTCCGGTCTTCGAGATTCACGGGGGCGGCAACGACCTGATCTTCCCGCACCACGAGAACGAGCTCGCCCAATCGCGCGGCGCGGGCAGCGAGTTCGCGCGCATGTGGATGCACAACGGGATGCTCCAGCTGACCGGCGAGAAGATGTCGAAGTCCCTGGGGAACATCGTTCCGCTTCGGGACGCGATCCAGGAGTGGGGGCGCGAGGCGATCCTGCTCTTCTTCATGAACTCGTATTGGCGCAAGCCGATTGAGTTCAGCGACGAGGTCCTGGAGCAGGCGAGCGCGCAGGCCGAGACCTTCCGCAATTACTTCGTCGGCCTCGAACACGAGCCGCAGGAGATCGAGCGCGACGCGCTCGCCCGCGTCCTCGACGACGATTTCAACACAGCCGAGGCCCTTCGGCTCTTCCACGACTGGCGAGCTCGCGGTCGAACGGACTCTTTGCGGTGGGGCCTGGAGGTGTTCGGGCTCGGCGACCTCGCCGAGGCGGTCTCGGCGCCCGCGGCCCTCGTCGCGCTCGCGGAGAAGAGGAAAGAGGCAAGGGCAAGTCGCGACTTCGACGAGGCCGACCGCCTGCGGAGCGAGATCGAGGACCAGGGCTGGGAGGTCCGCGATGTCGCTGACGGCTTCGAGCTCGTCCCCAAATGACTCGCGAGCAGGTCTACGGCCGCCGGCCCGTGCGCGAGGCCTTGCGCGGGCCGCGCGAGGTGCTCGAGCTGTGGGTGACCGAGCGGGCGCTGAAGGCGGAGCCGTGGCTGCGCGACGGACGTGCGAGGGCGCAAGTCAAGCCGGAACGCGAGCTGACCGAAGCGGCCGGGACGCGCGACCACCAGGGAGTGCTCGCCTGGGCCGAGCCCTACCGCTACGCGGACGCGTACGAACTTGCCGCAGCCGATATGCCGCTGCTCGTCTGCCTCGACCAGGTCACGGATCCGCACAACCTCGGCGCAGTGGCTCGCACGTCGTCAAGAACATGGCCCGCTACCTCTCGGAGGTGAAGGGCCCGCGCTTTTGGGCCTGGGCCGCCGCCGGCGACGCGGAGACGCCGCTCTGGCACGCCGACCTGACCGGCGGGATCGCGCTCGTTCTCGGTGCCGAGGGGAGGGGGGTCCGGCCGCTCGTCCGCCGCACCTGCGACGGCGCCGTCTCGATCCCGATCGCAGGCGAGGTCGAATCGCTGAACGTCAGTGTCGCCGCGGGCGTTCTCCTCTACGAGGCGCGCAGGCAGCGAAACGGTGGCTGAGCCGACCCTCTACCTGTTCGACGGCTACAACGTCCTTCACGCGGGCTCGTTCTCGGATCCCCGCGAGCTCGTCGACCAGCTTGCGAGCTTCGTCGCCCTCAAGGGCGCCCGTGGCGTGGTCGTCTTCGACGGTGTCGGTGAAGAAAGGACGCACGGCCCGCTCGAAGTCCGCTATGCGCTGCACGCGGACACCGTTCTCGAGCAGCTCGCTGCCGAGTTCCGCGACCGGGAACGCGTCTGCCTCGTTTCCTCCGACTTCGCCGTACGCGGGACCTCCGGCCAGGAGGTGATGAAGCTGACCTCGGCCACCTTCGTCCGCGACTTGGAGCCGACGGCCCAGCAAGAGGAACGGCCGCATAGACTGGCCGAGCGACTCGATCGCGCGACAAGGGACCGGTTGGAGCGGCTGAGACGCAATCGGTCCGGTTAATTCGATATAAACGCAAGGTCTTGTGTTTTCGTTGGGACCTTGCTACCGTCACCTCAACCTCAACATGAGATTCGGTCCTGACAACCGTTTCTCACCCCGTGAGAGAGGGGAGCGAATGCCGGCCCGTTCTGCCCCAGCGTACTCGGCTCAGCGACAACAGCGCGAGCTCGCTGATCTCCAGCTCGTCGTCCGCGCCCGCAACGGCGACCAGCTTGCGCTCGACGCCCTGATTCGCCGCTACACCGGTTTCGTCCGCCTGAAGGCGAGCTCGTACTTCCTCGCCGGCGGAGATGCAGAGGATTTGATCCAAGAGGGCCTGATCGGCCTCTACAAGGCGGTGCGCGACTTCCGGCACGACAAGGAGACCTCTTTCCGCAGCTTCGCCGAGCTCTGCGTGACGCGCCAGATCATCACGGCGATCAAGACTGCGACCCGCTTCAAGCACTCGCCGCTGAACACGTACATCTCGTTCTCGAACACGCCGGCCGGACAGGACTCGGACTCGGATGTGACGCTTGGTGACGCCCTCCCCGGGCCGAGCGTGGACGATCCGTCGACGTGCGTGATCTCGACCGAGGAGTTGCAAAGCCTAGTGTTCTCGCTCGGAACGGGGCTCTCGAAGCTCGAGGCCGATGCCCTGAAGCTCTACCTCGAGGGCTCGTCCTACGAGGAGATGGCCGAGGAGCTCGGCTGCGACACGAAGACGATCGACAACGCCCTGCAGCGGGTCAAGCGCAAGGTTCTCCAGCACCAGCAGTCGCGCCAGGTCCTGCAGTAGCTCGGTAATCTGGCCGCGCATTGGACGCGGCGATCAGCCAAGACGAGCTACAGCTGGCGGCCCGTAATCACGGCCTGCCGCTCGAGGCTCTGCGCTACCCGATCACGCCGGCGGGGCTCCACTACCTCCTGATTCACTACGACATCCCGGACGTGGATGCCGACGCGTGGATGCTGAACGTCGACGGCCGCGTCGCGAATCCCCTGACCCTGACGCTCGCAGCCCTTCGCGAGCGACCCGCGCGCGACGTGACCGCGACGATGGAATGCGCCGGGAACGGCCGCGCGCTGCTGGCGCCGCACGTCGTCAGCCAGCCGTGGTTGCTGGAGGCCGTCGGAAACGCGACCTGGACGGGCGTGCCGCTGAGGGCGATCCTCGAGGAGGCGGAGCTACTCGACGATGCGGTCGAGGTGGTCTTCACGGGGCTCGACCGCGGCATCGAGAAAGGCGTCGAGCAGAGCTATCAGCGCAGCCTCGAACTCGATGTCGCGCTCGCGGAGGACGTCCTGCTCGCGTACGAGATGAACGGCGCGCCGCTCCTGCCGCAGCACGGATTCCCGCTGCGGCTGCTCGTTCCCGGCTGGTACGGGATGACGAATGTGAAATGGCTCGCGGGCATCACCGTCCTCGCAGAGCCATTTCAGGGCTACCAGCACACCGCGGCGTACCGCTACCGCGACCACGAGGAAGATGAGGGGACTCCGGTCACGCGGATGCAGCCGCGCTCGCTGATGGTGCCGCCCGGGATCCCGGACTTCAACACGCGCGAGCGAACCGTTCCGGCCGGCGCGTGCGTGCTCGAAGGCCGGGCGTGGTCAGGCTGGGGGCCCGTGACGCGAGTCGAGGTCAGCACCGACGGTGGCGAAACGTGGGCCGACGCAGAGCTGGAGCCGATCGAGTCGCGCTGGGGCTGGCGCGGCTGGCGCTTCGAGTGGGCGGCCGAAGAGCCGGAGGAGTACGTCCTCTGCTGCCGCGCACACGACGAGGCAGGGAACGTCCAGCCCGACGAGGCGAACTGGAACGTCGGCGGCTACTCGAACAATGCGCCGCAGCGCGTTCCAGTCACGGTCAAGTAGCCCCGGCTACCATCAAGGCGCGCCGGAGTAGCTCAGCTGGTAGAGCAACGGTTTTGTAAACCGTGGGTCGTCGGTTCGAGTCCGGCCTCCGGCTTTCACTTGACGCCCGGATATCCATCTGATATCAAGATATCCGATGCGAATCGGCAAAGCTTCGGTTGGGACGGCGTCTGAGCCCGTCGTTGGCTGGAAGATCTGGCGCGTCGAGCACGGCAAAGAACGAACCCGGCTGCGCAGCGTCCTCTACGGCAGCCTCTGGCCGCCGGGACGCCCCGCTGTAGCCGACTGCAAGAAGCTCTACCGGGTGCGACACGAAGCCCCCGATCTGCTGTGCGAGTGCGGGATCCACGGCGCGAAGTCGCTCGAGCAGTGGAGCCACTACCTCGCCGTCGGCGGCGACCGGGTCTTCGGCCGCGCGCTGCTCTCGGGCGACCGCGTCGAAGGTGAGCTCGGCTGGCGCGCCGCGACCGCATACCCGCTCGCGCTCTACGTCCCGGCAACACTCGATGACGCGGAGGCGATCGCCGAAGGCCTCTCGGTCTACGGCGTTCCGGTCGAGATCGCCGGCGCGCCCGTGTCAATCCACGGGCCGGTGCCCGCATGACGTCGTACGTGCCGACCGTGATCGAGCAGACGAGCCGCGGGGAGCGGGCCTTTGACATCTACTCCCGCCTTCTGGACGAACGGATCATCTTCGTCGGCTCGCCGGTCGACGATCAGGTTGCGAACGTCGTCAACGCCCAGCTCCTGCACCTCGAGGCCGAGGATCCTGAGCAGGACATCTCGCTCTACGTCAACTCGCCGGGCGGCGACGTCTACTCGGGTCTCGCGATCTTCGACACGATGCAGTTCGTCAAGCCGGACGTGCGCACGATGTGCGTCGGAATCGCGATGTCGATCGGCGCCGTGCTGCTCGCCGGCGGGACCAAGGGCAAGCGCAGCTCGCTCCCGAACGGGAAGATCCTGATCCACCAGCTCTGGACGCCGGGGTTCGGCGGGCAGGCCTCCGACGTCGAGATCCGCGCACGCGAGGCGATCGGGATGAAGCGCCGCCTGGAGGAAATCCTGGCCGAGAGGACGGGTCAGTCGCTCGAGCGGATCGCCCACGACACCGAGCGCGACAACTTCATGACGCCCCGCGAGGCGCTCGAGTACGGGCTGATCGACGAAGTCGTCGAGGGCCGCTAGATCAGGCCCTTGATGAGCCCGGCCGCCTTGACCGTGCCGGGCTCGGTCTGGAGCCGTCCGGAGATGCCGCCGAGGCGGCCGGGCAACGTCGGGTCGACAAGCAGGGCCTCGATCGCTTCGATCAGCTCTGCGGGCTCGTGCCGGTAGGTGTCGAGCCGGCGACCGAGGCCGAGCTCCTGCATCCGTTGAGCGTTGTCATGCTGGTCCCAGAAGAGCGGCAGCACGACCATCGGCTTGCCGAAGTGCAGCGATTCGGTGACCGTGTTGTTGCCCCCGTGGGTGATCACCACATCGACCTTGGGCAGGATCGCCGGTTGCGGCAGAAACTCCTCACCGGTCATGTTTGAGGCCAGCTTTAGCTCCTCGTGCTGCGGACCCATGCTGACGACGACCGAGTACTCCGTCTTGCCGAGTGTGTCGATCAGCCTCTGCATCAGGCCGACATCTGCCGAGCCGAGGCTGCCGAGGCTGAGGTAGAGCACGGCACGACCGGGTCCCCGGAGATGGCCTGCGACAGGGTCCGCCCGGCGAACGCATGAGCCGAGTCGATTCCACTGCGACCCGAGCGGCCGAGTCCGTTCGTAGTCGGTGTCGGCCGGATAGAGGTAGAGGTTCAGGAACTGCGACTCGTGGATGAACTCGCCGTCGGGCAACGGCGGGGCCCCTGACTCGACGCAGAACTCGCTGAACTCGCGCTGCAACGGCTCGTGTAGCTCGCGATAGCGGCCGCGGAACTCCTCCCAGCTCGAGCGGTCATCACTCGCGTAGCCCGAGAAGGTCGGCGGCAGCGCCGGATCCTTCAACTCCAGCGGGTTGCACGAGACGATCCTGACCCACGGAATGCCGGACGCGACCACGGCCGGGAAGCCGACGACGTTGTCCTCGACGATCACGTCCGGCTTCACCTCCGCAAAGATCTCGGCAAGGCGTTCGTTGACATAGCGTGCGCCGTCGACCAGTTCCTGCCAGACCGGCGACACGAAACCCTCGAGCTGGTCGATCGTCGGCTTCCGGAACTCTGGAGCCGTCTCGCGGACGAAGTCCTTCCAGAATTGGCCAGGCGCCTCCTCGGCCGCTGCCGGAGGCTTCAATCGCATCAACGCCTCCTCGAATCCCTGCCCCTCGAGCGTCCCCGCGAACGACTCCTCGACCACGAACACGACGCGGGCTCCCTGTGCCCGGAGCACTTGCCCGATGCCAACGCAATTGTTCGTCGGGCCGTACGCGCCCTCGGGGAAGAAGACGACCGTCAGCGGCATAAGGCAGTTGGAGAGTAAGGCTCCGGCATGAGGTCGGGTTTAGTCGGCTGTGGCGGTAAAGCCGCCACAGCCTCTAGGTAGGCATCGCGAGCGACGCCGACGGTCGGGCGGTCGCTCAAGCCTTCGACAGCGCCTGCTCGAGGTCGGCCCAGAGCTCGTCGGTGTCTTCGAGCCCGACGCTCAGGCGGAGCAGATTCTTCGGCACGCGGTCGCCTTCCCAGCGGCTGCGCGTCTCGATCACGGAATCGACGCCGACAACATTCCGCCGAAGCCTGGATAGCGCACCTTCTGGATCGCCGGGTGCGCGCCCAGGCGCTCGGCGAGCTCCGCCGCCGTCGCCGTCTGCCGCTCGACCCGCGAGCGGAGCGTCTTCAGGCTGCGCAGGAGCAGCCAGGCGGAGTCCGGCGTTGCGACGATCCCGGTCCGGCCGCGGAACTCGCGTAGCCGGGCCGCAGCTTCCGCGTGGCGGCAGACGACGGCGCCGAGCAGCAGGTCATGGTGGCCGCCGAGGTACTTCGTGGCGCTGTGCAACGCGTAATCGGCGCCATGCTCGAGCGGGCGGAGATAGACCGGGGTCGCGGCGGTCGAGTCGACGACGACGCGACCCGGGTGGGCGGCCGCCGCCTCGAGGTCGGGCATCGTCAGGAAGGGATTCGAAGGCGCTTCGAGCCAGACAAGGTCGGCTCCGGCAGGCGGCGCACCGGTCTGGTCGAACTCCACGAACCGCACGCCCCAGCCCTCGAGCGAGCGGAAGAGGAGGCTGGTCCCGTAGTACCCGCCGTCGGCGAGCGCGATCGTCTGGCCGGGTGCGAGCTCGGCCAGAACGAGCGCGGTGATCGCGGCCGAGCCGGAGGGGAAAAGCAGCGCCTCACCGCCCTCGAGCTCTCCGAGCGCGCGCTCCGCCTCGACCCCCGTCGGATGGGCATACCGCTGGTAGTAGAACTCGCCGGGCTCGCCGTCTCGGTACGGCCAGATCGTCGAGCGGTCGAGCGGTTGCACGGACGCACTCTACGTTCCCATTTGACGCGGTTCGCAGGCTGTGCGTATTGTCCAGCATCTCAGTCGAGAAACATGAAAGATAAGGAGCATTGAATGAGACGTATTTCGCTTTCTTTGTTTCCACTCCTGATCCTGGCAGCAGCCGTCGTCGTCGGCGCAAGCGCCGCGACAGCCAGTACGACTCTCAGCCTCGTTGCCTACTCGACCCCCAAGGACGCCTACGCGAAGATCATCCCCGCGTTCCAGGCAACCTCGGCAGGGAAGAACGTCTCGTTCAATCAGTCCTACGGCGCTTCCGGGGACCAGGCGCGCGCAGCAACTGGAACCAGAACCGCTACCACGGGATGGTCACCGACTCGGTCGTCGTCTTCGAGGTCCGCGACGGCAATCCAAAGAAAATCCACACCTGGGCCGACCTGACGAGGAGCGGAGTCCAGGTGATCACGCCGAACCCGTTCACCTCCGGCGGCGCCCGCTGGAACGTGATGGCCGCCTACGGGGCCGAGCGCGCGCAGGGCAAGACAGACAGTCAGGCGATTGCGTACCTGAAGAAGCTCTTCAAGAACGTCTCTGTGCTCCCCAAAAGCGCCCGCGAGGCGACCCAGGTTTTCGCGAGTGGCAAGGGGGACGTGCTCCTCACCTACGAAAACGAGGCGATCTACGCGAACAGGAAGGGTGTCCACACGGAGTACGTGCTCCCGAAGCAGACGATTCTGGTCGAGAACCCGGTTGCGCTGACGAAGAGCGGGCTCAAGCACCCGGAGGCGAAGGCCTTCCTGAACTACCTCTGGTCGTCGAAGGCGCAGAAGATCCTCGGCGATACCGGCTACAGGCCGGTCGTGAAGTCTGTCGCCGCAAGTCCCAAGTACCACTTCAAGCAGCCGAAGAGCCTCTTCACGATCAACTCGAAGGCTCTTGGCTTGCGTGGCTGGAGGTCGGTTCAGTACCGGTTCTTCGACCACAGCGCCGGAATCATGGTGAGGGTGATTGGCCACTAACGCGGCCGCTGCTGTTTCGCGCGGCGCGGTCCTCGGCCGCGCCGGCGGCGGCCTCGCTCGAGGCATCGCGGTCGGCTACCTGAGCCTGATCGTGCTCGTGCCGCTCGCGGCGCTTGTCTGGAGCTCGCGGTCGCAGGGACTGCACACGTTCTGGCAAGAGGTCACGAAGCCGGAAGCCTCTTCGGCCCTGAAGCTGACCGTCGTCGTCTCCCTGCTCGTGGCCGCATTCAACGCCCTGACTGGAACGGCGATTGCCTGGGTGCTCGTGCGCGACTCGTTCCCCGGCAAGGGGATCGTCAACGCTGTCATCGACCTCCCGTTCGCTCTGCCGACTGTCGTTGCGGGCCTCGTCCTGCTCGAGCTCTACGGACCAAGCAGCCCGTTCGGGGTCGACGTCGCATTCCAGCGAACGGGGCTCGTGCTCGCGCTGCTCTTTGTGACGCTGCCGTTCGTCGTGCGCTCCGTGCAGCCGGTGCTGCTCGAGCTCGACCGGGAGATGGAGGAGGCGGCCGAGTCGCTTGGCGCCGGCCGACTCGCGGTCTTCCGCCGCATCGTTTTTCCGAACCTGCTGCCGGCGATCCTGTCCGGCGTCGCGCTTGCCTTCGCCCGCGCCGTCGGGGAGTTCGGATCGGTCGTCTTGATCTCGGGCAACATCCCGTTCAAGACGGAGGTGTCCTCCGTCTACATCGCCGGCCAGATCGAGTCCGGCAACCCGGCAGGGGCTGCGGCCGTCTCCGTGCTTCTCCTCCTGATCTCGCTCGCCGTGCTGCTCGCGATCGGGGCCTTCCGGCACTGGAGGACCCGGCATGACCGCTAAATACGCGTTGCGCTTCGGCGCCCTCGGCTACCTCGCGCTGCTGCTCCTCCTTCCGGTCGGGCTCGTCTTCTACCGGACCTTCGAGCACGGCTTCCACCCCGCCTGGGCGGCTGTGACGAATCCCGAAGCACAGCATGCGCTCTGGCTGACCCTGATCATCGCGGCGATCGCGGTGCCCGCGAACACGCTCTTCGGTGTCGTGCTGGCGATCGCACTCGTCCGGCACCGCTTCCCGGGACGCGGGCTCGTGAACGCAATCGTCGACCTGCCGCTCGCCCTGTCGCCGGTCGTCGTCGGGCTCTCCCTCTACCTGCTCTACGGCACCGGAGGCTGGCTCGGCGGCCTCGCCGGGCACGGGATCAAGATCCTCTTTGCCCTGCCGGGCATGACGCTGGCGACGATCTTTGTCTCGTTGCCCTTCGTCGTTCGCGAGGTCGTGCCCGTTCTGAGGGAGATCGGGACCGATCAGGAGCAGGCGGCCGAGACGCTCGGCGCAGCGCCGTTCACCACTTTCTGGCGGATCACCTTGCCGGCGATCCGCTGGGCGGTCGGCTACGGCGTCGTCCTGACGACTGCGCGCGCGATCGGCGAGTTCGGCGCCGTCAGCATTGTTTCGGGCCGAATCGAGGGGAAGACCGAGACGCTGCCGCTGTATGTGCAGTCGCAGTTCGAGGGGTTCAACACAACCGGGGCGTTCGCCGCGTGCGTCGTGCTGGCGCTGATCGCGCTGGCCACGGTGCTGGTGATGCGGATCTTCCGACCGAAGGAGGAAGCAGCCTGATGGGAATCACCGTCGTCGAGGTAACGAAGCAGTTCGGAGACTTCGTCGCGCTCGACGACGTCTCGGTCGCGATTCCCGAGGGCTCGCTGACTGCGCTGCTCGGTCCCAGCGGCAGCGGCAAATCGACCCTGCTCCGCGTGATCGCGGGCCTCGAGAAGCCCGACGGGGGACAGGTTCTGCTCGGCGACGACGACGTTACGCACCAGCCTGCGCGGGCGCGTGGGGTCGGGATGGTCTTCCAGCACTACGCGGCCTTCAAGCACATGACGGTCTGGGAGAACGTCGCCTTCGGCTTGAAGGTGCGCAAGCGCCCGAAGTCGGAGATCGAGACTCGCGTCCACGAACTGCTCGAGCTCGTCCAGCTGGAGGGTCTCGCCAAGCGCTACCCGGCGCAGCTCTCGGGCGGCCAACGGCAGCGGATGGCGCTGGCCCGCGCGCTCGCGGTCGATCCCGAAGTGCTCTTGCTCGACGAGCCCTTCGGCGCCCTCGACGCGCGCGTTCGGAAGGAGCTGCGCGCCTGGCTCCGCCGCCTCCACGAGGAGGTGCACGTGACCACGATCATCGTCACGCACGACCAGGAGGAGGCGATGGAGGTCGCAGGCCAGATCGTGGTCATCAACCAGGGGCGGGTCGAGCAGGTCGGAACCCCGCGCGAGCTCTACGAGTCGCCCGCGAACGAGTTCGTGATGAGCTTCGTCGGCCCGGTCAACAAGCTCGGGGACACCTTCGTGCGTCCGCGCGACATCAGCCTCAGCCTCGAGCCGGAGGGCGATGCGACCGAGGCTATGGTCGAGCGGATCGTTCATCTCGGCTTCGAGGTCAGGGCCGAGCTCGTTCGCGACGACGGCCAGCACCTGCTCGCGCAGCTGACGCAGGAAGAGGCGCAGGCGCTCGAGCTCGAGCGCGGAGTGATCGTCTACGCGAAGCCGAGCCGCCAGACCGTCTTCACTCGTTAACCCGAGACTAGGCTTCACTCATGCGGGTGGTGGTGGGCATCGTCGGCGTCGCCCTGATCCTGGTGATGCTGTCCGAGTTCTTCGTCGCCTTCTTGCTGCCGCGGCGGGTGAGGCGCGACCCGCGGATCGCGCGTGGCCTCAGTCGCCTGCTCTGGCTTCCCTGGCGTGCGCTCTCGCGCCGGCTCCCCACGGCCACCGCCGACACCTGGCTCGGCTTCTTCGGCCCCTTTGCGCTGCTCTTCCAGCTGATCGTCTGGACTTTGGGGCTGATGGTCGGCTACGGGTTGCTCGAGTGGGGAACCGTCGGCGGCGCCTTCGGCGGTCGCCTGCTCTCCAGCTCCGGCGTGTTCCTCAGTGCCGAAAGTCCGTCGGGCTCGACGGCGGCCCACCTGATCGGACTCTTGGAGGCGGCAACCGGGGTCGGCGTCGTCTTCATCGTGATCGGCTACCTGCCTGCGGTCTACTCCTCCTTCTCACAGCGTGAGACTGCCGTCTCGCAGTTGGCGACACGAGCGGGCTCGCCGCCGGCGGCCGGAGTCCTCCTCAACCAGGCGATCGGGCGGCAGCAGTGGGAAGAACTCAAGCGCGAGCTAGGCGCCTGGGAGGAGTGGGCCGCGGAGCTGATGGAGACCCACCTCTCGTATCCGCTGCTCGGCTTCTACCGCTCCCAGCACGTGAACCAAAACTGGCTCGCGGCGTTGACTGCGATGGTCGATGTGGCCGCGTTCGTCAAGGCAACCGCGCCCCAAGGGAAGGTCGTCGCCGCTGATGTGACCTTTGCCATCGGACGCCATGCCCTCGCCGACCTCGCGCTTCAGTTCAGGCTCGCGCCGGGCGCCGTGCAGGAGCGGCTCAGCCGGGACGACTTCGACCACCTTTACACGATCGTCGAGGCGGCGACGGACGACTCCGTCGACCGCGAGTGCGCCCACATGCGTCTACGGGAGCTTCGGCAGGAATACGAGCCGAACGCCGAGGCGCTCGGCCGCTTCTTCGCACTCGACCTCCCGCGCTGGCTGCCCGCCGACCGGCGGGAGTCAGTGGGGAAGCCAGGCGTCGGGGTCGGCGGCTATGGCCGAGACCTCGTCGGGCAGCCGTCCGGCCGCAAGGTCCGCGAGCGTGACAGCCTCGAGGACCGCCCGTAGGTTCGCGCGCATCGCGACCCAGACTTGCTGTAGCGGCGCGGCCGGCCCGCGATACTCGACGAGCTCCGGCCGCTGGCCGCGCACGTTCGCGATCGGACCCTCGACCGCTCGGATAACCTCGGCGAGCGAGATCTCGTCCGACGGGAGGGACAGCCAGTACCCGCCTTCGGCGCCGCGCTGGCTCTGCACGAGGCCGGCGTGCTTGAGATCGAGCAGGATGTTCTCGAGGAACTTGAGCGGGATCTCCTGCGCTTGCGCCAGCCGCTCGCCCTTGACCGGGCCTTTGCCTGCGGCGGCGAGCTCGGCACAGGCGCGCAAGGCGTAATCGACCTTCGCCGAGACTCGCATGGCGGGATTGTGCCCTTCTGAGCCCGCGTGGGCTAAAGCGTGGCCGTCGTGGTGGCTTCGGCCTGCGGGTCGGCCGTGACGACGCGATTCTTGCCGTTTCGCTTCGCTTCGTACAGCGCTTCGTCGGCCGCAGCGACGAGTTGCTCGGCCCGTTCGAGCTCGCCCTTGACCGCGACGCCGAAGCTCGCAGTCACACTCAGCTCGCTGCCGTTGGGAAGCACGATCGTGGCCTCTTCGACGGCGGCGCGCAGGCGCTCGGCGAGCTTCGTCGCGCCGAGGAGGTCGGTCTCGGGCGTCAGCAGGGCGAACTCTTCGCCGCCATAGCGGGCCGCCAGATCGACTTGCCGGGCACCGGAGCCCAGGATCGTCGCTACGCGCCTGAGAACCGCGTCGCCGGCTTGGTGGCCGAGCCCGTCGTTGATGCTCTTGAAGTCGTCGAGATCGATGAGGAGTAAAGCGAGCGAGTCGCCTACTCTCTCGGCGCGTCGCCACTCGAGCGCGAGCTCGTCGTCGAAGGAGCGCCGGTTGGCGAGGCCGGTCAGTGCGTCGGTCGCCGCCTGGGAGGCGACGCGCCGGAAATCTCCGAGCGTGTTGAGAATCGGGCGGGCGAAGGTGAGCGCGACGAGCACCAGCAAGGCGAAGGAGCCGAGCGCCGCGTAGAAGATGCGGCGCTGGTAGGGCTGGACGCTGGCGTCGATGGTCTTCAGCGGGCGGAGTGCGAACAGGCTGATCCCGACCGCATTGGGAACACGCGAGAGCAGCCCGCGGTAGCTCTCGTTTCCCACCTGAATCGTGTGTCCACGCAGCTGCACGTGTTGACCCGTACCGACGACCGTGCGCTCCCGCACGATCAACAGGCGGTCCGCCTGAGCGTGCGACGCGGTCTGCCGCAGGCGAGCCGCGAGCTTGCCGTTCAACGCAATCGTGGCGACGACGGTCCCGATCCTCTTGGCGTTGACCGTGAGCGAGATGGAGCGGCTCAATGCGACCGGCGGGCGGACCCCGGCTACGCGCGCGCGGCCGAGGTACAAGACGACGCCCGGGGAGGCGGCCGCGATGCGCTTGATCGTGGCCCGGTCATGGGCGATGAACGCGCGCTGCAGCGCCGGCGAGCGCGCGAGGTCGTCAGCTCGATGCGATGCGTCGTCCCCGAGCTGGCCGAGCTCTTGGCCCGCCGCTTGGAGCTCGGCGCGAAGCGCGCTGTCTGCTCGCGCGCGCTCGTTCTGGAGGGCATTGGCGCCGAGGATGTGGACGGTCGCGACCACCGGGATCACTCCGACCACGAACACACCGGCAAGGAGCTGGAGTAGGGCCCGTCGTGAGATCGTGCGCTGACCGCGGTGCCGGCGGCCAGTGGAAGGCAGATCGTGGCCGGGAGTCTTTGCTTGGGCCGCAGGCGCCATCTTCACTCTGCTATCGACGGCGACCGCTTCGGCCTTGAGCCTCGGCCGAAGATTTACCTAGAACTCGTTGTCCGCCGGCCCTGACTCGGTTGCGGTGCCACTCGGCGCGGTCCAGACCATCGTCCCGGCCTGCTTCTGGTGGACGGGCTTGCCGGTCGGCTGGCCGAGGACGATCCTGAGGATCCTTCCGCTCAGTGTCATCGTCGATCCGGCCGCGGAGACATTCTCGTTGTCCGCATAGTCGCCGCCGAGCTGAACCGAACCGAGTGCAGCAAGCTGCGCTCCGGTCGTCGCATCGAGAACCGTGAGGAAGTCATTGGTTCCGTTCTCGTTGATTCGGACGGTGACCGCCGTAGCCGACCCGCTCCAGCCCGCGAGGATCGATGACGGGCTGGGCGCACTGGCGAACGTGTAGACGATCGCGTCGCCGGCTGCAGGCTTGCCGTGCGGGCCGCCGCCGCTCGTCGTCTGGATGTCCGCGGGTGCCGGCAGGCCGCTCGGGGGAGCCGGGGGAGGCGGGGGAGGCGGGGGAGGCGGAGGAGGCGGCGCAGGGGGAGCCGGAGGCGCCGGGGGAGCCGGAGGCGCCGGCGAGGAAGGTGGAGGCGGAGGCGGGGGAGGTGGAGGAGCGGGAGGCGGCGGGAGCGTGCTGCCGCCCGTGCTGCCTCCGATATCGCCCGTGTCACCGGCAGCGCCAGCGCCGCCTGTGTCGGCGGCCCCGCCTGCGTCCGAGCCGCCTGCGCCCGAGCCGCCTGCGCCCGAGCCGTCGGCGTCACCGGTGCCGCCGCTGTCGCGTCCCGGAGGAGTGCTGGTGCCGGCGCTGCCGCCACCCGATGAGCTACCCGCGCCGCCGCTGTCGCCCGAGCCCGAGCCCGAGCCCGAGCCCGAGCCACCCGCGCCGGTGCCAGGACTGCTGTCCTTCGCCGGGGCAGCTGTATCCGTCCGCGGGCTCGCTGGAGCCTGAGGCGAATCGGCGGTCGCAAGCGTTGCCGTGTCGGGTGTGGGCGCGGTGAGAGTCAGCTGGGGAAGTCCGAGCTTCGTGAGCTTCGCCTTCGCCTTCGTCGCGGCGCTCGTGCGAGCCTGCAGGCGCTTGGCGACCTCGGCGTGGTAGGCGGCGAGAACCTGGTGCGAGACGATCGCCGCCGCCTCAGTCTGCGGAACGGCCGAACCCGCTCCGGCTCCGCCGCCTGCACCGCTCGCCTGCGTGGCGAAGACGACATCTCGGGCGACCCGGTTGCCACCGCTCGCGCCGGTCACCTGCGAGAGCACGGGCAGACCGACCGTGACCCAGAGGACAGCCACGACCGGGAGCGCTACAACAGCCGGCAGGAACCGGGTGCGCGAACGGGGAGTCGCGCGTGGCGCACGAATGCGCCGTGGACAATCGATGTACGAGTGCCGCAAGATTCTCTCCTTTGGCCGCCGCAGGCCTCGGACGGACGCTAGGCGGAAGGTTCTGGCCACGTCTCCCCCAGGTGGGTGACTTCGAGCTCGCTTCTCTTTCCCTCGAACGGGGACTCGCGTCATCCACGTCCCGGTGGGGATACGCTCGCGTCGTGGCGACGGAAGCTGATTCGACCGGGGCGAAGCTGCGCCGGTTGGCCGAGTTGCGAGAGCAGGCGCGGCACGCCGGCAGCGAGCGCGCGGTCGAACGCCAGCGCGAGCAGGGAAAGCTGCTCGCCCGCGAACGCCTCGAGAAACTGCTCGACCCCGGTTCGTTTTTCGAGCTCGACCGTTACGTCAGGCACCGGGAGCCGAGCTTCGGAATGCTGGAGCGGAGGCCTTACGGCGATGCGGTCGTCACGGGCTACGGCACGATCTTCGGGCGGAGAGTTTTCGTCTTCTCGCAGGACTTCACCGTCTTCGGCGGGTCACTGAGCGAAGTCTTCGCCGAGAAGATTTGCAAGGTCATGGATCTCGCCGCCAAGTTCGGCTGCCCGCTGATCGGGATCAACGACTCGGGAGGCGCCCGGATCCAGGAGGGCGTTGTCTCGCTTGCCGGCTACGCGGAGATCTTCTGGCGGAACGTCCAGTCCTCGGGAGTCATCCCTCAGCTCAGCCTGATAATGGGTCCGTGCGCGGGCGGAGCAGTCTACTCCCCTGCGATCACCGATTTCGTGCTGATGGTCGAGGGCTCGTCGTACATGTTCATCACGGGGCCCGACGTCGTGAAGACGGTGACCGGCGAAGAAGTGACTTTCGAGGAGCTAGGCGGTGCGGCGACGCACGCGGCGAAATCCGGCGTCTCGCACTTCATCGCGCCTAACGAGGAGGCGTGCCTCGAGGACGCCCGCTACCTGCTTTCGTTCCTCCCTCAGAACAATGTCGATCCGCCGCCCTACGCAGAGCCGACGGATCCGGCCGGGCGCGAGGACGCCGAGCTCGATTCGGCGATCCCCGACGATCCCGCGAAGCCGTACGACATGAAGAGCCTCATCTCCCGTGTGGTCGACGACGGCGATTTCCTCGAGGTTCACGAGCGCTGGGCCGAGAACATCGTCTGCTGCTTCGCGCGGCTCAACGGCTATCCCGTCGGCGTTGTCGGCAACCAGCCGCGGGCGCTCGCCGGCGTGCTGGACATCGACTCTTCGACGAAGGCCGCGCGCTTCGTCCGGACGTGTGATGCGTTCAACATTCCGCTGGTCACGTTCGTCGACGTCCCCGGGTTTCTGCCCGGGACCGCGCAGGAATGGGGTGGCATCATCCGCCACGGCGCGAAGCTGCTCTACGCCTACTGCGAAGCGACGGTGCCGAAGCTCGCCGTCATCACCCGCAAGGCGTACGGAGGTGCCTACGACGTCATGAGCTCCAAGCACATCCGCGCTGACTTCAACTTCGCCTGGCCGACCGCGGAGGTGGCGGTGATGGGCCCCGAAGGGGCAGTCAACATCGTTTTTCGCAAACAGATCGAGGAAGCCTCGGATCCTGAAGCGCGGCGCGCCGAGCTGATCGAGGAGTACCGCAGCCAGTTCGCGAACCCGTACGCGGCCGCTGAACGGGGCTACGTCGACGAGGTGATCGAGCCGCGCCGCACACGGCCCGTGCTGATCGACGCCCTCGAGACCGCACTGACGAAGCGCGAGCGCCGCCCGCCCAGGAAGCACGGGAACATCCCGCTCTAGCCTCGTCCCTGCTCTCTACAGGTTCACGCGCGCATGCGCGAGAAACTGGGGCCCACCGCTCCGCACCCAATTTCACCCTATTGCAAAGAGGCGCACGTGTCTGCGACGGCTTTGGAACGAAAGTGAAAATCCGGGCGGAAGTCGTCCGGGCCGGTCGGGCAGTTCTTGTTCGTCGAAGACTGCGGTCGGCTGTTAAACCGCGACGGCTTGGTCGATCTGCTCGGGCACCGCGTCGGCGGCGGCCGCTCGGCCGAGCTCTTCCGTCAGCGCCTCGACAACCGAGGGGTCGAATTGGGTCCCGGAGCAGAGGACGAGTTCGCTCAGAGCATCGTCCACCGAGCACGGCTTGCCGTAAAGGCCGTCGGACGTCATCGCGTCGAATGCGTCGGCTACGAAGAGAATCCGGGCACCGAGCGGGATCTCGGTTCCGGCGAGACCGTCCGGATATCCGGTGCCGTCCCATCGTTCATGGTGGTGGAGCACCCACTCCGCCACGGAGCCGATCCCGAGGCTCTCGAGCATTCGAGAGCCGAGCGACACATGTTCCTTGAGGACGGTCCACTCAGGCTCGGTCAACGGCTCTGGCTTGCGCAGGAGGTTCTCGGGAAGAGCGAGCTTGCCGAGGTCGTGAAGGCTCCCGGCGAGCTGAGTGAGCTCGAGCTCTTCACGAGAGAGGCCGATACGGGCGGCCAGTCGAACCGCAAGCTCGGCGACTCGTTGCGAGTGGTTCCCCGCGTAGGCGTCTCGCGAGTCGACGGCGCTCGCAAGATTCTTCGCGGCTCGTAGCCGTGCGGCCCGATCCTTGGCGGCCGCGAGCCGCTTTAGTTCAGCGAGCTCGATCACGTCCGGACGGTAGACCTCGGCGCGGTTCTTGCCCTCCTCCTTCGCCCGATAGAGCGCGCTGTCGACGAGTCGCAACAGCTCATCTCGCTCCCGCGCGTGGTGTGGTGCCAAAGCTATCCCTGCGCTGACCGTGACCGGACCCATCTGGCCGAAATCGAGCCTCGAGATACGTCCGACGATCGACTTCGCCGCCGTCAAAGCTTCTTCTGAGTCGGAGCCCGGCAAGAGCACGGCAAACTCGTCGCCGCCGAGCCGAAATGCCTCGCCACTTTGGCGCAGCCGGGTCGCGACCTGAGAGAGCACCCGATCGCCTTCGGGATGGCCGAAGCGGTCGTTCACTTGCTTGAAGTCGTCAACGTCGACGAGGCAGAGGGCCAACGGCCGGCCGCAGCGGAGGGCGTGTTCCAGCTCACGAGCGAGCCGCTCGTGAAAGTGGCGATGGTTCCCGAGACCCGTAAGCGGATCGGTGAGTGCAAGACGTACGGCTCGCAATGCCCGCAGGAGCGCTCGCTGGTAGAGCTGGATTGCGAGCAGCGGGCCGACGAGCGCCAAGGACAGCAGCGGAGCTCGCTGCCAGAGGACGACGAGCGTCAGAACCGCGGAGCCCATCAGCGTGAACGGCAGGAGCGTCTTCCGAACGCTCGAGGCGATCAGGCTGCCCCACGAGGCCCGGGTTGCGCGCGCGACCACAGCGGTGATCAGGAGGACGTTGACCAGGTAGCAGACGTAGGACGCGGCGACGACGCGGGCTGCAGTGACGGCAGGCGAGTCGCCGGCGATCGGCGCGATCACGAGCCCGGCGCTGGCCGCGGTCAGCGCGAATGCGAAAGAGTTGTAGGCGATCCGAATCGGAGGCCTGCGGTCCAAGAGCTGCATGACCGCCGGCGTCGCGGCGACGACGAGGACGCCGGCTGCCCAGCCGAACAACACGATCGCCGACAGTCCGAACACGAACGCCAGTGAGACCCCGTTCGCGTCGAGGTCGTCGACCGGAACCGGGAAGCGATCGGCAAGGAGCGAGGCGCCGAGGAACGCGGCGAGGCCGGCCAAGACCGTTGCGCCGTGCGTGGCCGTGGCAAAGGCGACGGTCGCCGCGACCACTGCAGCCAGCCCGGCGGCGCAGACGGGAGCGACGACTGGGTAGAGACTTCGGCGGGCGGCTGCCGACTCGGTCATGGCCGACCGGCTACCACTCGAGGAAGTTGGCTGCATCAGCCCAGCCGAGCGCGAGCGCGAGAGCGAGCAATGCAGCGACGACGAACACAAGTCGAAGGCGCGGATTCCACTTCAGCATGCGAGACCTCCATCTCTCCTATGCGACGAGGCGATTGTCTCTCTCACCGCGCGCCAGGCCATCACCCGGACGGGGGATCGCTCTGAGGGGCAAGCTTGGAGGGTCTAGCGAAACGAATCGGTGCCGCCGGCCGCGCTTCTCGCCACCGGCTCCGCCCTGGCAACAAAGGAGTTCTAAGTCGCGAGGCCGGCTTCGGCGAGCGGCCGGCGGGCCCAGGCAAAGCGCTGCTTGTACCAGCCCGAGAGCTGGGCGAGCGCGACACCGTACCCCGACGAATGGATGAACCAGCCGTCGCCGAGGTAGATCCCTGTGTGGTCGACCTGGGTCGGTTTCGAGCGGGGACCGGCGGCACCCCAAAAAAGAACGTCACCCGGCTTGAGCCGGGCAAACGGGATGCGCTTAGCCGCCGGCACCTCGCCGCTCATCGCAAACGTCGTTCGGCCCTTCAGCGTGCCGGCAAGCGTGGAGACGCCGGGGTAGACCTGAAGCTTGTAGACGCGCCAGACGAATCCGGAGCAGTCGAAGCCGCCTGGAGCCTGCACGCCGAACGGTGCCTCGGCGTTCTCGCTCGTCCCGCCCCAAACGTAGGGATAGCCGATGAAGCGAACAGCCGTCTGGAGGATCCGCGTTTGCCAGGCGGAGAAGGTCGGCAGCGCGAAGGTGTCGGCAAGCTCCTGCACCTGCTGCGTCTCCCAGCCGCGGAAGTTGAGGATCTGCGCCGCGGAGTAGGCCGCCTCGGCCCGTGTCGCCGGCTGGCTAGGCAGCAGCTCGAGCGAATCGAGTTGCGCAGGATGATTCGTGCGCAGTCCCAGGAGGCGCGCGACCACTTCTGTGCCGAAACGACTCGGCGGAATCAGGCCTGCGCTCCGGGCTGCCGCCGCGAACTCGGCAGCCGCTCCGTTCAGACCGAGGCCCCGGACAAGGGTCGAGTCGAGCTGGGCCATCGTCACGGCGGCAGCCGATTGAGTGGAGGCCGTCGGCCGCTCAGAGGTGAGACCGGAGACGAGCGCCGTCAGTGCCCCGCGTGTCAGCGGATCGTTCGGATGAAACGCCTGCACGCTGTTCGCCATCAGGCCGCGCGAAACGACGACCTTGATCTGAGGTTGCGCCCAGGAAGCAGGCTGCGGGCCGCCCTGGTTTTGGGCGGCTGCGGGCGCCGCAAGCACGGCGAAGACTGCGGTGGTCGCAAGGATGCGGCTCATCCGCCGTTCGTATCGTCAGGACGGGCTGGCGCCTTTAGAGACGGTCAAGAAGAACCCAACGTGCCGCTCTACCAACCGGAATTAGCCGGACGCCCCGCGAAGCCGGGACGTCCTCCAATCGGCATCGCAAGCGAGCGCCTTTTAGGCTCCGGCGGGTGGATTTCGTCACTCGGCCGGAGCACGACCCAGAGGCGCGGGAAGTTATCGAGCTCGCGCTCGAGCGCCTGCTTGCGAAGCATGAACAGCCGTCCGCCTACGGAAGCCGCTGGCGGGCCGAGGGCATTGCCGAGAATCTCGACGATGAAGACCGCGGGACTGCGGACAACGTAGCCGTCGTTCGACCGCGAAAATAAGCGCGCATGGCCGTGTTCTCGAAAATTCTCGTCGCCAACCGCGGCGAAATCGCGATTCGCATCTTCCGCACGCTGCGCGAGCTCGGAATCGGAACCATCGCCGTCTATTCGGAGGCCGACCGTGGCTCGCTGCATGTCGCTGCCGCAGACGAGGCGTACCTGATCGGGCCGGGACCCGCGGCCGAGAGCTACCTCGACCAGGAGCGGCTGCTCGAGACCGCCACGCGGGCCGGCGCCGAAGCGGTTCACCCCGGCTACGGGTTCCTCGCCGAAAACGCGGACTTCGCGCGTGCGTGCGATGCGGCCGGGTTCGTCTGGATCGGACCCCCGCCAGAAGCAATCGACGTGATGGGCTCCAAGACCGCCGCCAGGGAGGCCATGCGCGCCGCGGGGGTGCCGATCGTGCCTGGGACCACGGCGCCGGTCGAGGCAGCCGAAGAAGTCTGCCGCCTCGGCGCCGAGCTGGGCTGGCCCATCGCGATCAAGGCCTCGGCCGGCGGTGGCGGCAAAGGACTCAAGGTCGTGGCCGGCCCGGACGAGGCTGAGCGCGCGTACGAGTCGGCACGCCGCGAGGGCGAGGCGTACTTCTCGGACCCAGACGTGTATGTCGAGCGCTACCTCGAGGATCCGCGGCACGTCGAAGTCCAGATCCTCGCGGACGCGCACGGCACCGTCATTCACCTGGGCGAGCGCGACTGCACAATTCAGCGGCGTCACCAGAAGCTCGTCGAGGAGACACCCTCGCCGGCGGTCGACGCTGACCTCCGTGACCGGATCGGGAAGCTCGGCATCGACGCTGCCCGGGCAGTCGGTTACCGGAGCGCGGGCACCATCGAGGGGCTGCTGGACGGCGACGGCAACTACTTCTTCCTGGAGATGAACACGCGGATCCAGGTCGAGCACACCGTCACCGAGCTCGTCACCGGTCTCGACCTCGTGCGCGAGCAGGTTCTCATCGCGGCCGGGGAGCCGCTATCGCTGCGCCAGAACGACGTCCGGCTGACCGGCCACGCGATCGAATGCCGGATCAACGCCGAGGACCCGTCGAACGGCTTTCTGCCCAGTCCGGGGCGGATCACGAGCTACCGGGAGCCGGCGGGTCCCGGGGTCAGGGTCGACTCCGGAGTTGCCGCCGGC
Organism: Actinomycetota bacterium; assembly: GCA_005883955.1. Taxonomy (GTDB): domain Bacteria; phylum Actinomycetota; class Thermoleophilia; order Gaiellales; family Gaiellaceae; genus 13-2-20CM-68-14. Next base: position 50,451 of record VAXH01000071.1, on the reverse strand, counting down.
AGCGAGGTCGTCGGCCTCTATGACCCCTTGATCGCGAAGCTCGTCGTCCACGGCGTCGACCGCGAGCACGCACGGCGACGGATGCTGCGCGCGCTCGACGAGTACGAGATCGGCGGTATCACGACACTGCTCGGTTTCCACCGGGCCTTGCTCGAGCACCCTTGCTTTGTGGCAGGACAGACCTGTCACGGCGTCGTGGAGTCGACGGAGCTTGCCGAGGCAGCGGAGCAGTTGTCTCATCAGTCAACAACGTTAGCGCCCTCGGCGGACGGCAAGCTTCGAGAACGCGTGTCGAGCGTCGAGGTCGACGGCCGTCTCTACGAAGTGAAGGCCTTGATCCCGGAGCCGCCCTTCGCGGAGCTGGCGCGGCGGCGTCGAGAGCGAACCGGACGCGGGGCGCATCGCGGCGCCGCCAAGGACGCAGTCGTGACGCCGATGCAGGGCACTGTCCTCGCGGTCGAAGTCGCCGAAGGTGACGAGGTTCGCGCCGGACAGGTGATCTGCATCGTCGAGGCGATGAAGATGGAGAACGAGATCACGGCTCATCGCGACGGCGTCGTCACTGAGTTGTCGATTGAGCCCGGCCAGGCCGTCACGAGCGGGCAGGTCGTCTGCGTCGTCACCCAGGACGAGAACTAGCTTCAGACGTTCCTTTTGCCCGTTCTGACCCGCCCGGCCACTGACCCTACGCGGGCGGCTTCAGATCGTCCGTTGATACGCCCGAAACGTCCAGGTCGCGAATGCAGCCGTCGCGACCGAGAGCGCGAAGAGCAGCGCCAGATGAAATCCCACCGAATTCCAGTCCGTGCCCGGGAGTACGACCTCGCGCGCGGCGATCACGCCCCAGTTGACAGGGTTGAACTTCGCCGCGATCTGCATCCAGTGCGGAATCTGACGGATCGAGATCAGCGTCGAGGACAGAAAGAAGAGCGGCAGCCCGATGAAGTTGGCGATCGCGATCATTGTCGCCTCCTTGCGGACGAGCAGTGCGATCCCCTGCGAGAGCCCGGCGAACGCCGAGTTCATCAGCGCGGCCGCGGTCAGCATGACGACCCAGCCGACAACTCCGGTGTGCACTCGAACGCCTAGCGCGAGCGAGACGAGCAGGATGATCGCGCCTTGGATCACCGCGATCAGCGCTGAACGGACGATCTGCGAGACGACCAGCGAGATCCGGCTGACCGGCGTGGCGAGGAAGCGTGGCAGCACGTCGCGGTCGAGGCCGCTGATCATCGCCATCCCGCTCCAAGTCGCCCCGAAGAAGGAGTTCATGATCACGATCGCCGGAGCGAGGAACGTGATGTACGACGTGGTTCCGAAGCCGCCACCGGGCAGGTGGGTGACGCGCTTGAAGAGCTGGCCGTACAGCAGCAGCCAGACCATCGGCTGCACGAGCAGGAGCGCGATCCAGATCGGCTCCCGCATCAGGTTCCGTAGCTGCCGTCCGACCATGAACCACGTGTGGCGGACAGCGATTGTCATCGCGGTCCGTTGCCGCCGGAATCGCCGGCGCGGCCCTGCTCGTCCTCGGCCGCGAACTCTCGGCCGGTGTAGTGGAGGTAGACGTCATCGAGCGAGGGCCGGTGGGTCGTGACCGCCTCCACGCCGATGCCCTTGGCCTCGAGCGCCGAGAGGATCGAAGGGATCGCCCGGGCACCGCTCGCGACCCGGCTGCGGAGGCGCCGGCCGTCGACCGTCGCTTCGAGCACGCCGTCTAGTGCGGCGACGACCGCCTCGGCTTCCGCCGCCCGCCCGTCGCCGAGCTCGACCTCGACGGCCTCGCCGCGGAGACTCTGCTTCAGCTCCTCGGGCGTTCCCTCGACGACCACTCGGCCACGGCTGACGATCGCGAGCCGGTCGGCGAGCTCGTCGGCCTCCTCCATGTAGTGGGTCGTGAGCAGGATCGTCAGCGACTCGCCCTCGGCTAGCCGTTCCAGCTCGTCCCACATCGCGGCGCGGGCCTCGGGATCGAGGCCTGTCGTCGGCTCGTCCAGGAAGAGGACTTGGGGCCTGTGGACGAGCCCGAGGCCCACGTCGAGCCGGCGCTTCATCCCGCCGGAGTAGCCGCGCACGACCCGGTCGCCGGCTTCGGCCAAGCCGAGCAGCTCGAGCATTTCGCCGACCCGCGATTCGAGCGCGCGGCCGCTCATTCCCTGGACGCGGCCTTGCAGCATCAGGTTCTCGCGACCGGTCGCGTCCCGATCCACACCGGAGCTCTGCGGTACGTAGCCGATCGCCCGGCGCACGGCGTTCGGTTCCCGGACGACGTCTCGGCCGGCGACCTCCGCCCGGCCCGAGTCCGGCTTCGTCAGCGTTGCGAGCACCTTGACCGTGGTCGATTTCCCGGCTCCGTTCGGGCCGAGCAGGCCGAAGACCTCGCCGGTGCGAACGCCGAAAGTGATGCCTTCGAGCGCCCGCACGTCGCTGTAGCGCTTCCGAAGCTCGTCGACGACGATCGCGTCCACGCCGATCGAGTCTAGTCAGAGAGGTCGAACCGCCTGCGCGCCGCGAATTCGGCGGTGCGCGGGCGGCAGCCCTCCGCTTGGGCCACCCGGCGGCGGCTAGAGTCCCGCGCCGGTGGATCTCTACGAATACCAGGGCAAGGAGCTCTTCCGGCGCTTCGGGATGCCAACCTCTGAGGGGCGGCTCGCCTCGACGCCCGCGGAGGCCCATGCGGCCGGGGAGGAGCTCGGCGGCCAGGTCGTCGTCAAGGCCCAGGTGCTGACCGGCGGGCGCGGGAAAGCAGGCGGTGTCAAGCTCGCCGATGGGCCCGCCGACGCCGAGAGTACTACCTCTCCGTCACGTTCGACCGGGGCGAGAAGAAGGCGCTCTTCATGCTCACCACAGAGGGTGGGATCGAGATCGAGCAGGTAGCCGAGGAGACACCCGAGAAGCTGGCGCGCCTGCACGTCGATCCGCTGGAGGGTTACCAGCCCCATCAGGCGCGGAGGCTGATCTACGGAGCGGGGATCGAGGATCCGAACGAGCAGAAACAGCTGCTGGACATCATCGGGAAGCTCTACGCGTGCTTCGTCGGAACCGACGCGATGCTCTGCGAGATCAACCCGCTGATCGTGACGCCGGAGGGCGAGGTGCGCGCGCTCGACTCGAAGTTCACGGTCGACGACAACGCGCTCTACAAACACCCCGACATCGCCGAGATGCGCGATCCGGAATCGGTTCCGCCCGAGGAGCGCGCCGCGCGCGAGAGGGGCGTCACCTACGTGAAGCTCGACGGCGAAGTCGGAATCCTCGGCAACGGCGCTGGGCTTGTGATGTCGACGCTGGACGTGATCACCCTGGCCGGCGGCCGCCCCGCGAACTTCTGCGACCTGGGCGGCGGCGGCGACGCGCAGGGCGTCGTCGATGCGCTCGAGGTGATCTCCGGCGACCCGCAGGTCCGCTCGATCTTCTTCAACATCTTCGGCGGGATCACGCGCACGGACGAGGTCGCGCGCGGGATCCTGGCCGCGCTCGAGCGGAGCGGGATCGAGCATCCGATCGTTGTCCGCCTCGACGGCACCAATGCCGAGGAGGGCCGTCGAATCCTGGCGGAATCGGGCCAGGACAAGCTCTACGTCGAGCCGACGATGATCGAGGGCGCGAATCGGGCCGTGAAGCTGGCCAGATGACCGAATTGTGGGACGAGCGGGCGCAGGCCTACCGTGATTCGAAGACCCACGCAGAGGGCGACGATCTCGACCTCGTCGTCGAGTGGTGCGCACCCGGGCCTGGGCGCAAGGTCATCGACGTCGCCACCGGGGGCGGGCACGTGGCGCGGCGCCTCCGAGAACAGGGCTGTGAGGTCGTGACCACGGACTCCTCGCCCGGGATGAAGCCCGACGTCGTCTCGCGAGTCGAGGACTTGCCGTTCGCCGACGGCTCTTTCGACTGTGCGGTCTCACGGATCGCGCCCCACCATTTCGGAGATATCGGCAGGGCGGTCGAGGAGATGGCCCGGGTCTCCAACGACGTCGTCGTGATCGAGGACACGCTCTTCTCGAGCGAGCGCCACGAGCAGGCGGAGAACCTGCGAGATCCGACCCACGTCCGCAACTACACCGAGGACGAGTGGGTCGAATTCCTGATCGGGGCCGGGCTCGAGGTCGAGCAGCGCCAGTTTTTCGAGAAGGTGCATCCGCTCGAAGACTGGCTCGCCCGAACCGGTTGCGCCGGCGAGGAGGCGGAGCGGGTCAAGGAGCTGCTCTCCGACCGGATGACCGCCGACGGCACCGCCTGGAGCGACGTCAAGCTCGTGCTCAAGGCCAGAAAGTCACAACGCTGATGGCGATCATCGTCGGCAATGAGACGAAGCTCGTCGTCCAGGGCGCAACCGGCCGCGAAGGCTCCTTCCACACGCTGCGGAACCGGGACTACGGCACGGACGTCGTCGCCGGCGTCACGCCCGGCAAGGGCGGCCAGGATCTCGACGGAATCCCGATCTTCGACACCGTCGCCGAGGCGGTCGACGAGACCGGCGCGAACACGTCGATGGTCTTCGTTCCAGCGCGCTTCGCCGCCGACGCGATCTACGAGGGCGTCGACGCGGGCATCGAGACCGTCATCTGCATCGCGGAGGGGCTGCCGGCCCACGAGATGCTGCGAATCTTCAACTACGTCAAGCCGCGCGGGATCACGATGCTGGGGCCGAACTGCCCCGGCGCGCTCTCGCCGGGGAAGGCGAACGTCGGGATCATTCCGGCGGAGATCTTCCGCGAAGGGCGGATCGGTCTCGTCTCGCGCTCGGGCACGCTGACCTACCAGATCGGCCACGAGCTGACCCAGCTCGGGCTTGGCAACTCGACCATCGTCGGCATCGGCGGCGACCCTGTGGTCGGGTCGTCCTTCATCGACGTGCTTGCCAGATTCGAGGCCGACGACGAGACCGAGGTCGTGGTCATGGTCGGCGAGATCGGCGGCGCGGAGGAGGAGAAAGCCGCCGAGTTCATCGGCGCCGAGATGACGAAGCCGGTCGTCGGTTACATCGCCGGCTTCTCGGCGCCGCCGGGAAAGACGATGGGCCACGCCGGCGCGATCATCTCCGGGGCGGCCGGCACCGCCGAGGGCAAGAAGGAAGCGCTCGAAGCGCACGGCGTCCGCGTCGGGACGACGCCGACGGAAGCCGCCGAGCTCGCGGCCGAGGTCGCCGGCGCCGTTCGCGCCTAGCGGATCTTTCAAGAGCCGTAGTTGGTGCTGGCGTTGCCGGCCGAGGGCCGGCTGGAGGGCGGCTGAGGCGGCGGAGGTGGCGGTGGCGGCAGTGTCCGCTTGTCGACCTATCCGCCACTCCATCCACGAGCTTCGTGTCTGGCAGTCTGGGGTGGTGCGCCCGCTGGCAGCTCTCTACCGCGTCATCTTCGGCTCGGACACAGATCCGGCGCTCCGGCCGATTCTGGGGATCAACTTTGCCGGGTCGCTCGCCGGCTCGACCGTGTGGAGCTTCGTCGGAATCTGGGCGATCAAGAAGCTCGGTGCGGATCAATCCGTACTCGGACTCGCCTACCTCGTTAGCGCGCTGATCGGGGTCGGCTCGGGCTACCTGGGCGGCCACCTCTCCGATCACTTCGGCCGACGGCCCCTGATCTTCATCGGCTGGATCGGGCAGACGGCGGTCGTGCTGGGCTTCGTCGCGGCCGGCAGCAGCGCCACGACGGGCCTGCTCGTGCTCTGCTTCGGCGGCCTGTTCTTCCAGATCGGCAACGCCGCCGGACAGGCGCTCGTGGCCGATCTCGTTCCCCGCGATCGGCACGAGCCGGCGTACGCAGCCGTCCGGGTCGCCTCGAATCTCGGGGTCACCTTCGGGCCGCCGCTCGGCGGCTTGCTGCTCCTGCTCGGTAGCTGGAACGCGCTTTTCCTCGGCGCCGCGGCCTTCTCGGCGGTCGGCTTCGCACTCGCGGTCCTCTTCCTGCCGGCTCGGGGCGCCTACGCGCCGGAGGAACCGCCGGGGCGCGGCTCGTTCGCCGTCATCGCGCGCGACCGGCCGTTCCTGCTCTTCCTCGTCTCGGCGGCGTTTGCCTGGCTCGTCTACGTCGCGTTCGAGACAGTGCTGCCGATCTCGCTGGTCGAGTCGCACGGCTACTCGAGCTCGACCTGGGGCTTTCTCGTCGTCCTCAACCCGTTCCTCGTCACCTTCTTCCAGCTGCGACTCACCGAGCGCGTCGCGGCCGTGCCGGGCGCGGTCAAGCTCGCGGTCGGGCTCCCGCTGATGGGACTGCCGTTCCTACTGCTCTCCGTGAACGACGCGTTGCCCCTGGTGATGTTGATCCTGTTTTTGTTCGTGATCGGCGAGATGCTCTGGGTGCCGACCTCGCAGACGGCGGTCGCCGGGCTCGCGCCCCTGGATCTTCGCGGGGCGTACATGGGCGCATTTGGGTCGATGGGAGCGATCGGCTTCGCGCTCGCACCGTTCATCGGCTTGCAGGTCAGGAAGAGCTTCGGGGATTCTGCGGTCTGGATCTTGCAGGCCGCCCTGTCCCTGGTCGCCGCGGGGACCGGAGCGGCTGCGATCCGGATCGCCCTCGGCCGCGGCCCCGACGAGCCGGAACCTGTCTCCGCGACCGTCTAGTCGGGCTCGTACACTCGGAGGAGATGGAGACGATCTCGTTCGCCCGCGGCGTGCCCGCCCCCGAACTCCTCCCGATCGAGGAGCTAGCCGACTGCGCCAAGACCGCGATCGAGCGGGACGGCGCGGCAGCGCTGCTCTACGGGCACACGCTGGGTTACCAGCCGCTACGCGAGTGGATCGGCGAGCGGCACGGCGTCGATCCGGCCCGCGTCGTCGTCACGAACGGATCAACCTACGACCGGCCGCGGAAGATCCTGAACGGCTTCGACGAGGTCCCACTCGACGACGACGGGCTCGACGTCGACGAGCTCGAGCGCCTGCTCGACCGCGACAGCCCTCCGGCCTTCCTCTACACGATTCCCACTTTCCAAAACCCGGCCGGAGTCACGTTGTCGGAGGAGCGCCGCCGGCGCCTGGCAGAGCTGGCGGACGTTCGGGCGTTGCGGATTCTCGAGGACGATCCCTACGGGCTCGTTCGGTTCGAGGGTGAGCCGCTCCCGACCCTGTTCGAGCTCGAGGGCGGGCGGAACGTGATGTACAGCTCGTCGTTCTCGAAAACGATCGCCCCCGGTCTGCGCGTCGGCTACGTGGTCCTCCCCGAGGAAATCGCCGCCGGACTCGAAGACCTTGTCGCTTCGACCTACATCTCGCCGGCGCTCGTCACCCAAGCCACCGTGCTCGAGTTTCTCCGCCGCGGCTTGCTGGAGCCGAATCTCGAGCGCGTCCGCGGGCTCTTGCGCGACCGGCGCGATGCGATGCTCGAGGCCCTCGAGCGTGAGCTCCGCGGGCAGGCTCGCTGGTCGCGGCCCGAGGGCGGTTACTTCCTCTGGCTGGAGCTGCCCGAGGGCACCGACGCCACCGAGCTGCTCGGCCGGGCGACCGCTGCAGGGGTCACTTTCGTTCCAGGCTCGGACTTCGGCGGCGAGCAGAGCTCGGCTCGGCTTGCCTTCAGCTTCGCGGCGCCTTCCGAGATTGGCGAGGGCGTCTCGCGTCTCGCCAGGCTAGTGCCGGCTGTGGCGGCGGTGAAGCTGCCTTAACAGCGCTCCGCCGAGCGCCCCGATCACGAGGCTGAGCAGGATCAGCCAGATCTGGGAGACCTTCGCCGTGAAGAGCACGAAGTGCAGGTGCACGTTCTTGTGGTTCTCGATGATGAATGCGATCACGTAGGCGGCGATCACCACTAGACCGATCAGCTTCGCCCAGAAACGCGGCTGCCACTCCCGGATCTGCTCCTCGCTGGGCTTACGAAAGCGCGGCATTCGCCGCGAAGTCTAAGCAGTCACCTGTGGTCGATCTAGGCGGCGGCCCGGCCGGCCATTGCGGCGAGCGGCCGGGGCACGAGCTGCGGCTGGCGCGGTCGCATCAACGCGCCGCGGCTTTCAGCCCGGAAGGTCGGGCACGGAGTTTCGGGTGAGAGGGCGCAAAGACCCGCGCGGCGGAAATAGCAGTCGTCGCAGGTTGCTTTAGTCGCCTTGCCCATGTGTCTCCTTGCTAAGAATTGCCGCGCTCCCGAACGGAGGGGATCATAGAGCGATTGCCTCGCAGATCAAGGACGGGATTTTGGAACTTCGCGCACTTTGCGCGGCTTTCGCAAGAGGGGCAGTCAGGCCTTACCAGGGTGCTTCGCGGGCAGCGTTGCCAGGGCATGCAACGCCTGTGGAAAGCTCTGCACAGGGATGATTCGGAGGCCCTGCGCATATTTGCGCGCGACCCGCGTGTTCGACCCGGCCGGCACGAGGAAAACGTCCACACCCGCCTCGCGCGCGCCGATCGTTTTCTGCTTCGCGGCGCCGATCGGTAGCACCGAGCCGTCGAGGTCGAGCTCACCGGTCGCGGCGACCTTGTAACCGTGGTCGACGTTGCGGCCGAGCTCCTCCATCAGGTCGAGCGCGAAGGCGAGCCCGGCCGAGGGGCCGCCGACGCCCTGCGTGTTGATGCGAACCTTGATCGGGAGCTTGCCGACCGACCCGCCGATCTCGTCGACAAGGATGCCGATCGCGGCCTGGCGCTTGTCATCAGGGCTGGCGATTGTCCGGATCGTCGACGTTGCGACTCGTCCCGAGTGGCTGTAGGTGATGGAGATCGACTTGCCGGGCCGGCGGCTCGCGATCAGCATGTGCAGGCGCCCCAGGCTGTGCACCTGCTGCCCGTTGACGGCCAAGAGCTTGTCTCCCGGCCGAAGCACCCGGTCCGCAGGCGCTTTGCGAAGGACGCCGCGGACGACGACCTCGGGGAGCCGGATCGAAACGTGGTAGCCGAGGCGCTTGAGGGCAACGGCGGCGGCGATCTTCTGCGAGTTCTCCATTTGTGTGATGTCGATGTGCTGGGCCTGCTTGGGGGTCGCGTCGCCCAGCACGGCGCGGGCGGGGAGGAGCGTTGCGCCGCGCGCGAGCGGCCGGCCGAGCAGGTCTTCGAGCAAGTGGGCTTTGCGGAAGCGGACGTCGACGAAGTAGACGCCCCCTTCCTGCGGCACGGGCTGTTCGCCGGCAATGCGCACGAGCGGCTCCAGCGGGTGCGCGCGGTCGGGCAAGAAGACGTAGTACTTGTCCGAGGGGACCAGGTAGAGAACGCTCAGCGCGATCACAGCTAGGAGGAGGCCCGCGCCGGCCGCCCGGGCGAGCGTTAGCGATCGCATCGACCAAATGGTACTTGCGAACCTCGGGCTTACCGGTTCAAAAGCACCGCCGCCCTTCCTCGGTCCCGAGGCTCACAAAGAACCGGGTTATCCGGCGCGGCGCCAAAGGCGCCCCGCTCGAAGTCGGCATCGAGCGACGCCTCAGAGCAAGGAGCGTGTCAGCCCGCCGTCGACCGGGATCACGGCGCCCGTGATGTAACTGCCGCGGTCGGAGGCGAGGAAGCAGATCACGTCGGCGACCTCCTCGGGCCGGCCGAAACGACGCAGCGGAATCTGCTCCATGTCGGACGCGCGCGAGCGTTCGGCATAAACCTCCATCAACCGCGCCGTTTCGATCCGACCGGGAGCGATCGAATTGACCGTGATCTTCCGCGGGCCGAGCTCCCGGGCCATCGTCTTCGCCCAGCCGATCACGCCGGGTCGGATCGAGTTCGAGAGCGCGAGGTTGTCGACGGGCTCACGAACCGAGCTCGACTCGATGTTGACGATGCGACCGTGGCCGCTGCGCTCAAGCTGTGGGAGACAGAGCTCGGTCAGGCGAATGACCGAGAGCAGCAGCAGCTCGACCGCTTGCTCGACGTCGTCGTCGGTAAGCCCGACCGCCGGGCCCCGAGGCGGCCCGCCGCTGTTGTTGACGAGGATGTCGATGCCGCCGAAGGCCGCAACAGTTCGGTCGACGAGCCGTTTCAGGTCGGCCGGGTTCGTGACGTCGCCACGCACCGCAAGTGCGCCGAGCCGCTCGGCCTCGCGGTCGAGAATGTCCCGCCTGCGCGCGAACATGGAGACGTTCGCGCCTTCGCGCGCCAGCGCCTCGGCCGTCGCGAGCCCCATGCCGGAGGAGGCGCCGCAGACGATCGCCGTCCGCCCTTTCAGGCCAAGCTCCATCAGTCGGGCAGCCTAACGCCCGCGACGGAAACCACCCTCGGAGTCGATCACCTGCCCTGTCAGCCAGCGGGCTTCGTCGGTGCAAAGCCAGGCGATCAGGCGCGCTGCGTCGTCGGGATCGCCCCACCGGCCGAAAGGCATGGCATCGGTGGGGTCCTGATCCCCAAGGCCCCAGCCGGTGTCGGTCGGGCCGGGGTTGACGGCGTTGACCGTGATTGCCCGGTCCGCGAGTTCGTCCGCGAGGGTCTTGGTGGCCTGATGGAGCGCGCCTTTCGAGACTGCGTACGCCACCTCACGTGCCATCGGAGCCAGGTGCTGCCCCGAGGTCAGCAGGACGACGCGTCCTCCGGCGGAGCCGTCATGACTGGCGGCGAACTCCTTGACGAGGAGCAGCGATGCACGGACGTTCTCGTGCAGGAATGCATCGATCTCGTCGGCCGTCAACTCCTCGAGTCGGCCGTGGCCGCTCCGGGCGTGATTGACGATCAGCGCGTCGAGGCGCGGAAGCGATGCGCAGGCGGCCTCGACGACTCGACCCGGGGCTTCGGGATCGGCAAAGTCAGCCTCGACGAACTCGACCCCGAGCGCCGACGCCGCGCCCGCGGTTCCTTCGGAATCGGCACCCCACGGCTGCGCGGCGTCGTGGAGCGACCAGCCGTGGACGAAGACGTCGGCCCCCAGCTCGACCAGGCGGCGTGCGACCGCGAATCCGATCCCCGCACGCCGGCTGACGCCGGTGACGAGCGCTCCGCGGCCGGCAAGCGGTTGCTCGGCGTTCAGGTCGTCAGCACGCCGACGACCTCGCGGACGGCGTCGGCGGACTCGTTCAGCATCGTCTGCTCGTCCTCGGAGAGCTCGAGCTCGATCACCTCTTCGATCCCGCCGCGCCCGAGCTTGACCGGCACGCCCATGTAGAACCCGTCGATTCCGTACTCGCCCTCGAGATACGCGGTGCAGGGCAGCACCCGCTTCTCGTCGAGCATGATCGCGTCGACCATTTGCGCCGCGGCCGCTCCGGGCGCGTACCAGGCCGAGGTGCCGAGCAGCTTCACGAGCTCGCCGCCGCCCTTGGCCGTGCGCTCGACCATTGCCTGGATCGCGTCCTCGCTTGCCAGCTTCCGCAGCGGGACGCCTCCGATGGTCGTTGCCGAGACGACCGGCACCATCTGGTCGCCGTGGCCGCCGAGCACAGTTGCGGTCACGTCCTTGACAGAGGCCCCGGCCTCCCACGCGATGAAGGTCGAGAAGCGCGCCGTGTCGAGAATCCCGGCCATTCCGAAGACGCGCTCCTTCGGCCAGCCGCTGACGTTCTTGGCGACATGGCACATCGCGTCGAGCGGGTTCGAGACGATGATCAGGATCGCCTCGGGACTCTGGACGACGGCCGCCTCGGTCACCTGCGCGACGATCTTCTCGTTCGTGGAGACAAGATCGTCACGGCTCATGTCGCCGGTTCGCGGCACGCCCGCCGTGATCACGACCACGTCGGACTCGGCGCTCTCCTCGTAGCCGTTCGAGCCGACGACGTTCGGCTCGTAGCCGAGCACCGCTCCCATCTGGTTGATATCGAGCGCCTTGCCCTGAGGCAGCCCTTCCTTGATGTCGACGAGGACGATGTCGGCGTAGTCGCGCGTCGCCAGCACCTGTGCGCAGGTCGCGCCGACGGCCCCGGCGCCCACGACCGTGACTTTCCGCCGTTCGCTCAAGAGCCACCTCCTGACCAGATCGTGCTCGCCGCGTGCGAAACGCCGGTCTCGCGAGGACGCAGGGAGCGTTCGTAGCCGGAGGCTACGGGCGCGACTGAGGAGGCCGCGTGACGGAGCGTTGCAGCCCCGCGGCGAGTGCGAGGTGGGCAGGAGGGGGCGGGCTTCACACCCGCGCCCCCATCTTGTCGATGATCGTGTCCGCTACCTCGCTCGTGCCGACTGCGGTCGGGTCGTCGCGCGAGGGCTTCATGTCATACGTGACGCTTGCGCCTTCGCGGATCACGTCTGCGATTGCGCCCTCGAGCCGCTCGGCCGCGTCGATCTCGTCGAGATGGCGGAGCATCAGCATTCCCGAGAGCAGCATCGCCATCGGGTTGACCTTGTTCTGGCCGGCGTACTTAGGCGCCGAGCCGTGCGTCGGCTCGAAGATCGCGGCGTCCGCGCCGAAGTTCGCGCCCGGTGCCATGCCGAGCCCGCCGATCATCCCGGCGGCGAGGTCGGAGAGAATGTCGCCGTAGAGGTTCGGCAGCACGAGCACGTCGTATTCGTCCGGGCGTTGGACGAGCTGCATGCACATGTTGTCCACGATCCGGTCGTCGAACTCGATGTCCGCGTTCTCCTCGGCGACCTCGCGCGCGACCTGTAGGAAGAGGCCGTCCGTGAACTTCATGATGTTCGCCTTGTGCACGGCTGTGACCTTGCGGCGGCCGTTCCGGCGGGCGTAGTCGAACGCGAACTGGACGACTCGGCGCGTTCCCGAGACCGAGAGCGGCTTGATCGAGATGCCGGCGTCACCATGTCGCAACGTGCCGCCCTGGGTCTCGATCCACTCGATCAGCTCGATTGTCTCGGGTTTGCCCTGCTCGTATTCGATCCCGGCATAGAGGTCTTCCGTGTTCTCGCGGACAATGACGAGGTCGACGTCGTCGAAGCGCGTACGGACGCCTTCGTAGGTCTTGCATGGCCGCACCTGCGCGTAGAGGTCGAGGGCCTTCCGCAGGCCGACGTTGACCGAGCGGAAGCCACCGCCGACCGGCGTTGTGATCGGGCCTTTGATCGCGACTCCGGTGCGCCGGATCGAGTCGAGCGTCTGCTCCGGCAGCGGATTGCCGCCGAACTGGTCCATCACGTCGGCACCCGCCTGCTGGACGTCCCACTCGAACTCGACGCCGGCCGCCTCGAGAACCCGGCGGGTCGCCTCGGCCAGCTCCGGGCCGGTGCCGTCGCCCGGGATCAGGGTGACTTCGTGCGCCACGGTCGGGGAGCCTACCCAAGCTGCCTCGCGGCCCGTTCCCTGTAGTTTTCGGGCCGATGGCGGACGATTTCAAGCCCGGCCTCGAGGGCGTCGTGGCGGTCGAGACGGAGATCGCCGAGCCGGACAGAGAAGGTGGCGCGCTGCGCTACCGCGGCATCGACATCGAGGAGCTCGTCGGTCGGTATCCGTACGAGAACGTCTGGGGCCTCCTCGTCGACGACGACCTCGACTCGAAGATGCCGGACCCGGAGCCGGTTGAGCTCGCCCTGCTGACCGGCAACGCGCCAGCAGATCTCCAGGCCGAGACGGCGCGCCTCGCCGGCGAGTGGAAGCTCGGCAAGCTGAACGAGATCAGCGACGAACAGGCGCGCGAGGACCTGGGGCGGCTGTCGTCGCAGATGATGGGGATCGTCGCGCGTTCCGCTGCGGTTGCCGACGGGCGCGAGCCAGCCTCCGACGAGGTCGTCGAGCGCGGCGAGACGGCGGCGGAGAAGTTCCTGTTGCGCTGGCGTGGCGAAGCCGACCCGCGCCACGTGAAGGCGATCGACACGTACTGGATCTGTACGGCAGAGCACGGGCTGAACGCCTCGACGTTCACAGCACGCGTCACTGCTTCGACCGGGGCCGACTGCGGAGCCTCGCTCTCGTCGGCGGTAGGTGCGTTGTCGGGGCCGCTGCACGGCGGCGCACCCGCGTACGTGAAGCCGATGCTCGAAGAGGTTCAGGCGATGGGCGATCCGGAGCGGTGGGTCAGGGAGACGCTCGCCGCCGGCAAGAAGATCATGGGGTTCGGGCACCGCATCTACCGAGCGGAAGACCCGCGCTCGCGGATCCTCAAGCGGACAGCGAAGGAGCTCGGCTCGCCGCAGGTCGAGGTCGCCGAAGAGCTGGAGACAGTCGCGCTCAAGGCGCTGCAGGAGCGTCATCCCGAGCGTGTCCTGGCGACCAATGTCGAGTACTACTCCGCGATCGTCCTCGACGTCGCCGAGATCCCGCCGCCGCTGGCACCGGCGATGTTCGCGTGCTCGCGCGTCGCCGGGTGGTCGGCGCACATCCTCGAGCAGAAGCGCACGGGGAAGCTGTTCCGCCCGAACGCACGCTACGTCGGCCCCGCGACTCGCTCGCTGCAGTCGGTCTCTTGACACTCGCCGAGGCCGCAGCCGCTGCGGACGGCCTCGCGGAACAGGGCTTGGAGCGCGAGCTCGCGAACCTGCGCTCGCAGTGGGGCGAGGAGCTCGAATCGGCGGCCCGCAGCCGGGATTACCGCGAGCGCGCCGTCGCGTACCGGGCGATCGGGCAGTTTCGGTTCCGCCAGAAGCTCGAGCTGCTTCGGCGGGGCCTCGACGACGAGAGCCCGGCCTGCCGCGGCTCGGCGTTGCTCGCACTGGAGCTCCTCTCGCGCGACCATCCCGGCGACGTCAACGCCGACCGGCCGCTACTGCACAAGCTTGTTTCCGATGCTGAGGAGAACCTGGCGGTCCGCAGGCTGGCCGTCATGTGCTTTAAGAACGGTTCGCCTCAGCGCGACACGATCGTGATCCTCGAAGGGCTCGCCGGCGACGACGAAGCCGACCGGGAACTAAGAGCGGCGGCAAAGCGGGTCGCCGAGCTGTTGAAGAAGAAGGGTCGCTAGGCCGGCTCGTCAGCGACAAGTGCAGCCGCTGCGCAGCTGCCGTCCGCACCGAGGCGTCGCTTGCGACGCCGACCTGGAGGGTGCACGGGCTTTGCCCGTGTGCCCGTTTAATCCCGTTGTCAGCGACAAGTGCAGCCGCTGCGCAGCTGCCGTCCGCACCGAGGCGTCGCTTGCGACGCCGACCTGGAGGGTGCACGGGCTTTGCCCGTGTGCCCGTTTAAACCCGTTTGTCAGCGACAAGTGCAGCCGCTGCGCAGCTGCCGTCCGCAAGACGGACAGATCCGGCGGCCGTTCTTCCAGCCGAGGAGGCTCTTCTGGATGCCGGAGAGGGTCATCAGCAGGGCAACACAGAAGGTCGAGGCGAAGAGGGCGAGCACATGGGGACCAAGCGACATGGCCCCTTACTTTTCGACAGTTTTCAGTCCTTTGAAACCCCGCGCCGTCGCGCGTGCGGGTGAGCGCTGAAGTAGAGCTCGCGGCGACGGCGGTCGCTGACATGCGTGTAGAGCTCGGTCGTCGCGAGGTCGGCATGGCCGAGCATCTCCTGGACGCTGCGCAGATCTGCGCCGCCTTCGAGCAGGTGAGTGGCGAACGAGTGCCTGAGCAGATGCGGGTGGACCCGTTCCGGCTCGAGCCCTGCCTTCTCAGCCAGCCGGCGCAGCACAAGGAACATGCCGGCACGGGTCAGGCCGCCGCCCTGGGCATTGAGGAAGAGCTCCGGCCGGTGGCGGCGATCGAGGTGGGGGCGACCGCGTGAGAGGTAGCGGCGGAGCGCATCCGCCGCCGGCCGGCCCAGTGGGACGATTCGCTCCTTCGATCCCTTGCCGGTCGCTCTGACGAGCCGCTGCTCGAGATCGACGTCGGTCTTCCCGAGACCGACCGCCTCCCCAACCCGTAGGCCGGCGCCGTAGAGCAGCTCGACCAGGGCGCGGTCGCGGAGTGCGCGTGGCGTCGTTCCGGCCGCGGCGTCGATCAGCCTTTCAGCCTCGGACGGCGAGAGCGTGCGTGGGAGTCGGCGCGCCTTACGGGGGAGCGCAACGGCCGCGGCGGGATTGTCACTCCGCGCGCCGAGCAACACGAGGTGACGATAGAAGGAGCGCGCCGCTGCGGTTCGCCGAGCAATCGTCGCCGGCGAGCGGCCTTCGGCGCGCAACTCGGTCAGATAGCGCTCGATGTCCTCGGTCGTCACGGCCTTGAGCGGCCGCTCGACGGACGCTGCGAGGTCGAGGAGGTCGCGGCGGTACGCATCCACCGTCCGTGGGGCCCGCGTGGCGGCGAGGAGTGCGAGGAAGCCCTCGAGGTCCGGATCTCGGGCCGCTGTTGCCATCCCCGGCCTGATTTCGCGGCGCCGCGCCGATCGCCTGCGTGCGCGCCTGCGCGTGTCGGTTGGTTGCTGTGCGAGGGGGTTGGCGCAGAATCGGCGCGTTCTCGGCACAGACATGTGCGCTGGCCAGGGCTATCCTCGACGTCGAGGGAGGAGGGAAGAGCCCCACCCAAATAGAGGGTGGGGGCTGCGCCCGTCGCGGGCGCGCGTCAACAAGCCTGGGTGCGCCTGAGGCCGGGCCGCGAGGCGACACTACGACCGAGGGTGCGAGCGATCGTAGACGCGGCGCAGACGCCGGCCGTCGACGTGCGAGTAGATCTGGGTCGTCGACAGCGAGCTGTGCCCGAGCAGCTCCTGGATCGTGCGCAGGTCGGCCCCTCCCTCCAGCAGGTGGGTGGCGAACGCGTGGCGCATCCGGTGCGGGTGCGGGAGGAGCCGCCGCAGGGTGCTTGTGTCGAGGCGCCGGCCTCTCGCCGACAGGAAGAGCGCATTCTCGGCACCTCGCGCGAGCTCGGGGCGGGCCTGATGGAGGTACTGCGCCAGCCAGTGTGCAGCTTCTTCGCCGAGAGGAACCGTGCGCTCCTTGCCGCCCTTGCCCCGCACGTGAATGAGCTCCTGCTCGAAGTCGACGTCGCCGAGATTCAGGTCGACGGCCTCGCGACTGCGGAGGCCGGCCGAGTAGACGAGCTCTCCCAGGGCGCGGTTTCGCAGGCCGAGCGGGCCGTCGCGCTCCAGGCCGGCGAGCTCCGCGTCGACGTCCTCCGACTTCGGAGCCTCGGGCAGCCGCCGCGGACGCTTGGGCGCGAACGAGACATCGGGAACACGCTCGGGCCCGAGCGCGAACCGGACGAGCGCCCGCACCGCGGCGAGCTTCCGCGCGATCGTGGCCGGGGCCAGCTTCGGGTGTCGCCGGCCGAGCTCGGCGGCGTAATCGGCGAAGGAGCGAACGTCGACGTCGTCCAGTCCCAGCCCACGGCCCGAGAGCCAGCTACTGAACTGGCTCAGGTCGACCCCGTACGCCCGGCGCGTCGAATCGGACAGCGCAGGGCTCCCTAGGAACCTCTTGACTCGCTCGTCCACGAAAGCGCGATTCGCGCTCGCGCGAGCGAAGCCTCTACTTGCCGTCGCCCGGAAGCAGCGAGAAGACGGCATAGTCGATACGTCGCCCCTCACGCGTGTTGAAGCCGCTCGCGCGCAGTATGCCCTCGCGCGTGAACCCCGCCTTCTCGGCGACACGAAGGGACGCTGTGTTGCGGACGTCCGCGCGAAGCTGCACCCGCTCGGCGCCGGCCTCGCGCAGGGCCCAGGCGGAGAGAACCCTCAGCGCGCGCGTCGTCAGACCGCGCCCCCGGGCCGGCGCCGCCGTCCAGTACCCGACCTCGAGGCTCCCCAGCTCGCGATCGAGCACATGCACCGCGATCGAGCCGACGACTCCGCCGGACGAGCAATCGACGACCGCGAAGAAGGCCCCAAGCCTGTCATGCCAGGCGACCTCCGTTGAGAGGACGTACTCGCGGGCGTCGCTCTCGCGATACGGGCTCGGCAGCTGGTGGATCCAACGTGCGATTTCCACGTCGTCGCAGGCGGCGGTGATCGCCGGCACGTCGTCGAGCGTCCACGGTCGCAGGGAGACGATTCCGTCGGAAAGAGGAGGGTTGGGCGGTAGCAGCTCCACGTCTTCACGGTACAAGGCGCCACAGCGCGCTAGCGGGCGTACGATATGGCGTCGACCCGCGAGAGCCGGGTCTCGTTTTTTGCGCCACCGGAAAGGAGAACGCGGCGTGGCAATGACGATCGGAGCCGAGGGACGTATCGATCTCGGCGAGCATGGAATCGATGCCGGCGGCCGCGTGCACGTTCATCCCTCGACCTCGGTCCTCTACACGCACACGCTGCGGCGAAACGAGGGCCGGCTGGCGGAGGGCGGCCCGCTCGTCGTCGACACCGGGCGTCACACGGGGCGTTCGCCGAAGGACAAATTTCTCGTCCGGGAGCCGGGGTCGGAGGATCGAGTTTGGTGGGGCACCGTCAACCAGGAGCTCAGCGAAAGGCAATTCGAGGGGCTCCGGGACAAAGTCACGTCGTTTCTCGAGCATCAGGACCTCTACGTCGTCGACTCGTTCGCGGGTGCCGATCCGGCGCACCGGCTCGGCGTTCGCGTGATCACTTACAGCCCCTGGCACGCGCTCTTCGCGAAGGCACTCTTCATCGAGCCCACGGAGGAGGAGCTGGACGATTTCGAGCCCGACGCGTTGATCCTCCACGCCCCGGTTGTCGAGGCAGATCCGGACGAGGACGGCACCCGCAGCTCGACGTTCGTCGTCCTGCATCCGAGCCGGGCCGAGATCCTGATCGGCGGCACCTACTACGCCGGCGAGATCAAGAAATCGGTCTTCACGCTGATGAACGACCGGCTGCCGCTCGAAGGCGTCCTGCCGATGCACTGCTCGGCGAACGTCGGCGAGGAGGACGATGTCGCGGTCTTCTTCGGGCTCTCCGGCACCGGGAAGACGACGCTATCCGCGGATCCCGCGCGCCACCTGATCGGCGACGACGAGCACGGCTGGTCGGACAACGGCGTCTTCAACATCGAGGGCGGCTGCTACGCGAAAGTCATCCGCCTCTCGCCGGAGGCTGAGCCCGAGATCTACAAGGCGTCGCAGAGCTTCGGGACAGTGCTCGAGAACGTGATCATCGACGAGCGCGGCGTGCTCGACCTCGACGACGACTCGAAGACGGAGAACACCCGCGCCGCTTACAAGCTCGAGCAGATTGCGAACGCGCTGCCGACCAAGCGTGCCGGTCATCCGAGCTCGGTGGTCTTCCTGGCCGCGGACGCGTTCGGGATCCTGCCACCGCTCGCGCGTCTCTCCCGAGAGCAGGCGAAGTTCTACTTCCTGTCCGGCTTCACGGCGAAGCTCGCCGGCACCGAGATCGGCGTCACCGAGCCGCAACCGACCTTCTCCGCTTGCTTCGGCGCGCCGTTCCTGACGCAGCCGCCTGCCGTCTACGCCCACATGCTCGGCGAGCGGCTCGACCGCCACGGTGCGACGGTCTGGCTCGTCAACACCGGCTGGACGGGCGGCCCGTTCGGGGAGGGCGAGCGGATGCCGATCACCGCCACGCGGGCGCTCCTCCACGCGGCGCTTTCCGGCGGGCTGCCCGGCGCCGAATTCAGAACGGACGAGCTGTTCGGCTTCGAGGTCCCGATCGCCGTGCCGGGGGTCGACTCGACTCTCCTCGACCCGCGCTCGACCTGGCGCGACGCCGACGCGTACGACCGCAAGGCCCGCGAGCTCGCACAGATGTTCCGCGACAATTTCGAGCAGTTCGTCGCCGACGCCGGGGCCGACGTGGCCGCTGCGGGCCCTCGCCTCTGACCGAAATCCAAACGTTTGCTGCGGCAATCGTTACAAGCTGCTGATTGGCGGCTAACAGCGCCTTCCTAGGTTCGAGTGAACCGAGGTATCGGACCGGGGCCAAGGAGGGTGTGATGAACGGCAGGTTGAAGGTGACGATGGTCGCAACGACGGCGGCCTTGGCGCTGCTCGTCGTCGCGGCCGGCGCGCCCGCTGATACAGCGGCGACGTGCCTGGGCGAGAAGGCGACGATCGTCGGCACGGAGGGCGACGATCTGATCGCCGGCACCGGCCACGACGACGTGATCGTGGCGCTTGGAGGAAATGACCTGATCAACGCCCACGGCGGCGACGACCTCGTCTGCGCGGGCGATGGCAACGACAGGATCGACGGCGGCGACGGTTTCTTCGACGGGATCGACGGCGGGCCGGGCGACGACTGGATCGACGGCGGCGATGGGGCGTTCACGATCGCTGTCTACGACGACACCAGCGGGCCGGTGACCGTGGATCTGACGGCCAGGACTGCGACCGGAGACGGCACCGACACTTTCGCGAACGTGAACTCAGTGGTTGGCTCCAAGTACGACGACGTCCTGACCGGCGACAACCAGATGAATCTGATCTCCGGTGGCAACGGGAACGACACGATCAACGCCCGCGGTTCGAGCGACTTCCTCAGCGGCGACGCCGGCGACGATCTGGTCGACGGCGGCGCAGGCCGCGACGTGATCTCGTGCTTCGACTCGCCCTTCGGCGTGGTCGTCAACCTCGGCACCGGCAAGGCCGTGGGCTGGGGTACGGACACCCTCCGGCACGTCGAGGACGCGGACGGCTCCGAGCATGCCGACCGCCTGCTCGGCACCGTGGGCGCGAACCGGCTCCAGGGCGAAGGCGGCGCCGACCGCCTGATCGGCCTGGGGAGCAGCGACGTCCTGGCCGGTGACGGGGGGCGCGACTTCGCGGACGGCGGCCGCGGCCGCGACCGTTGCTCGGCCGAACGGCGGGTTCGTTGTCCCTAAGAGCATGACGCGGCGATCGCTCCGCTTCGGTAGAGCGATCGCCGCACCTGCAACGAAGCCTCGGCCCAACCGCTTGCGATAGCGTCCGAGCAGGTGGAAGCGAAGCACGACGTGCTGATCGTCGGTGCAGGCTGCGCGGGGATGCGGGCCGCGATCGAGGCTTTCGACGCAGGCGCAGATGTCGCGCTCCTCTCCAAGATCCACCCGGTCCGCAGCCACTCCGGCGCAGCCGAGGGCGGGATCAACGCGGCGCTCGGCAACGCCTCCGAGGACGATCCGGAGAAGCACGCCTTCGACACCGTCAAGGGCTCCGACTACCTCGGCGACCAAGACGCGATCGAGGTGCTCTGCAACGAGGCGCCAGAGGACGTCTACCAGCTCGAGCACTGGGGCGCGGTCTTCTCGCGTACCGAGGACGGCCGGATCGCCCAGCGCCCCTTCGGTGCCGCCGGCGAGCCCCGAACTGCCTACGCGGCCGACATCACCGGCCACGTGCTCGTCCACGTCCTCTACGAGCAGGTGATGAAGCGCAACATCCAGACCTACGAGGAGTACTTCGCCTGGCAGCTGGTGATCAACGACGACCGCTGCCAGGGCGTGATCGCCTGGGATCTGTTGAACGGCGGCCTGAAGACGATCGGCGCCAAGACGGTGATCCTCGCGACCGGCGGCGCAGGCCGACTCTACGTGGGCACGACGAACGCGTACGCCTGCACCGGCGACGGGATGACGATGGCCCTCCGCGCCGGCGTCCCGCTGAAGGACATGGAGATGATGCAGTTCCACCCGACGACACTGGCGCCGACCGGGATTCTGATCACGGAGGGCACGCGCGGCGAGGGGGCGTACCTTTTGAACTCGGAAGGCGAACGCTTCCTCAAGCGCTACGCGCCGAACGCGATGGAGCTCGCCTCCCGCGACGTCATTTCGCGGGCCGAGCAGACCGAGATCGACGAGGGGCGGGGCGTCGACGGCAACGTCCTGCTCGACATGCGCCACTTGGGCGCCGAGAAGATCATCGAGCGCCTCCACGGGACCCGGGAGCTGGCGATGACCTACGCCGGCGTCGACCCGATCCACGAGCCGATTCCGGTGCGGCCGGGCGCCCACTACCACATGGGCGGCGTCGACACCGATCTCGACGGGCGCACGGAGCTCGAGGGTCTTTACGCAGCCGGCGAGTGCGCCTGTGTCTCGGTCCACGGCGCCAACCGGCTCGGCGGCAACGCGCTGATGGAGACGATCACGTACGGGAAAAGGGCGGGACGCCACGCGGCCGATTGGGCTTTGACGCACACGACGATCGAGGTGCCCGAGTCGGTCGAGGCCGACGCCGAGCACGACCTCAAGCTCCTGCTCGACCGCAGCGACGGCGAGCGCCCCTGGTCGATCCGCAACGAGCTGGCCGAGACGATGCACGAGAACTTCGGCGTCTTCCGCAAGGAAGACCAGATGCGCGAGCAGGGCGAGATCGTCTCAGGCCTGCGCGAGCGCTACGAGCACATCGTCGTCGACGACAAGGGCGATGTCTTCAACAACGATCTGACCCAGGCGCTCGAGCTCGGCTTCCTGCTCGAGCTGGCCCAGTGCATGGTCGTCTGCGGACTCGCGCGCAAGGAGAGCCGCGGCGCCCACGCGCGTCCCTACGACTACCCGGACAGAGACGACGACAACTACCTCATGCACACGCTCGTCCGCTGGGTTGCGGACGCGCCCGTCCTCGACTGGAAGCCGGTGAAGATGACCAAGTGGAAGCCAATGGAGCGGACCTACTGATGGAGGTCAAACTCAAGATCTGGCGCTACGACGCCTATAGCGGCGACCGCGAGCTCCGCGACTACGAGCTCGAGGCGCCCGAATGGGCCTGCCTGCTCGACGTGCTCGACCTGATCAAAGATCAGCAGGACGGCACGCTCGCCTACCGCAAGAGCTGCCGGATGATGATCTGCGGGTCCTGCGGGATGCGGATGGACGGCCGCGCAATCCTCGCCTGCAAGGAGCGGATGAAGCCGATCGTCGACCGCGGTCACGTGCCGGTGATCTCGGCGATGGGGAACATGCCGATCGTCAAGGACCTTGTCGTCGACATGGATCCGTTCTGGAGCAAGATCAGGCGGATGAAGCCGTGGCTCGAGCCCGGCTACGACGAGGTGCTCGAGCGAGAGCGGATCGTCTCCCAGCAGCAGATGAACGCGATCCAGAAGGAGGCGCTCTGCATCATGTGCGGCTGCTGCGTCTCAGAGTGCAATTCGATGGAGTCGGATCCCGAGTTCTTCGGGCCGGCGGCGCTCGCGAAGGGTTTCCGCTTCGTCGGCGACACCCGCGACCAAGCCTCGATCGAGCGGCTCGAGGACTACAACGACGAGCACGGGATCTGGGACTGCACCCGCTGCTACTTCTGCAACGAGCGCTGCCCGAAGGGCGTCGACCCGCGCGACGCAATCGCCAAGCTCGGGGCAGAGTCGGTCAAGGAGGGGATCGACCGCGACATGGGCGCGAAGCATGCGAAATGGTTCGTCAAGTCGGCGGAGACCACGGGCTGGCTGCGCGAGACCGAGCTCGTGCCGAAGACGCAGGGCATCGTTGCCGCGGTCAAGCAGACGAAGTTCGCGATCGGCCTCGCTAAGAAGGGCAAGGTGCCGCCGCCGATCCCGCCGCACGTCGCCGCCGACGTGGGCGAGTCGCGGGCGCTTCGCCAGCTCGTCCGCGAGCAGGGTCGCGAGGGCGCGCAAGGGATCATCCAGGGCGAGCGCGGGCTGGCGCGGATCGAGCACACGGATGCGGGCGGGGCCCGGCGCGACGCTCCCGAGGTGACGCCGGGCGAAGAGCCGCCGAAGGCGGAGGGATGACCAAAGTCGCGTACTACAAAGGCTGTCTCGCCTCGCTCTCCGCGAAGGAGCTCGACACCTCGACCCAGGCCCTGGCGCCGATGCTCGGGCTGGAGCTCGACGAGTTGGAGTCGGTTACCTGCTGCGGCGCCGGCGACATTCACGAGGCCGAGCCGGACTACTACCTGCACCTGAACGCGCGAATCCTGGCCTACGGAGCGGCCACCGGCGCCGAGACGCTGATGACGATCTGCAACGTCTGCACGCTCAACCTCCGCCAGGCGAACTTCCAGCTGCTCAACGACCCGGATCTGCGCGGGCGCGTGAACAAGAATCTGGCCACTGTCGGCGTGCCGCCCTACGAGGAGGACATCGACGTCAAGCACCTGCTCTGGCTGATCGTCGAGGACGACGGCGCCGAGCGTCTCCGCCAGGTCGCCCACAAAGGGCTGAAGGGCCTGAAGATCGCGCCGTTCTACGGCTGCCAGATCCTGCGGCCCTCGAAGCTGCTCGGCTTCGAGGACCCCGACAAGCCCTGGTCGCTCGAGGCGATCATCGAGGCTTGCGGCGGCGAGGCGATCGACTACCCGGCGAAGATCAAGTGCTGCGGCTTCCCGATCATCCAGGCGCGCGAGGACGTCGCGATGGGCGAGCTGATCCAGCCGATCGAGCAGGCGTCGGAGGCCGGCGCCGACGCGATGGTGACCCCCTGCCCGCTCTGTCACCTCTCACTCGACGCCTGGCAGTCGAAGCTGAAGGCGACCACTGGACGCGACTTCAAGATGCCGATCCTCCACCTGTCGCAGCTGGTCGGCGTCGCGGCCGGGCTCGAGGAATCGGAGCTCAAGTTCAAGCGCCACGTCGTGCCGGTCGACCCGGTGATCGAGAAGCTCGAGGTCTGAGCCAGGCGTTAGTTCGCGGCCCCGACGGCGACCCAGATGCGCCCGGAGCCGGCCGCGACTCCAACCGGTTGTTGCCCAAGGCTGATCCTCGCCACGACACGGTTCTGCGCCGGGTCGACCCGAAAGAGCGAGGAATCGGCTACCACCCAGAGCGACCCGTCGCCGAAGGCGGCACCAACCGGGCGGTTAAAACCAGCGCCAATCGTCGCTGCGACGATGTTGGTGTGGGGATCGATCCGGAAGACGTTGCCAGGCCTTTGCGGGCATGGGGCGTGCATGCACGAGGGGTCTGACAAGGCATTCGTTGTCCAGACGGCACCAGCGCCAAACGCGATCGCTTGTGCGGCCGCCGACGGCCCGCCCGCCGTCGAACCGAGCGAGATCATCAGCGGCTGAGAAACGCGAGTCGCAGGGATCCGCGCGACACCGTCGCCTGTGAGGACCCATGCGACGCCGTCTCCTACTGCCACGCCGGACGCTGAAGGGAAATGCCACTTGCCGACAACCGACGAGGTCGCAGCGTCGATTCGCGTCACGACCCCGGGCGGGTCGACGACGAGCGGCTGGCCATTCTCGCTGGCCTCGAGCGGGCCGAGGATTCGAATTTCCATACGTGGAGCCCTGTTTGACGGTAACACCGGCCCCCGGAAAAACGAGTCCACCGGTGCTCTTTACCGGCCGTTAGGTCCGCTCGGGCGCTCTTAACCGGCCGCCAGGGCGGGGGGCGCATCGTGCTTTCGGAGCCCCGACCGGAAGGACCGAAAATGTTCGACACATACCGCATGCTGGGCCGCGAGCACGAAGCCGACCTCGAGCGTGAGGCGGCGCAGCTGCATCGCGCCGACCCGTTCAGACGGCAACGGCGCCGCGTAGCGAGGGTTGCTTTCGTCGCGTTGGCGATCGCGGCCGCGATGTTGCTCGTCTGGCTGTTCGCATTCCCTGGCTAGGCGTGCGAGCCCAGGTCGCGAAGCGTCTCCAGGATCAGGTCGACGTCGGCGCTCGTCGTACGCCAGTTGACGAAGGCGGGGCGGAAGGCGACCTTGCCGGCCCAGCTGGTCGTGCCGACGTAGATGCGGCCGTCCGTGAGCACCGCTTCGGCGATGCGTTCGTTGAGGGCGTCGAGCTCGGTTTCGGCGCTTCCGGGCGGCCGGTAACGGAAGCAGACGACGTTCAGCGGCACCGGCGCCAGCAGCTCGAAATCGTCTGCTTCTTCGACCTGTTCGGCGAGCCGCGCGGCGTTGTCGAGGCTGCGCTCGACGATTGCCCGGTAGCCGCTGCGGCCGTAGGCCGCGAGCGTCGCCCAGACCGCGAGCGAGCGTGCCCGGCGTGAGAGCTCCGGCGCGCGGTAGGCGAAGATCGGACGGTCTTCGGCAGCTTCGGGGAGGTAGGCCGCTCCGGCTGCGAAAGTGCGCGCCAGCAGTTCCGGATCCCGCACGAACGCGAAGCCGCAGTCGAAGGGGACGTTCAGCCACTTGTGGCCGTCCGAGATCACTGAGTTCGCCCGCTCGACTCCGGCGGCGAGGTCGGCCGTCCGCGGCGAGACGCGTGCGAACAGCCCGAACGCACCGTCGACATGCAGCCACGCCCCGTACTCGTCGCAGAGGTCGGCAACTCCCTCGAGCGGGTCGAACAGGCCGGTGTTCACCTCGCCGGCGTTGCCGATCACGATCGCCGGCGCGCCGTCGAGCGCGCGAAGCTCCCGCTCGAGGGCCACCAGGTTCATGGCGCCCACGGAGTCGGCGCACGTCGTCAGGCGGCCGCGTCCGAGGCCGAGCATCCCAAGGGCCTTCAGGCCGGTCACATGGACAAAGCCGCTGGTGAAGACAGGCGCCTGTGGCAAACCGGCGAGCCCGTCGACCGACACGTCGACGCCGTGGCGCTCGCCCCACCACTGCCGCGCGGCAGCGAGACCGGTGAAGTTCGCCATTTGGCCGCCCGTGACTAACACCCCGTCCCAGTCGGCCGGCAGCCCGAACAGGTCGCGCAACCAGCGCAGCGAGATCAGCTCGAGCCTGGAGGCGAGCGGGCTCGCATCCCAGCCGCCGGCGTTCTGGTCGAGCAGCGACGTCAGCCAGTCGGCGCCGAGTGCCGCCGGCGTCGTTCCTCCCATCACCCAGTGGAAGAAGCGGGGCCCCGAGGAGCGGACGTGCGCGTCGAGCCCGCCCTCGATCAGCTGGTCGAGCGTCGCTAGCGTGCCGCGCCCTTCTTCCGGCAGCGGTCCGCCGAAGGCCTCGGCCGCTTCGTCGGAGCGTGCAAGCCGGACGGGCGCGGTCGAGAGGGAAGCCAGATACGCGTCGGCCTCGCGCGCGATCCGCTCGAGCGCCGCGATGCTGTCGCCGGGCTGTTCGAGCGGGTCGGACACGAGCTCGAATCTACAGTGTCGCGGGATGCGGACTGCGATCGCGATCGGCGCCGGCGCTACGGCTGCGGGCGCGCTCGCCTGGGGCCACTTCGAGGCCGGCTGGGCACGGCTCGACGAGCTCGAGTGCCCGCTCGAGCGGCTGCCCACCGAGCTCGGCGGCGTCCGGATCGCGCACCTCTCGGACTTTCATCTCGGCTTTCCTTCGCGCGGCGAGCAGGCCGTGGTCAGCGCTGTGGATTGGGTGTCCGCGCGCAAGCCCGACCTCGTGCTCGTCTCGGGAGACCTGCTCTCACGCCGCCGCGGCGAGCCGCTGCTGCGGGAGCTGCTGACGCGGCTGCCGAATTGCTACGCGGTACTCGGCAACCACGATTTTGCCGAGACCAACGATCCGTTCGCCACGCGGTCTCCGGTCGGCGATCTCGAGCCGGCGACGCTGCTGCTCGACGAGGCAAGGACGGTCGAGGTGCGGGGACGTCATGTGCAGATCGTCGGCGTCGACCCGCGCACCTACCGCCGGGGGCTCGCGCAGCCCGTGCGCCTGGCCGACCCGCAGGCGGACCTGCGAATCCTGCTCTGCCACTTTCCGAACGTGATCGACCGGCTGCCGCAAGGCGCCTTCGATCTCGTCCTCGCCGGGCATCTTCACGCGGGCCAGATCACGCTGCCGCTTCCAGGCGGGCGCATCCCGCTCGCGCATCCAAGGTGGCGCTACATCCACGGGCTCTACCGGCGGAACGGCGCGACACTGCACGTCTCGGCGGGCCTCGGCACGACCTTCGTGCCGTTCCGGTTCCTGGCGCGGCCGGAGGCGACCGAGCTCGTCCTCGTACAATCGCTCTGAGTGGAAGGCCAGGCGAGCATCTCGACCGAGGTTCTCGCGCGCTACGCCGCCGACGCCGCTCGCGAGATCGACGGGGTGCGCGGCCTCGTCGCGAGCCAGCTGTACAGGCACCGCGGCGTTCGCGTCAGCGGCGAGGACGGAGCCGTCAGCATCGAGCTGCACCTCGATGTCGACTGGGGCACGCGGCTCCCGGAGCTGGGACGCGACGTCCAGCTGCGCGTGCTCGATTATCTCGAGCGGATGACGGGGTCGCGCCCGGCGGCCGTCAACGTCGTGATCGACTCCGTCGGGCCGTTCCAATGACGACGCGGATCCGCGGGCTGACGAGATTGACTCTCCAGGAGACGCCGAGTGTCTGCCATGAGTGCGTCTGGTGGCAGTCGAAGACCGGCCGGCGGGCGAACAAGGATCGCTGGATCGATCGCACCGAGGGCGATTTCGGGCCGTGGGGCTCGCTCTATTACGACGACGACGGGCGAGTGATCGGCTCGATGCAGTACGGGCCCGCGCAGTACTTCCCGCGGGCGTTCGAGCTTCCGGCGGGGCCGCCTTCGGAGGACGCGGTACTCGTTACCTGCGCGTACCTTCTCGACCGCACGAGCCCCTGGGTGCTTCAGTCACTCTTTCTCGCCGCGATCGGAGAAGCCAGGGACAAGGGTGCGAAGGCGCTCGAGACGTTCGCGTACCGCTACCCCGAGGGCGAATCGCAGTACGAGCGCTTCCAAGTGCACAAGACGATCTTCCCGAGCGACTTCCTCTCCGACTTCGGCTTTCGGACCGTGCGGACATCAGGCCCGGTCGAGCTCGTGCGGCTCGAGTTCGGCGGCCTGATCCCGGTCGCCGAGGGACGGAGGGCGAAGGTGCTCCGGCTCGTCCGCGAGGCGTTCTCGCCCGCGCCGGTGCCTCAGAGGCCCTGAGAAGCGCGACTAGGCGACGGCCGGGAAGCTGCGCCAGATGTTTCGGATGCTCGAGGCTGCCGCGACCATCAGCACGATCGGGCAACTGATCGCCGTCTGAAGCTGGGGCAGGAGCGTCTCGTCCGTCGGATCGGCGACCGCGACCACGAGGCCGCCTTCGCGCGCGAAGCGGACCGGCAGCGCAGGGAGGGATTCACCAAGGCTGCGTGGCAGCGTGCCCGCGGCGTAACGGTCGACCGAGTTGGCGTCGAGGTTGACGAACGGCACGCCGGCCTGTTCGGCCAGCGTGCGGGCGAGTTCGTCCTCGAAGACGAAGCCGAGGCGCACGAGGGCCTCGCCGAGTAGGCCGCCATGCTCGCGTCGTTCGGTCAGCGCCTCGCCGAGCTGGGTCGGGGTGATCAGGCCCTTCTCGATCAACAGCTCGCCGAGCTGGAGACGAGGCTTTTGGCGCAGGTGAACTGGGATCGGATCGCCAAGCCGCATTGGCTCAGTCATCGTCCAAACGGCCTGTTTTCTTGAATTTACAGCGGAATCCGCTGTTCTTCCCTACGCCGGCACGAGCCGGCGCGCCAGCAAGAGCTCCGCGATCTGGATCGCGTTCAGCGCGGCGCCCTTGCGGAGGTTGTCGCAGGCGAGGAAGAGCGCGATTCCGTTCCCCTCCGTCGCCCGGTCTGCGCGGATGCGGCCGACGAGGACCTCGTCCTCACCGGCAGCCCCGCGTGGGCTTGGGAAATCCTCGAGGCGGACGCTCGGTGCCGCCGCCAACAGCTTGCGGACCTGCTCGGGCGAGATCGCCTCGACGGTCTCGATCCAGACCGATTCGGCATGCCCGACCATGACCGGAACCCGGACGCAGGTCGCGCTGACTGGAAGCTCGGACAGCTCCAGAATCTTCCGCGTCTCCGCCCTGAGCTTGGCCTCCTCGTCGAACTCCTCGCCGTCGAACTCCCAGTCCATCCCGAGGTCGCCCTCGGCCGGATCCTGGGCGCGGAGCCGCTCCATCCGTTCACTGCCGGCTCCGGATGCGGCCTGGTAGGTCGAGAGCCTGATGCGGGCGAGGCCGACGGCATCGTGCAGGGGCTTCAGGACGCAAGTGAGCGGAATCGAGGAGCAGTTCGGGTTGGCGACGATGCCGTCATGTTCGAGCGCTCGCTCGCCGTTCACTTCGGGCACGACGAGCGGGATCCCGTCCTGCAGGCGGTAGGCCGAGGACTTGTCGATCGCGACAGCTCCGCCGCGGACCGCGTGGGGAACGAGCTCGCGGCTCGCGGCCGTACCGATCGAGAACAGGCAGAGATCGAGATCGCCCGCGCTCAGCGCCTCAGGTGTGGCCTCCTCGACGGTCAGGCCGTCGATCTGCCTCCCCGCGGAGCGGGCGCTCGCAAACGCGCGCACGTTCTGGTAACCGCGCTCGCGGAGCAGGTCGAGCGTGACTGGGCCAACCGCGCCGGTCGCGCCGACGACACCGATCGCGACGTCGTTTCCCACGCGACGATTGTGCCTGCCCTCAGGTGTGTTCGTTGCGGACGAGGTCGTCATAGGTGCCCCGTTCGCGGCTCACGCGCCAGCTTCCTTGTTCGACCACGACCTCGGCGCAGAGCGGACGGGCGTTGTAGGTCGAGGACATGACGCGCCCGTAGGCGCCCGCGAGCTCGACCGCGATCAGGTCTCCACGGCGCGGAAGCGGCACGGATCGATTCAGCGCCAGGAAGTCGCCGCTTTCACAGAGCGGACCGGCCAGATCGACTGTTGCGCGCTCGCGTTCGCCATCGGCCAGGACGGTGATCGGGTGCTCGGCGCCGTAGAGAGCCGGCCTGAGCAGGTCGTTGCTGCCGCCGTCGCAGACGACGATCGTCTTGGCTCCGGCCTGCTTCACGTGCACGACGCGGGTGACGAACGTGCCCACCGGACCGACGAGGTGGCGGCCGGGCTCGAGGAGCAGGGTCGCCTCGAGGCCACGCGCGAGCCCGCCCAGCCTGGCGATGTAGTCGCCCACGTCCGGCTCGGGGCCATCGTTGTAGGCGAGGCCGAGGCCGCCGCCGACGTCGAAGTCCCGCAGCGGGATTCCGGCCGCGGCGAGCTGCCGCCAGAGCTCCGCGGCGCGGTCAGCCGCCTCGAGCAACGGCTTCGTGTCGAGCAACTGCGAGCCGACGTGGAACGAGATCCCGACGGGCGAGAGCGCCCCTGCTGCCTCGGCCCAGCGGACAGCCTCCGCCGCTTCCCCTCGCCCAAGTCCGAATTTGCTTCCCGCGCCGCCGGTCGAGAGATATTCGTGCCCGCCGCTCGCGATGTCGGGATTGAGCCGGATGGTGACCGGGACGACTCGTTCGAGCGCGCGGCCGACGTCGGCGATCTCGTCTAGCTCCTCGAGCGATTCGACGTTGAGCGAGCGGATTCCGGCCTCGACGGCGGCGCGGATCTCGTTCTCGCGCTTGCCGACGCCCGAGAAGACGATCCGGTCCGGGGGGATTCCCACCTGTAGGCATTTGGCAAGCTCGCCGCCGGAGACGACGTCGGCGCCGAGACCCTTTTGGGCGGCTACCCGCAGGATCGCAAGTGCGTCGTTGGCCTTGACGGCGTAACACGTCAGATGAGGGACGCTCGCGAGCGCCTCTTCGAAGCTGCGAATACGCTCACGGAAGCGGTCGAGGTCGTACGCGTAGAACGGCGTGCCGACCTCCTCGGCGATGGCGGTCAGCTCGGTCAGTAGCGCTCAGACATGCTCTTGCTCGACACGCTCTCGTTCGCTTCCCGGTGCGGCGAGCTCGAACGCTTCGTGGAGGGCGAGCACCGTCCGTTCCGCGTCGGCGCGCTCGACGAAGAACGAGATTTTGATCGGCGAGGTGACGATGAAGCGCGCCTCCACGCTGATCTCGCGGAGCGTCGCGAATGTGCGGGCCGCGATTCCGGGATGGCTCTTCATGCCGGCGCCGATCAGGCTCACCTTCGCGAGCCCTTCGATGTAGTCGCAATCCGCCGAGGCACGGTCGAGCGCGGTCTGGGCGTCGCCCCGATCGCCGAGTGGGGCCGAGAACACGATCTCGTCGCCGGTCTGGATGATCGTGTCGACGTTGACGCCTGCTTCGGCGAGCGCGGCGAAGAGGTCGGCGCGGTCGACCGACTGGACGCGGTAGACGGCCTCGTCGAACGTGTGGGCAACGCCGGAGATGATCGCCTTCTCAAGCATCCGCTCGTCTTCCTCGGTGACCCAGGTGCCGTCGTCGTCGCTGAACGTCGAGCGAACGTGCAGCTTGACGCCGTAGTTCCGCGCGACCTCGACCGAGCGTAGCTGAAGCACCTTCGCGCCCGAGGCGGAGAGCTCCAGCATCTCGTCGTAGCTGACCGCGTGCAGCTTGCGCGCGCCCGGGACGATCCTCGGATCGGCGGTGAAGACGCCCGCGACGTCGGTGTAGATCTCACAGTGACTCGCGGCGAGGGCGGCGGCGAGGGCCACGGCCGTGGTGTCGGAGCCGCCGCGACCGAGCGTCGTGATGTCGAGGTCCGTCGAGACGCCCTGGAAGCCCGCCACCAGCACGACCTTGTCCTGGTCGAGCGCTTCGTGGATCCGGCGGGCGCGGACGTCGACGATCTTCGCCTTGCCGTGGACGGTGTCGGTGACGATCCCGGCCTGGCTGCCCGTGAGCGAGATCGCCGAGATCCGCTCGCCGACCGAGATCAGCATGTCGAGCTCGCGCGGCTTCGGCTGCGGCGAGACCTCGTAGGCGAGGCGGACCAGGTCGTCGGTCGTGTCGCCCATGGCGGAAAGGACGGCGACGACCCGTGTCCCCTCGGCGCGCGCGGCGACGATGCGCGCGGCGACGTCCTTGAGCTTCTGCGGATCGCCGACCGACGTGCCACCGAACTTCATGACGACCGTGCCCGCGCGCGGTCTCGCCTCCGCGGCGACCGCCGGAACCGCTTCGTACTCGGTCGTGGACACGCGGCGAAAGTGTAGGCGCAGGGCCGAATTGCCTCCGGCGGCCGTGTCCTGGGGACGAAAAGTCACGCTTTCGTTGCAGTTGCCATGTCCTGCCGTGCCAATTCGGGTGGACAGTCCTCAAAGAATCGCCTGCGCGGCCTGCCCCGACCGGAGCCCATCCCCTTCCTGTACGAATGCGACGTGCGCTTTCGCCGGCTCGGCTCTAGCGACCTGCAGGTCTCCGAGATCTCGCTCGGTAGCTGGCTGACCTACGGGGTCGGCGTCGAGAACGACGCAGCGCGCGCCTGTCTCGACAAGGCCTTCGAGCTCGGCATGAACCTGATCGACACGTCGAACGTCTACGGCCGAGGGGCGGCAGAGGAGTTCCTCGGCGACGCGCTCAAGGACCGGCCGCGCGACTCCTATGTGCTCGCGACGAAGCTCTTCTTCCCGATGGACGACACCGGCGAGAATCAGGGCCTCTCGAGACAGCAGGTCTTCAAGCAGATCGACGACTCGCTCAGGCGTCTCCGTACGGACTTCGTCGACCTCTACCAGTGTCACCGCTACGACCAGGGCACCCCGCTCGAGGAGACGATGGACGCGCTGAGCGAGATCGTCCGCCAGGGCAAGGTGCGCTACCTCGGCTTCAGCGAATGGTCGCCGGACCAGATCCGTGCATCGCTCGAACTGAGCCCGCCGAACGAGAAGTTCGTCTCGAGCCAGCCGGAGTACTCGATTCTCTGGCGCGTGATCGAGCGCGAAGTGATCGCGCTCTGCGCCGCAAATGGGATCTCGCAGATCGTCTGGTCACCGCTGGCCCAAGGGGTGCTGACCGGCAAGTACAAGCCGGGAGAGCCGCCGCCGGCCGACACTCGCATGGGCAACGAGATGGGCTGGGCGATGGACCGCTACCGCGACGACGACGTGCTCGAAGCCGCGCAGCGCCTCGTCCCGATTGCCAAGGGTCTGGGGATCTCGATGGCCCAGCTCGCGCTCGCCTGGGTCCTGCGTGAGCCGAACATCGCCTCCGCGATCATCGGCGCTTCGCGGCCGGAGCAGGTCGAGGACAACGCGGCCGCCTCCGGGATCGAGCTCGACGCCTCGATTTTGGCGGCGATCGACGAGGCGGTTGCCGACGTCGTTCAGGTCGAGCCGGCAGCCCACTAGCTACATCTCTCTTCTGCCGGCCAGCGCGCGGCCGAGTGTCACCTCGTCCGCGTACTCGAGGTCGCCGCCGACGGGGAGCCCGCTTGCCAGCCGGGTGACGCGAACGCGCCCGCGCAGGCGGTCCGCGAGGAAGGCCGCTGTCGCCTCGCCGGTCATGTTCGGGTTCGTCGCGAGCACGACCTCCTCGATCCCGTTCCGCTCGACCCGGCCGAGCAGCTCGTCGATCCGCAGATGCTCGGGCTCGACGCCGTCGAGCGGCGAAAGGGCGCCGCCGAGGACGTGGTAGAGCCCGCGATACTCATGCGTCCGCTCGACGGAGATCAGGTCGACCGGCTGCTCGACGACGCAAACGATCGTCCGGTCGCGCCGTGCGTCCTCGCAGATGGAGCAGAGCTCTTCCTCGGTCAGGTTCCCGCACTCCTTGCAGAAACGGACGCGCTCCTTGACCTCCTGAACAGCCGAAGCGAGCGCGAGCGCCTCGTCCTTCGGGGCTCGGAGCAGGTGGAACGCGAGCCTGTGCGCCGTGCGGGTGCCCACACCCGGCAGGCGTGTCAGCTGCGCGACGAGATTGTCGATCGCCGGTGAGACCACCGGCCAATTCTGCCTAGGCTGGTGGTCGCCCCGGTCCCGCTCAGCCCGAGCCCTCGCGCTCGGCGAGCTGTTCGCGAGCGAGTTGCCGCATCGCGTCAGCGAACTCGGGCTCCGCAGAAAGGAGGCGCTCGAAGTCTGTGCGTCCGAGCGCGAGGCAGGTCACTGGGGTCTTCGCTACGACCCGCGCCCGTCGCAACCCGTCCTCCTCGAGCAACGAAATCTCGCCGACAACGTCGCCGCGGCCGAGCTCGCGCTGCTTCCCGCGCGCCTCGGCGACGACGCTTCCGTCGCAGATCACGAACAGGCCCGATCCCGGCGTCCGCGGCTCGATCAACACGTGCTCGGCCGGGAACTCGACCTCTGAGAACGGAGCGGAGAGCCTCACCAGCGTCTCGTCGTCGAACCGGGCGAAAACCGGGCTCCTGCGCAGCAGGTCGGGTACACCCATCGCTTACAGGCCGGGAAGCCCGAGCCCCTGCATGCCGCCCATCGCGCCGCCGAGCTTCGTCTCGACGAGCTGCTGGGCGGAGCGGAGGGCCTCGTTGACGGCGGCGAGCACCATGTCGGCGAGGAGCTCAGGATCGTCGGGGTCGATTGCCTCCGGCGAGATCGTGATTTCGGTGATCTCGAGCGCTCCGGTGGCCTTGACCTTGACCATTCCGCCGCCGGCCGAGGCTTCGACGGTCTCGCCGGCGAGCTCCTCCTGCGCCTTCGCCATCTGCTCTTGCATCTGCTGCGCTTGCCGCATCAGCTTCTCGAAGTCCATCGCCACGGCTACTCCTCTACCTCGCGGGCGTCGAATGTCTCCTTGATCAGCGAAACCAGGTCGTCCTCGCCTGCGGGCTCCTCTTCGGCGGGCTCGGAATCGCCGCCGTTGGCGCCGAGCTCGAAGGCGAGGGCGAGCCGCCGCCCGGTCACCTCGTAGAGCGCGTCGGCGAGCAGAGTTGCGTTCTTCGGCTCCTCGGCGAGCTGGCGGTGGAAGGACGCGTTGCGGGGAAACTCGAGCGTCAGGGTGTCGCCCGCGAGCCCGGCCGGATGGGCCTCGCGCAGGACGGACGCAGTCGGAATCGACTTCTCCTCCACGGCCGGCAAGACAGCTCGCTGCCAGGCCTCCTGGAGTTGCTCCAGATCCACGGACGGCGGCTCCCGCGGCGGCGCGGGCGCCTCGGTAGGCGTCTCCTTGGGCCGTGCCGCGGGACCAGGTCCCGCGGCAAGTCCAGAAGGGACACGCTCCTCGAGCTGCTCGAGCCGGTAAGCGGTCGCCTCACGGGAGAGGTCGGCCGCCGGGCGCGTCACCTTTACGAGCGCGAGCTCGAGCGGAAGGCGGGGATCGGCGCCCTGCCGCATGTCGTCGACGGCCACGGCGAGCAGATCGCACAGCCGCAAAACGGTCGACTCGCCGAGCTGGTTCGCCTGCTCGTGCAACCGCTCGCGAACCTCTTCGGTCACGGGCAGCGAGTCCGGCACGTGACCCATGTGCTGCACGAGCAGGACGTGCCGCAAGTGCTCGAGCAGGTCAGTGACGAGCCGGCCGAGGTCCTGGCCCTGCTCGGAGAGCTCTTCGATGAACGTCAGCGCCCCTGCCGTGTCGCGGTCGACGATCAGGTCGCAGAGGCGGAAGAGCGCCTCCTCCTCGACGGCGCCGAGCAGCTGGAGCACGTCCTGAACCGTGATCTTCTTCCCGGTCGCAGCCGAGAGCTGGTCGAGCGTCGAAACCGCATCCCTGTACGCGCCCCGCGCCGCGCGGGCGACGAGCGCCAGCGCCGCGTCCGGCACCTCGATCTCCTCGCCGTCGGCGACCCAACGAAGCACGCGTACGAGCTCCGGCAGGCGCGGTCGCGCGAACACGAACGTCTGGCAACGTGAGCGAACGGTCGGGAGCATCTTGCTCAGGTCGGTCGTGCAGAAGACGAAGATGAGGTGGGGCGGAGGCTCCTCGATCAGCTTCAGCAGAGCGTTGAAGGCTGCGTCCGTGAGTTGGTGCGCCTCGTCGAGGATGTAGACCTTGTAGCGGCCCTCGACCGGCTGCAGCACCGCATGGTCGCGGATATCCCGGATGTCGTCGATCCCGCGCTGCGAGGCGGCGTCCATCTCGACGACGTCGAGCGATGTGCCGGCCGCGATAGCGCGGCAGATGTGGCAGTCGGTATCCGGTTGGGAACTTGGACCCTTTTCGCAGTTCAATGCTTTGGCCAGGATCCGGGCGAGCGACGTCTTGCCGGTCCCCCGCGGCCCCGCGAACAAGTAGGCCTGGCGGATCTGCCCCGCGTCGATCGCGTTCTCGAGCGTGCGGACGACGGGTTCCTGTCCGACGACGTCGTCGAATCCCTGCGGGCGGTACTTGCGGTAGAGGGCGGCCACCAAGGCGATGCTATCGCCCGCGGCAGTAGACGGTCAGCTGGCTTTTGCGGAGATGCCAGCCTGCTTCCTATCATGCCGCCGGTGGAGGCCGGGTCGCCCGAGGTTCGCCGCTGGACACTGATCGCCGTCTGCGTGACGACGTTCATGTTGCTGCTCGACATCACGATCGTGAACGTCGCGCTGCCAAGCATCCAGCGCCGGCTCAGCGCCGACCTGACCGGGCTCCAGTGGGTCGTCGACGCGTACGCGCTCGCGCTCGCCGCGTTGATCCTGACCGCTGGAGCTCTCGCCGACAGATTCGGCCGGCGCCTCCTGTTCGTGTTCGGCGTCGTCGTCTTCACCAGCGCCTCGCTCGTCTGCGGCCTTGCTTGGAACATCACGGCGCTCGACGTCGCAAGGGGTGTCCAGGGGATCGGCGGCGCGGCGCTGTTCGCGACCGCGCTCGCGCTGATCGGACACGAGTATCGCGGTGCCGACCGCTTCGGTGCGATCGCGGTGTGGGGCGCCACTGTAGGCGCGGCTGTGGCTTCCGGCCCGCTCGTCGGAGGAATCCTCACGGACGCGCTCGGCTGGCGCTGGGTCTTCTTCGTCAACGTCCCGGTCGGGGCGTTTGCGCTCCTGATCGCGCGCACGCGGATGACCGAGTCGCGTGACCTCGGCGCCGTCCGAACCGACTTCGCCGGCCTCGTCACGTTCACCGCCGCGCTGTTCCTGACCGTCTTCGGGCTCCTGCGCGGAAACGCCGAGGGCTGGGGCAGCGGCTTGATCGTCGGGACGCTGTTCGCCGGCGCCGCGTTGCTCGTCGTCTTCGTGGTCGTCGAGGCAAGGCAGGAGCGGCCGATGCTCGACATCTCGCTCTTCCGCAATCGCGCCTTCGTCGGCGTCTCGCTCGCGACCTTCGCCATCGCCGCCGGCATGTTCGCGCTGTTTCCCTACCTCTCGATCTACCTTCAGGACATCCTCGGCACCTCGCCGTTGGGGGCCGGGCTTCGGTTTCTGCCGCTGACGGCCTTCGTCTTTCTGGTGCCGATCGCAACTCGGGGAATCGCCCAACGCGTGCAGCCATGGCTGCTTGCGTCTCTCGGCATGCTGCTCGTGGCGATTGGCCTGCTGCTGCTGCACGGCGTGACGACCGGCTCCCGTTGGACAGCTCTGCTCCCCGGTTTCATCGTCGGCGGGATCGGCATCGGACTTGCGAATCCGACCCTTGCCGCCTCCGCGCTCCGGACGGTCGATCCCGCCCGGTCGGGGATGGCGTCCGGCATCAACAACGCTTTCAGGCTCAGCGGTGTCGCGATCGGAGTCGCAGCCCTTGGTGCCGTGCTCGAAGACCGCGTTTCGGCCTCGCTCGCCTCGACGGCGCACGTGCACAGCCGGACGCTCGCTGCCGCGGTGAGCTCGTCGGGAACGCGCGTGGTCGGCGGCCATCCGGCTCTGGCTCATCCGGCGGTGATCGCTTTCGTGAGCGGACTGAACGCGGTCCTGCTCGTCGGCTCCGCCGTCGCCTTCGCCGGCGCGGTTGCAGCTGGCGTGCTGATGCGCGTTCCGGCTGGGACGGGAGAGAGAGCTCCGGCCGTCGCCCAAGAAAGCCGCGGCACCTGAGAGGGAATTCGCGTGCTGAGCCGACGCCGGCCAAGCCGGCATCGGCGACGAGACGAAAAGCCGCGGCACCTGAGAGGAATTCTTAGCGCTGCTTCCTTCCGGATCTGACGCGGTTCGAACACTCTCAGTGCCGCGGGCAGCGGAATCGTAGCGGGCAGCGCTATTCTCGATCGCGCCGGGGCGCGTAGCTCAGCGGGAGAGCGCCCGCTTCACACGCGGGAGGTCGCTGGTTCGATCCCAGCCGCGCCCATCGCGCAGCGATTGTCCGTCGCGCGTAGCGCGGCGGACCAGTGGAGGGGGCCTGGGGGAACCGGGAGGTTCACCCAGCAAAGCTAGACAGGCGGTGCCAGCGCGCTAAGCGATGTGCGGGGCTTCCATCAGCAACTCGTCCTGAATGGAGCCCTGCACCACCAGCTGCCAAAGTCGCCGCCATTGCTCCATCACTGCGGGGTGGGAATAGAAGGTTTCGTTCTCACGCTCGTAGGCGGCGAGATCCGGGTAGTCGATCTCCCAGACGACCTCGTTGGCTGTGCCGAACGTCGGTGCCCAGAGGGTCGAAGCGGCGAGCCCGAGCTTTGCTCGAAGCGCAATCACCTCCTCCGCGATCTCCATGTACTCGCGGAACCGTCCGTAGAGAATTTGTTGGCGAATCCGGTGCCGGTACATGCCAGCCCTCCCTTTTTGTCGCCCGGAGTCCCTGATCGTCGCCGATTTCAATCCGGCTGGCTGCGCTTCTGCGGATAAATGGTCTCCCCGCGAGCGAGCATCGCCACGAACTGATCGATCCGGCGCGCACGCGTGTCAGCCCGCTTGGCGGTAGCGATCCGGTAGAGGATTGCGTAGCGGTTCTGGCTGTTGAGGGCCTCGAACATCGCCTGCGCCCGGGGCTCGGCAGCCAGAGCCGCGGCCAGGTCGGCCGGGACCTCGATGCTGGCCGGGCCGGCGTAAGCGGCATTCCAGCGGCCGTCGGCCTTCGCTCGCTCGACCTCCGCTCGGCCCGCGGGATGCATTCTCCCTTCGCTTTCCAGGCGTTCCGCGATGCCGGTGTTTCGCTTTGACCAGGCGCTGCGGTTCCGGCGCGGCGTAAAGCGTTGACGGTAGGTGGCTTCGTCTCGGCGACGCGCCTGGCCGTCGATCCAACCATGGCAGAGCGCCTCCTCGAGCGCCTGGTCGTAGGTGAGACTGGTCGGTTTCTCGGTGCCTTTCTTGGCGAGTACGAGCCAGACGCCGGGCTGGTCGGCGTGGTGCTCTGTCAGCCACGCCCGCCACGCCGCGGCATCGTGCACGATCAACTCCGGTAGCTCGACGGCCATTACCCGAGAGCCTGCCAGCCTCTAAGCGTTGCGAAGAAGCCGGCGTCGGCGAACCCTTGACGCCGTGCTCGAAATACCACACCAACATCGCCCCGATTGCGTCGACGAGAAGCTTTAGTACCAGGGCGATCGTGAGCCACGCGAGCAAGCGGCGGTGGTGCTCGCCCTATGTTGACAAGCGTCGCAGCTCCTCAGTGGCCACCGGCCGAGTTTCGCCACCGCTCCGGACACCGCGACTCGCTCTCACGAATCGAGCCCGCACGCCGATAACTAGAATCGTGAACGCGGCGGAAATTCCAGCACCTCAGCTCGGCAGGATCCTGATCGCTGCGGGCCTCCTCAGCGAGGAGCAGCTTGCCCAGGCGCTCGAGGAGCAGGCACAGACCGGCCGCCGCTTGGGCGAGATCATCGTTCAGCGTGGATTCATCTCGGGGCCGGCGCTCGCCAACGCGCTTGCGGAGCAGCACGGCGGCGTGCTGAAGACGGAGTACGGGTTCGCAAGCGGTCTCGGTGGTGTCGTCGCGAGACGCGCGGCCTCCGAGTCGGGAACATCGGTCTCGCCGATTCGTCCGCCTGACCCGACGCCCCTGCCGCTTCTTCGCACAGCCGAGCCGCAGGCTGAGTCCCATGCGCCCGAGGATGAGCAGGCACCCGCCGCTTCGGAAGAAGCGACAGAGCCGCCGCTGCGGCAGCAGTCGCCTGATCCGGTCGCACCGGCCGAACCGGCGCTCGAGCCGGAGCAGACATTGGAGCCGCCGCCGCTGCTTCGTCCTGCCGAGCCGCCCGCGCCCGTCGTCGAGGAGCCTTCGGAGCTCGAGCCTCGACCCGCCGCAGTCACGCCGCTTTCGCCGCCTGAGTCCACGACGCCCGTGCCACAGACGACGCCGGCCGCCGAAGTTCAAGAGCCTTCGCTCGAACCAACGACGCTTCGCTCCACGGCTCCTCCATCAGCGGAGGAAGCACCCCTCGCAACCGAGCCGGCTCCGCCGCCCCCGGTCGAGCCGGAACCGAGGCCGCCCGCCGAGGCCGCGGAGCCCTTGACGGAACCTGTCGAGTTCCATCTCCCAGCCCCCGAACCGCCCCCGGAAGCGCCTCGACCAATTGCGCCCGAGCCGATGCTCCCGGCCCCGCCCGAGCCCGAGCCGGCGCCGTCCACCGCGGCAGCCGAGCCTCTTCCGGAACCCGTCGAGCTCCGCCCGGAGGCCGCCGAGCCGGTCCAGGAAGCACCGCCGCCGGCCGTGCCAGAGCCGCAGGTCCGCCCGCCATTCGAGCCCGAGCCGCCCGCCGAGGCCGCGGAGCCCGTGCCGGAGCCTGTCGAGGTACAACCGCAGGTCCCCGAGCCTGAGCCTTCCCTGGAACCAGAGCCACCACTCGTCGCCGGACTCGACGATCGCGACCAACTGCTCGAATCCTTGCGCGCCCGGGTTGAAGCCCAGGAGCTCGAGCTCGCCAAGCTGCGCGAGCAACTCGAGGAAGAACGCGCTCGGAAAGAGGTACAGGTGCACGTCTGGCCGGAGGAGCAGCCCGCTCCGACGACTCCAGGACCGGTCCCGACCGAGAACTACCTGCTGTGCGTGCCGACAGCCGCGGGTTACGTGCTGCTTGATCGCGTCGGCGCCCTGCCGAGTGTCGGCCACGCTGTCGATGTGCCTGAGGAAGAGGGACGGTTCACAGTCACGAAGGTGGTTCGATTGCCGCGCAACGGGCGCCCCTGCGCATACCTTCAGCGGGCCTAGCCGCGCGGTCGAACAACCCGTAGGCCGGGCGATGGCTGACCTGCCTGGATGGCGTTGAGCCCAGACGCGACGGTGGCCGCCTCGCCACGGTTTTCGGTTCCGAGACGAGGGTAGGAACGGCACTTCGTGGATGCTTCGACATCCTGGCAGAACCTCGCCGAGATGGAGCTCGTCTTCGCTCGGTCCCGCCGCCGAGCCGCCGCTCGACACTCGCGATCCGCAAGGCGAGCGGCGCTCGACCGGCGTTTCGTTCGCGCCGTCGTACTCGCGATCGTCTTGCTCGGTTTCGCCACCGAAGGATCGCGGGTCGTCGAGAACGCGCCGGCGAAGTTGACGGCTTCAGCTCCGAAGCTGTCCCGGTCCGTCGCCGCGGCCTGCGGGGTCCCAGCGGCCTACGCAAGCGCTTTCCGTACCGCAGCCCGCGAGACGAAGCTGCCGCTCTCGCTACTCGCGGCGGTGGCGTGGGAGGAGTCGAGGATGAATCCCCATGCGCGTTCCGAAGCGGGCGCCCGCGGGATGCTTCAGCTCATGCCAGGGACGGCGAAGGCATTGGCGATCGCATCGGCCGATCCGCGCGCGAACATCCTTGCGGGCGCGCGCTACCTCGAAGAGTTGGTCAGCCGTTTCGACGGCAACGTCGAGCTTGCACTCTCCGCTTACAACGCCGGGCCGACGGCGGTCGAGAAGATCGGCCGCGCTCCCTCACTGGAAACGCTCCGTTACGCGGAGAACGTCGAAGCCCGCGCGGCACTCCTCGCGGCTTGTTAGAAACGAAGGGAGCGGCGGGCTATGCCGCGCCGCTCCGCCTAAACCACCGCCGCGACTACGCAGCGATGCGTTCTGTCAGCTTGGCCACGGGAAAATTCCGCAGCTTGCGCTTCAGCTGTTCCGCAGACATAGAGGCCGCCTTTCGTTGCCGCATTGCACGAAAACGCCTACTCATCTTCGGCTCGCGGCTTCGAGCGCCCAATCCCTCGTTCTGGCCGAATGGACGCGGCCCGCGTGCCGACGGCGAGTCGGTTTCGCCGATGCGGTAATTTCCGCCACGTGCTGATCGCGGCTCTTTCGACCGGGCACAAGGTGGGGCTCGGGCTGGTCGGCTTGGCTTTCGTCGTCTTCGCGCTGATCTCGGCGTTCCTGCTGCCGGCGCTGCGGCCGGACTACCCGGGCAGGCGGGGCCTGCCGGTCTTTCTGACGCTCTCGGCAACCCTCTTCGTCGGGATGATGTTCGCCGTCTTCTTCTTCGGCCGGGAGCCGAGCGAGAGCCATGCCGCCGAAGGATCGACAGCCGGGCCGACCCAGACAACGACACCATCCACGACCGCTCCCTCGACGACGAAGGCGACGACCACCGCGCCGGCTGCATCTGCGCCGACGACTGCGCCGGCGGCGCCGAAGAGCGTCCCGGTGACGGAGGTCGAGTTCAAGATCGAGCTCCCGAGCACGACCCTTTCCCCGGGGAGCTACACGTTCGATCTGACGAACAAGGGCCATGTCGGCCACGACCTGGTCTTCAACGGGCCGGGCGTCGACAACGAGAAGACGCCGGTGATCGGCCCGGGGAAGACGGCGAAGCTGAACGTCGACCTGAAGAGCGGCACCTACGACGTCTATTGCAGCGTCCCCGGCCACAAGCAAGCCGGGATGGACGTCGAGGTCAAGGTCTCGTAGCGAAGAAGGCCCGCGTTAGGCGGGCCTTCAAGCGAGGCGGAGAGGGCGGGATTTGAACCCGCGACGGACCTTTCGGCCCGTACGCGATTTCCAGTCGCGCTCCTTAGACCGCTCGGACACCTCTCCGAACCGGGAGCAGAGTACCCAGGCCGGGATTGAACGGCCGCACGGGCAAAGCCCGCACGGCCTCCAGACGGCGCCGTCAAGCGGCGCCGTTGGACCGCTCGGACACCTCTCCGAACCGGGAGCAGAGTACCCAGGCCGGGATTCAAGCGGCGCCGTCGGACCGCTCGGACACCTCTCCGAACCGGGAGCAGAGTACCCAGGCCGGGATTGAACGGCCGCACGGGCAAAGCCCGCACGGCCTCCAGACGGCGCCGTCAAGCGGCGCCGTCGGACCGCTCGGACACCTCTCCGAACCGGGAGCAGAGTACCCAGGCCGGGATTGAACGGCCGCACGGGCAAAGCCCGCACGGCCTCCAGACGGCGCCGTCAAGCGGCGCCGTCGGACCGCTCGGACCCTCTCCGGATCGCTCGGGATCTGACGGCCCCATTGACCATCCGAAAACAATCGGGCATCATCTGGCGCCTGCGGACGGGGTCATAATCACTCACCAAAAGGGGCCAAGATGAACTCTAAGTCAGTACTGGCGGCGGTCGTCGCGACCGTTTGCCTCGCATCAGTCGTCGCGGCGGCCGGCACAGCGACCGCGGCGGGCGGGCCGCCGAGCGTCGCCGCAGGTCCGGCGTTCGGGTTTGTTCCGTCTCGCAACGTGAATCATGCGGGCCACTCGAATAGGCGTAGTCGCGTCTCGCTGCTCACGTGGCACTTCGGGCCGGTGATGCACTCGACGACGGTCGCTCCCATCTACTGGGGCTCGAAGTGGGGCGATTCATCGTTCGTCGATGACAAGGTTTCCGGTCTCGACACCTTCTACTCGAAAGTCCACGGCACCGCGTACGCACACACGAACTCCGAGTACACCGACGGGGCCGGAAACGTGAGCACCACGAACATCTCCCAGTCCAGCGACGCCACCGATACCTCGGCGGCACCTTCGGGGGCGCCCTCGACGGGGCAGGTTCTGCAAGAGGTCGCCAAGGTGACGAGCGGCCATCCGCAAGCGGGTGCCTACTACCCGGTCTACTCGGACCAGCCTCGGGGCAACGCGGGCTACTGCGCGTGGCACAGCTCAGGCACGATCAACGGTATTCAGGTGGAGTTCGGCTTCTTCTTCACCCTCGACAGCGATCCGGGCTGCGATCCTGGGGCCCCCACCAGCCTCGGCCATAGCCAGGGCCTTTCGGCCCTTGCGAACGTCAGCGGGCATGAGCTCAGCGAGATGCTGACCGACCCGCAGCTCAACGCTTGGTATGACCAGCAGGGCTCCGAGAACGCAGACAAGTGCGCGTGGACCTTCAACGGGCTCGTGACCATCGGCGGCCAAAGCTGGAAGATCCAGGGCAACTGGAGCAACGCAGCCGCAAACACCAATAGTGGCTACGCCAACGGTGGCTGCATCCAGACCAGCTAGCGCCTTTTGACCATCCTCTTCCCGCGCCCCCGGGCGCGGGAAGGGGCGTCCCGCCGATGATTTCTGCACTGCCCGGTGGTCTAACTCCTGACGCGGTCGAATCCCAAGGCCGCTGCTCGTCATTGGAGAGAATGGTCGTTCGAGATCGACAAGGAGGGAATCGATGAGCGGAGTGCGGCTTCTCGTGGGCACCCGGAAAGGCGCTTTCATCCTGACGTCGGACGGGACGCGTGGCGATTGGGACGTGGAGGGCCCGTTGTTCGCGGGCTGGGAGATGTACCACCTCAACGCCTCGCCGGCCGATCCGAACCGGTTGTACGCGTCCCAGTCCACCGGCTGGCACGGCCAGGTCATGCAGCGTTCGGACGACGGCGGGAAGACCTGGGAGCCGATCGGCAATGAGTTCGCCTACGACGGCATCCCCGGTACGCATCAGTGGTACGACGGCACGCAGCATCCTTGGGAGTTCGCGCGTGTCTGGCATCTCGAGCCGTCGCTGACAGACCCGGACACGGTGTTCGCCGGAGTCGAGGACGCGGCGCTCTTCCGTTCCGTCGACGGAGGACAGACCTGGCACGA
This sequence comes from Actinomycetota bacterium, assembly GCA_005883955.1. Taxonomy (GTDB): domain Bacteria; phylum Actinomycetota; class Thermoleophilia; order Gaiellales; family Gaiellaceae; genus 13-2-20CM-68-14. The sequence continues at coordinate 5,743 of VAXH01000071.1, read as the reverse complement.
GCTGTCAGGACTCCGAGATCATCCGACGGGCGCTCAGTGGCAGCCGGGCGCCGGCGGGCTTTGCCTGCACACGATCCTCATCCACCCCGACGACCCGCAGCGAATGTTCGTCGCGATCTCGGCCGCGGGCGCGTTCCGCACGGACGACGGCGGCGAGACATGGCGCCCGATCAACCGCGGGCTGCGCTCCGGAGAGTTGCCGGACGAGGACCGCGAGGTCGGGCACTGCGTCCACCGGATCGCGATGAACCCGTCGCGTCCAGACGTACTATTCATGCAGAAGCACTGGGATGTGATGCGGAGCGACGACGCAGGCGAGTCCTGGCACGAGGTGAGCGGGAACCTTCCGTCGGACTTCGGCTTCCCGATCGCCGTCCATCCCCACGAGCCGGACACGGTCTATGTCGTGCCGATCAAGAGCGACTCGGAACACGTTCCGCCGGACGGCAGGCTCCGCGTCTATCGCAGCCGCACGGGCGGGAACGAATGGGAGGCGCTCACCGAAGGCCTGCCGCAGCAGCACTGCTACGTGAACGTGCTGCGCGACGCCATGTCGGTCGACGATCTCGATCCCGGCGGCGTCTACTTCGGGACCACCGGCGGTCAGGTCTACGCGTCGCCGGACGGCGGCGACAACTGGACGGCGATCGTGCACGACCTGCCCGCGGTGCTCTCGGTCGAGGCCCAGACGCTGCCGTGATCCGCGTCGTGCTTCCGACGCACCTGCGGACGCTTGCGGGCGTCGAAGGAGAGATCTCGCTCGACGCCCAGCAGCGTCCGACGCAGCGCACGCTCCTGGACGCGCTGGAGGCGAGCTACCCGACCCTGCGGGGGACGATCCGCGACCACGGGACGGCGAAGCGCCGGGACTTCATCCGATTCTTCGCCTGCGGGCAAGACATCACGCTCGATTCGGCCGACGATCCGCTGCCGGACGAAGTCGCCTCGGGGACCGAGCCGTTCAGGGTCGTTGCGGCGATGGCAGGGGGCTGATCAGAGACTCGACGCGCGGAAGGATTCGACGAGGGGTCGGGGTCCGGAGTCGCCGGCCCGACCCCTGGTCGCATACGAACGCCTAGAAAGGGCAGTTTCCGGGAGCCGGGGTCACGTCGATCTTTCTCGGCGCGTCCTTCGGCAGCAGCTGCACCGCGATTGTTTCCGCTTGGGCGCTGGTCTCGTTCCGCAGAATGTGCACGTCACCGCCGCCCGGATCGACGAAGCCCATCCCGGCGGTGTAGACATGGGGCGTACAACTCGGGTCGTCGCCCATGTAGTTCGTCACCGTTCCGGCGACGACCAGGATCAGGCTGGGACCCGGATGCGAGTGCCAGCCGGTCGTCCCTCCGGCCGCGATCTTGTTGTCGACGACGTAGACATCGGAGAGTCCGTGCGTCTTTATCTCTGCCTTCCAGAGGTCGGCTGGGAGTGTGTGGGCCTTCAAAGACATCTCGTCGAAGGTCGACTTTGCGAGCTGGGTCGTGGTCACGCCCGACTGCGGCGTCGCCAGGACGTTTCCGGCATATACAGCAAGGCCGGAGACGCCGACAAGAAGGGCCATGAACAACTTCAGTTTCATCTCTCCTCCTTTTGGGACGAGACCGCCTCGACGACGCGGAACGGGTCGAGCCCGGCGCGCTGTGCCGCTAACGCCGCGTCTCGGCCCGAGGGGGCGTCGAAGACGAAGAAGCAGATCTCGTCCTCGGGAATGTGGATTGAGTGTCCGAAGCTGACGCGCGTCCTCTCCTGCGTCAGCTCTTCCGCGGCCGAGCGCGCCCGCCGCTCGCGGACGGAGCGCTCCCCCGCTTGGCCACGAGCGAGGTACGTCTCGATGAGGTAGCTCGGCACGCGCTCCACGCTACGGCGAGCACGATGCGGTGGAAACGTCAGAACATCTGAACTTTGCCCCGGCTGGGCGAGGTCGTCAGTGCAGCCGGCGGGCGAGCTCGGTGCGCGAGCGCACGCCGAGCTTGGCGTAAATGTGGGTCAGATGGCTGGCGACTGTGCGTTCGCCGAGGAAGAGCGCGGCGGCGACCTCACGGTTAGTCTGGCCCTCGGCAACGAGGGCGGCGACGCGTCGCTCTGCCGCGGACAACCCCTCCTCGCGCGTGCGCCCCCCGATGCGGCCGAGTTCGGCACTCGCCCTCTCGACCCAGGTGGCCGCACCAAGTTGCTCAAAGCCATTGAGCGCCGCGCGGATCGCATCGCGAGCAGCGCGCTTCTGTCGTGCGCGCCTGCGGACGATGCCGAGAGCAAGCAACGCGCGAGCCCGCCCGAAAGGATCCCCTACTTCGTCATGCTGCGCCACTGCCTGCTCCAGGAGAAAACCGGCGCGACCGACATCGCCTTGCGCGGCGGCCACAAGACCGCGGCATCGCGTCACGTGTGCGAGCACCCACTCGCGGACGACCCGCGCCGCGTCCGCCTCCCAGGCGTCGAGGACTCGAACAGCGTCGTCGATCCGGCCGAGCTCGAGCAGGAGCTCGGCGTAGTCTGAGCTCCACCAGCGGACGCTCGGCTCCCCCCAACCGAGGGCCGCGGCCTGCCGGTCGGCTTTGCCGAGCCACTCGATCGCCGCGGACGGATCGGAGCTCCAGAGGTCGGCGAGCCCGAGGATCGCCAAGTGCTGCGGTGGGTGGAGTGCAAGGTGCTCTTCAGCCAGCTCGAGCGCGCGCTCCGAATGCTCGCGTGCAAGCTCGAGTTGGCCGCGATGAACGGCAATGAGCGCCAGCGGCAGGTGGTCCTGCGGCACCTCGAGTCCGTACTGAATCGAGGTGTCGTGCGCCGAAGAAGCGTGCGCGGCCGCGAGTGACCAGCGCCCGGCCCAGAACTCGACCCAGGCGAGGCCCCAAAGCGCCCGGGCGCTTCTCGGCTCGTCGCGGTCTCGCCACTCTTGGTGCTCGCGCTCGAGCAGGGCGCGGGCCTCATTCCTCTTCGAAGAAGGCGCGAGCGTGTTCACGACGGCCAGCGTCGCCTCTTGGACCAACTGCTCACCGCCGACGGCGCTAGGGAAGTCATGGGCGCGCGCCGGGAGATCTTCCGGCGCCGCCGCCCGGCCGGCGAACCAGCCGAGGATGGCTTGCACCGCGCGGGCACGCGCTCGTAGCACGTCGTCGTCGAGCTCGTCCGCGAGCTCGAGCGCCTCGCGGGCGTGGTCAAACCCGTTCACGAAGCGTGTCGCCCACGCGAGGCGACAGTGGACGACTGACTGAAGGGCCGGGCGCGAGGCGGCCTCGCGCAGCGCTTCCTGGAGCAGCGGCGTCGAGCGATCGAGGTTTTCGAGCTCGGCAAGGAGGATGAGCACCTCGGCACGCATGGGGCCGATTTCCGCCTCGGCCAACAGGTCGCTGGCGATCGCCCGGGCGCGCGTCCACTCCCCGGCATCATGATGCGCACGAGCTGCGGCGAGGGCCCGTAGATGCCGCTCCTCGCGTCCTTCCGGCGGCGTCAGCCGGAGCGCCTGCTCGGCAAGCTCGGCCGCAAGTGCCGACGCGCCACGAGCGGCTGCCAGCTTCGCGGCGTCGTCGAGGAGAGCGGCGACGTCGCCGTCTGGCGTTTCCATCGACAGCGCCAGGTGACGGGCGCGGAGGAGCGGGTCTTCGACGATTCCGGCGATGCGTCCGTGAACGCTCCGCCGCTTCTCGCCGAGGTCCTGGTAGATGACCGACGACAGGAGCGGGTGGGTAAACGGAAGGCGCGCCCAAGGCCGAGGCGAACGCGAGTGCCTCGCGAGTCGACGCAGGGAGTGCGGAGATCCTCGCGCGCACGAGCTCTTCGAGCGTCTCGGGAACCGGGAGTGGCCGAAGCGGATCAACGTCCGTGTCGAGGATGCCGGCCAACTCGAGCGCGAAGAACGGATTTCCGCCCGACCGCTCGTGGATGCGAAGCAATGTCTGGCGCCCGAAGGACCTGCCCAACCGGTTGCGCAGGAACCGATGGAGGGCGCCGACGCTGAGCGGTCCCACAGGCAGCCGCTGCACGCGCTCCGTACCCAGTGCTTGCTCGATTTCCGACGGTTGCGCTCCGTCACCGAGGCGGCGGGCGAGCAGCAGGAATACCTGACTCGAACCGAGCCTGCGCAACGCGAACGCGAGCGCGCTCGACGAGGACTGGTCGAGCCACTGGACGTCGTCGACGGCGATGACGAGCGGCCGCGGCTCGCTGAGAAGCTGCAGCGCGCCCCGAACGGCCACGGCAAGCGCCCGCTGGTCGACGGGACCACGTGTCGCCTCCTCGCGGAGCAGCGCAATCTCGAGGGCACGCCGTCTCGGCGGAGACAGCGCAGGGAGCACGTCGTCGAGGACGTCGTCGAACAGATCGCCCAACCCCACGTGAGCGAGGCCACGCTCGGCCTCAGCCGGCCGCGACGCAAGGATGCGCAGACCTCGGGCACGCGCATGCTCGACGCCCGCAAGCCAAAGCGTCGACTTCCCGATCCCCGCCTCGCCCTCGAGAACGAGCCCAGCCGGTCCTCCCCGCTTCTCGCCGATGAAAGCGTGAATGGAAGCGAGCTCCCCCTCCCTGCTGACGATCTCGGACGACATCTCCTCTCAAGATCGTGACGAGAGGGGGTCGCAAAGGCAATGCCCAACCGGCGAGACGCAGCGCAGCTGGTCTTCTGCAGACCATGCGGCTACCGGCCGAGCAGTTCGTCGAGCGGTCGCGCGGCGACAGGCGCCGCATCCGCAATTTGCCGGGCGGGCGAGAAACCGCCGAGCGTGTGCGCTCGTACCGCCTAGCGCAACCCAATCCGATCACGGAGGTGACCGATGCAGCCCAGGATCGTCTCAATCTGCGCACTGGCACTCGCCGCCCTGGCCGCCGCCGCAGGTGCCTACGCCTCGCTTACGAGCGGCGGCCCGAGGATGGGCCCACAAATCAGTGTCACGCGGCCCGCCTTCAAGGGTTACTACGACGGACACAAAGACACCTACCTGAACACCGACGTCTCCAGCAAGGCGGACGCGAAGGCGATGCACATCAACTACGCGCCCGTGCTGAAGACGGTCCCGTTGAAAGCGGCGCCCGAGATCTACCTCGTCGAAGGCAAAGCAGCCGCAGGACAGCTCGCCGTCTTTGGCTCGCAACCGGGTGAGCCGAGCTACTCGCCGATCTGGAAGGAGACAATCCTGACCTGGAAGGCGAGCGCGACACCGGTCCTGATCACGAGCGACACGCAGATCGACAAGCTCGAGAAGAAGGGCACGCTGACCGAGCGCGCCACCTCAACCAGGCTCAACTGCCCGATCATCAAGGTCGGCAAGGGCTCGTAACCTCGGCCGTGGCGGGATCGGTGGTACGCGCGGTTCAAGCGCAAATGGCCTCACTTCCGGCTTTGCGACTGTCCGGCGATCGATGCCTACCGTCGGGCGCTTGCGAGAGGCTCCTTCCGACCCGACGCCGTAGCTTCATTTCTGCCTGCGAGGAGGGGCGCTCCGCGCGTCTCCTCGCAGGCCCTCTGGATCCCACACGCAGCCCCACCACGACCGCCGCCCAGGTCTAGGCCCGGGGCGCCGAGAAACGCATAACGATGCGGTTCTCGGAGGAAGCGGAGGGGGAGGGATTTGAACCCTCGTCGGACGAAACCGCCCGAAACGGTTTTCGAGAACGTTCGCGTTCTCAAGCCGCCCGGCTTGAATAAGCCGTGTGAAGGTTCTCGGCGTCGGGTGCGCGCCTGTCCGCGCGCCGGTCAGCCGCCGCCTGCGACGTGCCCCGTGTCGGTCGTGGCCCGCCCCGAGCGCCCACG
>VAXH01000117.1 GCA_005883955.1 Actinomycetota bacterium | reverse complement strand
ACCGCTGAGTACAGGGCCGCAAACTTGTTGTCGTTCTGCGGGATGATCGTCCCGAAGTACTGCTTGACGAGCTCCTCGTGGTCGCGGAGACCGGAGTCCATGTCCTTGAAAATCACGCCCTGCGACTCGAGCTTCTCCTGGAGCTTGTGGTAGACGACCTCGGACTCGTACTGGGCGCCGACACCGGCGAGGAAGTTCCGCTCCGCCTCCGGGATGCCCAGCCGGTCCCAGGTGTTCTTGATGTCGGGGGGCAGGTCTTCCCAGGTGTTCGCCTGCTCCGCGGTTGGCTTGATGTAGTAGTAGATGTTGTCGAAGTCGATCTGGCTCAGGTCGCCGCCCCACTCGGGCAGCGGGCGGGCCATGAAGTACTCGAGCGACTTGAGGCGGAACTTCCGCATCCAGTCCGGCTCGTTCTTGCGTTCCGAGATCGCGGCGACCACTTCCGGTGAAAGGCCGCGTTCCGACTTGAAGACGTAGTTCTCCTCGTCGTGGAAGCCATACTTGTAGTCGTTGCCGATCCCGGCGACGATCTCGGTCTCAGGAGTCGCTGCCATCATTCACCACCTCCCGCGGCGACGGCCGGCATAAACGCCTCGTAGCCCTCAGCCTCCAGCTTGTGTGCGAGCTCGGGCCCGCCTTCCTCGACGATACGCCCGTCGACGAAGACGTGCACATAGTCGGGGTCGATGTAGTTGAGGATTCGCTGATAGTGCGTAATCACGATTGCACCCATGTTAGGGCCAACGAGGCCCTTGACACCGCCGGCGACGATTTTCAGTGCGTCGATGTCGAGCCCTGAGTCGGTCTCGTCGAGCACCGCGATCCGCGGCTTCAGCATCGCCATTTGCAGGATCTCGACCCGCTTCTTCTCGCCGCCCGAGAAGCCTTCGTTCAGGTAGCGGCTGGCCATCTCGCGCGGCACCTTGAGGCGCTCCATCGCATCCATCAGCTCCTTGCGGAACTCGGGGATGGGAATCGGATCGTCCTCGCCGGCCTTCGCCTTGCGAATCGAGTTGACTGCCGACCGGAGGAAGCTCGTCACGGTCACGCCCGGCACGGCATGGGGATACTGGAACGCGAGGAAGAGGCCCTTCTGTGCGCGCTCGTCGGCCGCCATCTCGGTCACGTCCTCGCCGTCGAGCAGGAGCTTGGGTCTCGTTCGTGTTCACGGCGAGATCGACACCCTTGACGATCTCGGTGCCGTCCTCCAGCGCGACATGCAGATTCTTCAGTTCGAGTAGTGCCATGATCAGGATGCGGGCGCCGGACGGCGTCCTCGCACTGACCATGCTAGCGGGTGAGCTACTTCGCCCGGTCGAGGGATACAGCAGTCCTGTAAAGCAGTCGAATCACGCTGAGAACGAGTGCATGGCGGGCGGCCACGCCGAAGGAGGAACGATGGCCGACCCCAGACAGCCCAGCTTTGGAATCGCGCTGGTAGCAGTGCTCGCCGGGGGCGCGATCAGCTCCTGGATCTCAGCAGCGTTCATCGGCATTGCGCCGGCAACCAGCGTCGAGGCCTGGGCGATCTTGACGAGCATCTGCGGCGCGGTCGGCGTCAAGCTCGTGCTGCGCGCCCTGAAGTTCGGCGTGCCCTTTGCCTTTGCGGCCGGAGCGCTGATGGCGGGCCGCGTCGTCAGCCTCGCGCTCGTCCAGACGATGCCGGATCTCGGCGGGCACACGATCCCGGGGTTCCCGACGTACGGGCTCTTCTCGAGCTTCCCGAGCCTCGTCCTGTCGGCCTGGCTCGTTCAGATCAGCGCCGCGCGGGCCCGTCCCGTCATCTATTAGCCCTTCGGTATCAACAGCCTCAGCGTCGTCCAGGCGCTCGATCGCTTCGCCTGCGCGTCGAAACGGCCGTGGGCGCCGGGGTCACCGGACATCGTCTCGAACAGGTTGTCGGGCGAGTCGACCGGCTTGTCCTCACCCGTGTGCTGCTTTTTCCAGCCGATTCGGCGGAGCATCCAATCGCCGGCGCGCGGCGAGAGCTTCTGGCCCCAGAGCAGCTTCTGCGCGCCCCACGAGACCGGTAGCTCGCGGATGGGCTTCTCGGCGCAACGCAAGACCGCGTCGGCATACGGCTCAGGCTCGTAGATCGGCGGCACCGGCTGGGGCTGCTTGCCGAGCTTCTGCCGGTCGCGGTCGAACTGGGGCGTATTGATCGCGCCGGGGAGGACCAGTGAGACCGCAACGTCGTGGCCGTTTTTCTGGAGCTCGACCCGCGCCGATTCGAGAAACGTCCGCGCAGCCGCCTTCGAAGAGCAATACGCGGCCTGTAGGGGAATCCCGCGGTAGGCGAGCGCCGACGAGACGTGCAGGAAGGTCCCGTGGCTCTCCTTCAGCGCCGGCAGCGCCGCCCAGTAGCCGTACGCGACACCGAAGAAATTGACATCCATGACGCGGCGGAGCTCGTCGGGCTCGAGGTGCTCGACCTCGGCGTAGACCGTGACGATCGCGTTGGCCACGAACGTGTCGATGCGGCCGAAACGCTCGAGCGAGCGGCGGACAAGCTCCTCGTTCTGCTTCTGCTCGGCGAGGTCGCCCGGGACTGCGAGCGCCTCCGAGCCCGCCCGCTCGATCTCTTCGACCGCGGCAGCAAGGCCGTCCTCGCCGCGGGCCGCGACGACAACCTTCGCCCCTCGTTCGCCGGCCGCTCGCGCGATCGCCCGGCCGACCCCGCTCGAGGCGCCCGTGACGACCATCACCTGCTCGGAAAGCGGCTTTTTCGCCATCGCAGGTTCATACCCACTCGCGTACGCGCTACGCTTGGGTCATGCCTGAGATCGGCATCGCCGGGCTGATCGTGATCCTCATCGTCGCGCTACTGGTGTTCGGGCCGAAGCGGCTGCCAGAGATCGGCCGCTCGCTCGGGAAGGGCATGCGCGAGTTCAAGGACTCGATCAGCGGCCAGGACGACAAGCCAGAGCTGCCGCCGCGCTCCGGGGACGAGTCCCCGCCTCCCTCGACTCCTTAGGTCATGAAGCGGCTCCCGCGGCGCCTTCGCCACGGCGAGGAAGCCACGCTCGTCGAGCACCTGGGCGAGCTCCGTGCGCGCCTGATCATCGCGCTCGCGGCGATCGCGGTCGCCTTCGCCGTGGCCTACGGCTTCCACGGGCAGATTCTCGAGTGGCTGAACCGCCCGCTGCCGCACAAGTTCAGGCGGCCCGTGACCTTCAGTCCGATCGAGCCGTTCACGACCTCGATCTGGGTGACCCTGTACGCGTCTTTGCTCCTCGCCTTGCCGGTCTGGCTGTGGCAACTCTGGGCCTTCCTCGCTCCGGCCTTCGAGCAGCACCGCCAGCGCTCGATCGCCCTGGTCGTCGCCTTCGCGACGGCGCTCGGAGTCGGGGGCGTTGCCTTCGGCTACTTCGTCGTCCTGCCGCCGGCGATCCACTTCCTCACGAACTACGACTCGAGCCACTACACGATCTTCATCCGGGCTCGCGACTACTACAGATTCGTGACGTTCGTCTTGCTCGGTGTCGCGCTCGCGTTCGAGGTACCGGTGTTCGTGCTCGCGCTCGTCCGGCTGCGCATCCTCACGGCGGCGAAGCTGCGTAGCACCTGGCGGGTCGGAGTCTTCGCCATGACCGTGATCGGCGTGCTGCTGCCGGGGGTCGATCCGGTCTCGACCATCCTCTCGGTGATTCCGCTCGTCTCGCTGTACGTGCTCTCGATCGGCCTCGCTTCGTTCCTCGAGCCGCGCTGGCGTTCGAGCGCGGGCGCCGCGCCGCTGACGGAGTGACGTACCCGAAGATCGAGCTTCACGTCCACCTCGAGGGGACGGTGCGGCCTGAGACACTGCTCGAGATCGCGCGGCGGAACGGCTACGCGCTCCCGGTCGACTCGGTCGAGGACGTGCGCGCCCTCTACGAGTACCGCGACTTCGCGCATTTCATCGAGGTCTTCATGTTGACGTCGGGCGCGCTCGAGCGCGAGGACGACTTCCGGCAGGTGGTGGTCGAGTACGCGGAAGAGGCCGCCCGGCACGGGGCCGTCTACCTCGAGGCGATCTTCTCGCTCGGCCTCTGGCGCGGCCTCGACAGCGACGTCGTCTTCAGCGGCGTCTGCGACGGCGCGGAGGAGGCACGAGAGCGCCACGGGATCGAGATCCGCCTGACGCCGGACATCGCGCGCGTGTACACGCTCGAGGAAGCGCTGCACGTTGTCGGCTACGCGATCAAGTACCGCGAGCGGGGCGTGGTCGGGGTGGGCCTCGGCGGGCCGGAGGCCGAGCATCCACCGGAGCCGTATGCGCCCGCCTTCGAGCTCGCTCGCTCCGAGGGCCTCGCTTCGGTGCCCCACGCCGGCGAGCATGCGGGTCCGGGCTCGATCCGAGGCGCGCTCGACGCGCTCGGCGCCCGGCGCATTCGGCACGGGATCAGGGCGATCGACGATCCGGAGTTGGTGCAGGAGCTGGCCGAGAAGCGCGTGGTCCTCGACGTCTGCCCGATCTCGAACGTGCGCACGCGGGCGGTTCCGTCCTTGAGCCGGCACCCGCTGCCCGGCCTCGTCGCCGCGGGCGTTGTCTGCTCGCTTTCGACCGACGACCCGGCGATGTTCGGGACCGACCTTTCGACGGAGTACGCGGCCGCCCGCGAGCTCGGGCTCGAGCCCCAGAACTTCTACGACGCCGGCCTCGAGGGCGCCCTCTGCGACGAGCCGACGCGAACGAGGCTGCGCGAGCTGGGCGAGGCTTTCGACTGGGATACCCTCCGCGCAGGCGGGGTCGAGGTACCCTAAGACCCCATGGCGCGAGGAGCTGCACAGGCACGGCGCAAGGCCGCGAAGTCCCAACCCGGGAGGCGGAAGCAAGCCGCCGCCCGCCGCCCGCCGACGATCGAGCAGACGATGTTCTTCCCTCGCCTGCGGCGGCAGGCGAAGTGGGTGTTCGTCTTCCTCGCCTTCGTCTTCGCTGCCGGTTTCGTCTTCTTCGGCGTCGGCTCGGGCTCGACCGGTCTCGGCGACCTGCTGCGCGGCAACTTCAACATCTTCGGCAACAACGGCACCTCGACGAACAGCTCCGCGGTCAAGAGCGCGCTCAAGAAGACGCAAGCGCATCCGAAGGACCCGAACGCCTGGAACGACCTGGCGACGGCGTATCAGACGGACGGGAAGCTGACTCAGGCGAATGCGGCCCTGGAGCACCTGCTCAAGCTGCGGCCGAACGACACAGACGCGCTTCAGCGGGTCGCCGGCTTCTACGAGACGAAGGCCTCGAACAAGGAAACCGAGGCGCGCAATCTTCAGGCGGAGGCACCCCTTTCGCTCTCGGGCGTGCTCGGGGTCTCCGGCCAGCTCGGCCAGGCGCTCAGCAACGACCCGACGAGTCAGCAGCTGACGCAGAAGGCTCAGGACGCCTTCACCGAGGCGAACACCGCGCTGCAAAAAGACACGCAGCTCTACAAGCGGATCGCGAAGCTGCAGCCGACCGACGTCAACACCCAGTTCCACTACGCCCAGCTCGCCGATCTGACCGGTGATACGACCGCGGCTCTCAAGGCTTACAAGCTGGTGGTCAAGTTGGCGCCGACCGACCCTGCCGCCGCCTCGGCGAAGCAGCGGATCGCCGTGCTAAGTCCAGCGCAGCATCGATAGACTCAGCCGTCCAGACTTAGGCGTCCACGAACCGGGGGGCGGATGAACTTCGACATCAAGACCGAACAGGTCGACGACGCATACGTGATCGCTCTTGCAGGCGAGGTCGACCTCTACACCGCACCTGAGTTCAAGCAGCAGCTGCTGGACGTGATCGCCAAGGGTGGCAAGGAGGTCATCGTCGACTTCTCGGACACCACGTTCATCGACTCGACGACGCTGGGCGTTCTCGTCGGCGGGGTCAAGCGACTGCGGACGAACGACGGCCAGCTCTCGCTCGTCTGCAACGACCGAAACATCACCAAGATCTTCGAGATCACCGGTCTCGACCGCGTCTTCACGATCTACCCGACACGTGACGAAGCGCTCTCGAAAGTCGGAACCTCGAGCCAGCCTCCCGCCTAGCTAGGTGCGCCTCTTCGCAGCGGGACTGCTCTTGCTGGGGGTCGCGGCGATTTCTGCCGCCTGCGGGACCGGGCAGACGGGAATCGCCAAGGGCGGCGATGTGTCGCAGGGGAAGAAGCTCTTCGTCGCCAAGTGCGGCAGTTGTCACACCCTTGCTGACGCAGGGACGAAGGGGACAATCGGCCCCAATCTCGACGGCGCCTTCGCCGGCGCGAGGGCTCAGCACTTCAAGGAGAGCACGATCAAGCAGGTCGTCTACGACCAGATCTACCACGCGATCGCACCGATGCCCCGAAAGCTCGTGACGGGCGCGGACGCCGCGTCGGTGGGGGCGTACGTCGCCTCGGTCGCGGGGACGGGCTCAGCGAGCCAGGGCGCGGCGCCGACGCTGGCGAACCCACCCTCCGGGGGCGGCGGGGGCCTCGCGGCGACGGGCGCCAAGCTCTACGAGAGCCTCGGCTGCTCCAGCTGCCACACCCTCACGGGCGCAAAGGGCATCGGCCCGACCTACAAGGGCCTCTACGGCTCGAAGGTTCAGCTCTCGACCGGCCAGACCGTCACCGCCGGCGACGCCTACCTGCTCGAGTCGATCCTCGACCCTGACAAGCAGATCGTGAAGGGCTTCCCGAAGGGCGTCATGAGCGCCACGATCCCTCCCGGCTCGGTGTCGATGGCGAACGCGAAGGCCCTGGTGGCGTTCATCAAGAGCAAGCGATGAAGTCCGGCTCGCGCTAGACGCGAGCCATGACGACTTCATCGCTGAGACTTCACTCCACGCGCACTTCGCGTCGGGCGAAGCCCGCCGCTCCGCGATGGACTTGGTGAAGAGTTCAACGCTGCAGTTCTTCTGATTCACGCTCGAGGTCGACGACCACATGTGTGATCGGCACCGCGAAGCGTTCGCGGGCGCCGCTGACGACGCCCCTCTCCAGCCAGTTCGAGCGGCCTTCGGGATGGGTGGAGATGATGATCTCGTCGGCGCCGAACGTCCGGAGCGCGTCCTCGATCGCCTGCAGCGGCTCGCCGTCGCCGATCTCGCCGCGGGCTTCGATGCCCGCCTCCTTCAAGCGAGCGAGGCTGCTGTCGAGGCGTTCCCGCGCGGCGTCTCGCGCCTGGTCCTCATCCGAGGCCCAGTGCTTGAGCGGGGTGTTCAACGCCGGCGTCACGACGAGCACCTCGGCCCGCGAGCCCTCGCTGCGGCGGCGGATCGTCTCACGCAGCGTCCCGCCACCGACGGTCTCGTTCGCGATCACGAGGATCCGCCGCTCGTCCTCCGGCGTTCGCGCCCTCGTCGGCGCGAGCACCCTCGTCCGCCGTTCGCCCCGGCGGAAGTAGAAGTAGAGGACGATCGCGCTGAGCACGATGAAGACCGCCAGCCCGAGCCAGCGGTTGATCAACGCCCCCGCGACGATCAGCCCGAAGTAGCCGATCGTCAGCCAGACGAAGCGATACGCCTCGGCCTCGCTTCGAAACGGGTTCAGCGGCACAACCGATCCCTAGAGGACGTACACCGTCGTGAAGACGACGATCCACATCACGTCGACGAAATGCCAGTAGATGCCGCCGATCTCGACGCCGTGGTGAGCCTCCGGCGAGAAGTGCCCGCGGTAGGCGCGCGTCGTCATCGCCGCGAGGATCGTCAGGCCGACGAAGACGTGTGCCCCGTGGAGGCCCGTGAGCGAGAAGAAGATCGTCCCGAACGACTGGTCGTGGGGCGTGAAGCCGATCCGCGCGTACTCGAGGATCTGCGTCAGGAGAAACGTCAGCCCCATCAGGAAGGTCAGCGTCAGGCCCGCCTGCAGGCCGACGCGGTTTCCGCGCTTGATCGATTGCAGCGACCAGTGCATCGTGAAGCTCGACGTCACCAGGATGGCGGTGTTCACGAACGCGACGAACACCGGCAGGTGGAAGGGATGGGGTGGCCACGGCTCATGGTTGACGACACGGATGAAGAAGTAGGCCGTGAAGAACGAGCCGAAGAGCATCACCTCGGAGGCGATGAACAGGAGCATCCCGAGCGTACGCGCGTCGATCCGCGAGCTCTGGTGTGCGGCGGGCGGGTGCGCAGCGTGCGGGGCTTCAGCGCTCGCGCTCATCTCACCGCCGCCTCCTCTTCCAAGACCACGTGCTCGACCGGCAGATTGGTCGCCTTGTGCAGCCGCTGGATCAAGTCGCGCCGTAGCCAGGGCGATTTAGACGGCGCGAAGGTCGAGACGATGATCTCGTCGATCCGCTCGTCCTGAACGGCCTGCGTGGCGGCCGTGAAGGGATCCGGGTGCGCGACCTGGCCGTGGGCATCGATCCCGTCCGCCCGCAGGATCGTCAGCGCCCGCCGGAGTCGCCGCTCGGCCTCCGGATGATCGGCCTGGGTCGGATCGCTCTGCGGCGCAATGATCAGGAAGCTCGCGGGCCCGCGCTGCGCGCGCTCGCGGATCCGCGCCAGCAGCGGCTCGCCGATCACGGTCTCGTTCGCGACCACGAGCACGTTCTTGGGGCCGCCCTCCGACTCGAGATCGACGACCACGTGCTCGACCGGAACGTCGCCGGCCGCGTCACGGATCTGGTCGACCACGTGCTTCCGCAGCCAGCCGGACTTCTCCTCGGGGTGGGTGGAGACGACGATCCGGTCCGGGGTCGGTTCGAGCTGTGCAAGCGCATCCTTGACCGAGTCCACCGGCGAGGTCTCGACGACGAGCCCGTGCGCGGAGATCCCGGCTTCGTGCAGCGCGTCGAGGGTTCGGTCGAGTCGTCGTCCCGCGGCCGCGCGGCGCGTGTCCTCGTAGACGACGTAGCCGCTGGAAGGAGCGTTCACCGGCGCGAGCACGGTGACGAGATCGACGCCCGCTGCCGCCCCGCCGCGGACGGCATCGAGCAGCTGCTTGCTGGCGGCGGTCTCGTTGGCGATCACGAGGGTGTGGCTCATAGGCAACCT
>VAXH01000070.1 GCA_005883955.1 Actinomycetota bacterium | reverse complement strand
CGGCATCTGCGCGTTCATCGACGCCGAGCACGCGATGGATCCCCAATACGCGCGCAACATCGGCGTCAACATCGACGACCTGCTCGTCTCCCAGCCGGATACGGGTGAGCAGGCGCTCGAGATCACGGAGCTGCTGATTCGCTCGGGCGCCCTCGATGTCGTCGCCGTCGACTCCGTCGCGGCGCTGACGCCGAAGGCCGAGATCGAGGGCGAGATGGGGGACAGCCACGTCGGCCTGCAGGCACGGCTGATGTCACAGGCGCTGCGCAAGCTCGCCGGCACGCTCAACCGCACCGACACGATCTGCATCTTCACGAACCAGCTGCGCGAGAAGATCGGCGTCATGTTCGGATCGCCGGAGACCACGCCGGGCGGCCGGGCCCTGAAGTTCTATTCGTCGATCCGTCTCGACATCCGCCGGATCGAGACCCTCAAGGAAGGCGTTGAGGCCTACGGCAACCGGGTTCGCGTCAAGGTGGTCAAGAACAAGGTCGCGCCGCCGTTCAAGCAGGCCGAGTTCGACATCATCTACGGCTCGGGAATCTCCTGGGAAGGCACGGTGCTCGACTCGGGGCTCGAGCGGAAAGTGGTCACGAAGTCGGGCTCGTACTTCAGCCTCGGCGACGAGCGACTCGGCCAGGGCCGCCAGAACGCGACCGCGTTCCTGCGCGAGCACCCGGACGTGACCCAGCAGATCCTGGCGAAGATCCAGGCCGATGCCGGGCCGGACCAGGTGGTCTCCGCTCGGCTGCTGCCGACTGCGGTCGAAGTGCCCGCCGAGGAGAAGCCGGCCGAGGCGGAGGAGGCTCCAACCGATGCCGAGAGTAACGGCGCTTCGGCCCGCGCGGCCGGGGCGCGTGCTCGTTGAGCTCGACGGCGAGCGCTGGCGCACCGTTCCGCTCGACGTAGCGGCGCGAAGCGGGCTCGCGCTCGGACTGGAGCTCGGCCGGGAGCACTTGCGGACGCTGCGGCGCGAGTTGCGCCGTAGCGAAGCCGTCGCGGCCGGCGCCCGTGTGCTCGCTCGCCGCGACCATTCGGAGCGGGCCGTGCGGGACGCACTGGAGCGAAAGGGGATCCGTGAGCCCGAGCGCGAGGAGGCGCTGGCGACGCTGCGCCGACAGGGAGCGCTCGACGATGAACGGTTTGCCCAGGGCCGCGCAGCTGCGCTCGCCGAACGCGGCCTCGGCGACGCTGCGATCAGGTTCAGGCTGGAGCGGGACGGGGTCGAGCCGGAATCCATCGAGCCTTCGCTGGCCGCAATCCAGCCGGAGCGCGACCGGGCCCTGCGCCTGGCTGCCCGCCGCGGCGCCACCGCAAGGACGACGCGCTGGCTGGCAGCGCGCGGCTTCGCAACGGAGTCAATCGAGGCTGCCATCGACTCCGTTGCGGACGAAGAGCGGCTAGAGCTAGGATAGGAAGCACAACAACGACAATTTGCCTGCATCTGAATGTTTCGCAATCGGTATCGAAACTTGAACTCGCTCTTGACCGAACAAGCTCCCTGGAGGCCGCACCAGCGTTGATGTAGCGGCCAGCTGGGCCTGTCCCAGGCCCTTCGAGGCACCCGATTCGAGGCATGCCTGATGTGGGCGCACCGCTTGGAGCGCCCATGTTCGTCGTTATCGGAATCCTGATCGGCCTTGGCGCGGGGGCCGCCCTTGCCTTCATCGCGCTGTATGCGCTGACAGGCTCGCGCTTGGCCGCGGCACGGCGAACGCGCCAGTTGCTGCTGACGGAGGCGCGCCGCGAAGCCGACGCGATGGGGCGCGAGGCGCAGATCGAAGCCCGCGAGCAGTCGGTCAAGCTGCGCGCACAGGTCGAGCAGGAGGTCTCGCAGCGGCGCGCCGAGATCATCAAGATCGAGGAGCGGGTGCTCGCGAAGGAAGACGAGATCGACCGCAAACTCACGGAGCTGAACCGGCGCGAGCAGGGCGTCTCGGATCGGGAGACGCACTCGAAGCAGCTGCAGGATGAGCTGAAAGAGGCGAAGGACGCCGAGCTGAAAGAGCTCGAGCGGGTCTCGGGCATGACCACGAACGAGGCGAAGGCTCACCTGCTCAGCCGCTCCGAGGAGCTGATCCGGCACGAGCTCGCCCGCCGCGTCCGCCAGTTGGAAGAGGAGGCCCAGACCGAGGCGAAGCGGCGCGCCCGCAACCTCGTCGCAGACGCTCTTCAGCGCGTCGCCGCGAACCACGCCTCGGAGACGACGGTTTCGCTCGTCGAGCTCCCGTCCGACGACATGAAGGGCCGGATCATCGGCCGCGAGGGCCGCAACATCCGGACGCTCGAGCACCTGACGGGTGTCGACTTCATCATCGACGACACCCCGCAGGCGGTCGTGCTCTCGTCCTTCGACGGGATCCGCAGAGAGATCGCCAAGGTGACGCTGGCGAAGCTGATCGAAGACGGCCGCATCCATCCCGCCAGGATCGAGGAGATGTACTACCAGTCGAAGGCGGAGATCGAAGAGCACATCGTCCATGCGGGCGAACAAGCGGTTTTCGAGGCGAACTGCGGCCCCGTCCACGAGGAACTCGTCAAGATCCTCGGCCGGCTGCGCTTCCGGACGAGCTACGGCCAGAACGTGCTCAAGCACACGCTCGAGGTCGTCCACCTCGCGGGGATCATGGCCTCGGAGCTCGACGCGAGCGTGAAGACGGCGCGCCGCGCCGGGCTCCTGCACGATCTCGGCAAGGCGCTGACGCATGAGATCGAGGGCTCGCACGCCGCGATCTCGGCTCAGTTCGCACGCCGCTACGGCGAGAGCGACGCGGTCGTGCACGCGATCGAGGCGCACCACTACGAGGTGCAGCCGCAGACCGTCGAAGCCGTGCTGCTGATCGCTGCCGACGCGGTCTCGGCCTCGCGGCCGGGCGCCCGCGGCGAGAGCCTCGAGCACTACATCAAGCGGCTGGAAGCGCTCGAAGAGCTGGCCGGCCACCACGTCGGCGTCGAGAAGGTCTACGCCCTGCAGGCGGGACGCGAGATCCGGGTGATCGTGAAGCCGAAGGAGGTCGACGACGACCAGGCGGTGCTGCTCTCGCACGAGATCGCCCGCGAGATCGAGGACCAGCTCGAGTACCCGGGCCAGATCAAGGTCACCGTGATCCGGGAGAGCCGGGCGATCGACGTCGCCAAGAACGCCACCGATGGCGGCTCCCCGACGGCGGAGAACGGCGAGCCGGCGCCCAAGCAGGCTCTCGGGCAGCGCGCGAAATAGCCGCGTCGGACCCCGGCTACGATTCGCGGGTCGCGCCGAGGCATCGCCTGCGATGCCGTGCAAGAGGCCGCGCGATTCACTCGCGCGACCTCTAGTCCCGGCCGGATCCTGAGTAAGCGTCGCGCTACAGTTGCCGCTCGTGCGCCGCTATCACGTCACCACGTTCGGCTGCCAGATGAACGCCCACGATTCGGAGCGAATCAAAGGCATGCTCGAGGAACTGGGCCTTGGAGAGGCCCGGGCGCAGGACGAGGCCGACGTGATCGTCTTCAACACCTGCACGATCAGAGAGAAGCCCGACCAGCGCTTCGCGGCACACCTTGCGCAGGCGAAAGCCCTCAAGGGGCGCGATCCCGAGAAGGTGATCGCCGTCGGCGGCTGCTACGCCGAGGCGCAGCGAGAGCGGCTGTTCGAGCTCTATCCGTACGTCGACGTTGCCTTCGGGCCGGGCTCGATCCCACACCTCGGCGAGTGGATCGGCGCCGGCGGCCTCGGTGTGCCGCGTGGTGGCTTTGGCCTCGACGAGCGCAGCTTTGCCGGGGGCCTGCCGATGCACCGCGAGCGCCGCTTCCAGGCCTGGGTGCAGATCTCCATGGGCTGCAATTCGAAGTGCTCCTACTGCATCGTCCCTTCCGTCCGCGGGCGGGAGCAGAGCCGGCGCCCCGGGGAGGTCCTCGCCGAGGTCGAGCAGCTCGCGCGGGACGGCGTGCGCGAGATCACCCTGCTCGGCCAGAACGTCAACTCGTACGGCCGCGACCTGCTGCCCGAGATCCGCACCGACTTCGGCGAGCTGCTGCGCGCCTGTGACGCCGTCGAGGGGATCGAGCGGATCCGCTTTACGAGCCCGCACCCGAAGGACTTCCGCCGGCCGGTGATCGAGGCGATGGCGAAGTGCGACTCGGTCTGCGAGCACGCGCACCTGCCGCTGCAGTCCGGTTCGACGAGGATCCTGAAGGCCATGCGGCGGACCTACAGCCGCGAGCGTTACCTGCGGCTGGCCGAGGAGATGCGGGCCGCGATCCCCGATCTCGCGTTGACGACTGACCTGATCGTGGGCTTCCCGGGGGAGAGCGAGGAGGACTTCGAGCAGACGGTGACGGCGGTCGAGGAGGTCGGTTACGACGCGGCGTTCACCTTCGTCTATTCGCCGCGGCGCGGAACCGAGGCCGCAGTGATGCCGGATCAGGTGCCCGAAGAGCTGAAGCACGAGCGGATCGAGCGCCTGATCGAGGTCGTCCAGCGCGTCGCCGAGGCCCGAAACCGGCAACGGATCGGACGCATCGAGGAGGTGCTCGTCGAAGGCCCGAGCCGTACGGACGAAGCCGTCCTTCGCGGCCGCACGCGCCGGAATACGACCGTCAACTTCAGCGGCACCGCCGCCGCGGGGGAGCTCGTCTCGGTCGAGATCGAGGGCGCGACCTCGACGACTCTCCGCGGAACCACCGTCGCAGCAGTCGCCGCCTGACTTGAGTCCCTGCGCGCGGCTTCAGCGGGCCGCGAGGCTAGCTTGCTATGCCCGCACGGAGAGAGCGGAGTCCGAAGGCGGCCGGCACGATCGGTAGCCAGAAGTTGACGATCCGGTAGGCGAGGACGGCCGTGACCGCGGCCGCCAGCGGCGTTCCGGTCCACAGCAGGGCGAAGGGCAGCAGCGCTTCGACCGCTCCCGCTCCGGCGAACGGCAGCGTCCGGCGTGTGAGTGCGTAGCCGGTCGCATAGCCGATCAGCAGCGGCGCGACGGAGGGGAAGTGGCCCTCGAAGGCGCGGAGGCAGAAGGCGAGGCAGGCGATGTCACCGAACCAGTAGATACCCGTTCCGATCGGCCCGGCCGCGTGCTCGAGCTTGAAGAAGAGCTGCCTGATCACGTGAATAGAGTCGAGCCATTGCGCGACGTGGTCGCGCCAGCCGTGCCGCCCGCGCAGCCGGTCGCGAAGCCGCAGCGCCGAGAGCGCGAGCACGCCCCCCGTCGGGACGGCGATCGCCCACGGCATCGTCAGGCCGCTGCCCGGCTGGTGGACGTGATCGAGCAGCAACAGAATCGCAACGATGCAAGTCGCGGGGGCAAGGAGTGCATATTCGAGCGCGCCGAGTCCGAGCACGCGCACCCGCGCTTCGCGATCGTCCACGAACTCCTGCCGGAATGCGTGCAGATCGACTGAGAAGCCTCCGCGCGCGATGAAAACTCCGAAACCGGTCGCAACGAGCGCGAGGGCGCGGGAGTGGGGGAGGCTCGGCCCATCCTCGACGCGCGCGACCTCTCGGTAGGCGAGCACGTAGCCGACGTAGGCGAGCACCTCTGCGGCGACCGCGAGCGGTAGCCAGTTCGCATCGACGTGGCGAAGGCGATCGACGACAGCGCCGAAACCCGCGGCCCAGGAGACGCCGACGACCGCCGCGGCGGACAACGCGGCCCCGAACGCGATGAAGGCGGCGAGTTCGTGCGGGCGCCGGTTCAGGTGCGTCCGGCCGGCGATTGGGCGCGGGATCTTCACACGCGGGGTATCGGCACGCCCGCGGGATCGCAAACACCACAATCGGGGCATGCAGGATAATTTTGTGCTGGCACTGTTCGGGCCGACCGCCTCGGGGAAGTCTTCTGTCGC
This sequence comes from Actinomycetota bacterium, assembly GCA_005883955.1. Classification (GTDB taxonomy): domain Bacteria; phylum Actinomycetota; class Thermoleophilia; order Gaiellales; family Gaiellaceae; genus 13-2-20CM-68-14. The sequence goes on along the minus strand of VAXH01000070.1, from coordinate 19,427 downwards.
TGAGGAGCTGGCGTCGCGTTTTCCAGCCGAGCTCATCTCGGCGGATTCGATGCAAGCGTACCGAGGCCTCCCGATCCTGACCAACCAACCGGCGGTGCCGACACGGCTCGTCGCGGTCTGGGAGCTCGATCACGAAGGCTCCGTCGCCGAGTATCAGCAGCTCGCGCACGTGGCGATCGACGAAGCCCTGAGCAGCGGGAAGACTCCGATCGTCGTCGGCGGGACCGGGCTCTACCTGCGCGCCGCTTTGTCGGCGCTGGCGCTCCCGCCGGCGCCCGGTCGTGGAGAGCGCGAGCATTGGCAACGCGTTTACGACAGCGTCGGCGGCGAGCGTGCCCACGAGCTGCTGGCCGAACGCGATCCCGCTGCGGCCGCCTCCGTGCATCCGAACGACCGCCGCCGGGTCGTGCGCGCACTCGAGCTCACCGACGCCGGCCGGTCCCTGAAGGCGCCGGCCGATCGGCTCTGGAGCGCCGACACCCGCTACCCGACCGCCATCTTCGGGCTCGACGTTCCGCGTGACGAGCTTGGGCGCCGAATCGCGACACGAACGCAAGCGATGTTCGAGGCCGGGGTCAGACAGGAGGTCGCGAAGGCGCTGGCGGGACCGATCTCGGCAACCGCGCGCAAAGCGATGGGCCTGGAACAAATCGCCAGGCTCGGCGAGCAGGAGGCGGTCGAGGCCCTGAACCTCCGCACGCGCCGCTATGCGGCGTACCAGCGCAAGTGGATGCGCCGGATCCCTGGCCTTGTTAGCGTCGCGGCCGACCGCCCGGCGGGGGAGGTCGCCGATGAGATCCTCGAAATGGTCCGCGCACGGGAACATCTACCTGCTCGTCGAGGACGAACGGCTAACGCCTGACCGCGCACGCGAGCTCTCGGCACAGCTGGAGACCGACGGCGTGCTCGAGATCCTCGCGGCCGACGGTCCAGAAGCGGAGATCGCGATCTGGAATCCCGACGGCTCCCGCGCCGAGCTGTCGGGCAACGGGACGCGGATCGTCGCCCGCTGGCTCGCCGAGAGAAGCGGCGCCGACGAGGTGAAGATCCGCGTCGGTGAGCGGGTGACGAGGGCGCGGATCAGCGGCGAGCTGGTCGAACAGGAGCTGGGACCGGTCGAGGTCGGCCCTGCGGAGCGGCTCGAGGGGGTCGAGTTCGTACCGGTCTCGGTCGGAAACCCGCACGCCGTCGTCGTGGGCGACCCGGCTGAGATCGAGCGCGTCGGGCCGCTGCTGGAAACGCATCCGCGCTTTCCCGGCGGCACCAACGTCCAGGTCGCGCGCGCGGACGGCCCGGGCCGCCTCGTGGCCCGGGTCTGGGAGCGCGGTGTGGGGGAGACGCAATCGTCGGGGACGAGCGCCGTCGCGGTCGCGGCCGCGCTTGCCGGGGAGGGCGAGACCGAAATCTCGTTCCCAGGCGGAACGCTCGCGGTGCGGATCACGCGCGGCAACGCCTACCTGGTAGGTCGCGCGGAACGGGTGTAGCGACAGGCACTGGAAGTGCCGGTCCCTGTAAGCGTCACGCTCCCAAGCTGTGCTCGCGCAGCGCGTCGTTGAGGCTGACGCGCAGATCCGTGGACTGGCTTCGCCAGCCGATGATCAGCGCGCAAGCGAGGTTGAACGTCCCGGCGGGGAACTCCTTGGGTCTCGTGCCGGGAACGACGATGGCGCGCGGCGGTACGTAACCGCGGTGCTCGACCGGCTCCTCGCCGGTCACGTCGATCACGGGGATCGAGGCCCCGAGGGTGACGTGGGGCCCGATCACCGCCTGCTCGCCGACGACGACGCCTTCGACGATCGCCGCGCGGGAGCCCACAAACGCGCCGTCCTCCACGATCACCGGCCGTGCGCCGGGCGGCTCGAGCACGCCGCCGATCCCGACGCCGCCGGAGAGATGGACATCGGCGCCGATCTGTGCGCCGGAGCCCACCGTGGCCCAGGTGTCGACCATCGTGTTCGGCCCGATCCAGGCGCCGATGTTCACGTAGCTCGGCATCAGCACGACCCCCCGCGAGAGGAAGGCACCATAGCGCGCCGTCGCCGGCGGAACGACCCGCACGCCGAGGTGCTCGTAGCCGTGCTTGAGCGGAATCTTGTCGTGGTATTCGAACGGCCCGACCTCGCGCGGCTCGAGCTCGCGCAGCCGGAAGTACGCGAGGATCGCGCGTTGCGCCTCCTCGTTCACGCGCCACTCGCCGTCCACCCGCTCTGCGACCCGTGTCTCGCCTCGATCGAGCGCCTCGATCAGCTCCTCGACTCGCTCGCGCGAAAGCTCACTCACAGCACGCGGTCCAGGATCTCGGCAGCGCGCTCGCACTCCGCTTCGGTCGGTACCAGTGCCAGCCGCCAGTAGCCCTCGCCGGACGGCCCGAAGAACGTCCCGGGCGAGACGATCAGACCGTGCTCGAGCAGACGCGCCGCCAGCTCTTCCGAGTGCTCGCCCTCCGGAACCTCGAGCCAGAGATACATCGTCGCCTCGCTCCCCGCCACCCGGATCCCCTTTCGCTCCAACGCCGGCAGGAGCTGCTCGCGCTTACGCCGGTAGATCTCGCGCGTCCGCTCGACGTGCTCCTCATCGTTCCAGGCGACCACCGAGGCACGCTGGACGAACTCCTGCGGCGCCGTCCCGACCGTGGGCCGGTACTGGCGAAGGGCCGCGATCAGCTCCGGCGAGCCTGCAACGAAGCCCGACCTGTAGCCGGTCATCGAGGAGCGCTTGCTCAGGGTCTGGAAGACCGCGACGTGCGAGCGGTCGCTCACCTCGAGCGCCGAGTGCGGCGGCTCGTCGAACCAGAGCTCGGTGTACGCCTCATCCGCGGCGAGCAGGAGGTCATGCTCGGCGGCGAGCGCGGCCAGCCGCTCGAAGAACGCGAGCGGCGCCACCGCGCCGGTCGGATTGTTGGGATAGTTGATCCAGAAGACAGCCGTCCGCGACCAGGTTTCATCGTCGATCGCGTCGAGATCCGGCAGGAACCCGTTTTCCTCCAGCAGCGGCAGCTGCTCCACTTCCGCGCCCGCAAAGAGCGCGCCGCGCTCGTAGACCGGGTAGCCGGGCTCCGTCGAGAGCACGAGCGCCTTGTCGCTGTCTCGGTCGAGCACCACCTGGGCGAGGTGGAAGATCGCCTCCTTGCTGCCGTAGGTCGGGATCACCTCGGTCTCCGGATCGAGCTCCACGTCGAAGCGGCGCTTGCACCAGCCCGCGACCGCCTGCCGCAGCTCAGGCAGCCCTTCCGCAAGCGGATAGCTGGAGAGCGGCTCGAGGCTATGGACGAGCGCCTGCCGGATCAGCGGGTCGGTTTCCTCGCGCGGATCACCCTTGCCGAAGTCGATCAGCTCGACGCCGTCCGCGGCCAGGCGCCGCTTCGCCTCCTCGAGGCGGACGAACGGATAGGTGCCCGTCGCCGCGAGCACGGGGGACAGTTGCATGGCTAGACGCTACCCGGCGTGCAGCAGAACCGGCGAAGCGCCTCGAAGGTCCGCACGAGCTCGCCGGTCTCGACCTGCTCGTCGGCACGGTGCGCGTAGCGCGTTGCACCCGGGCCGAGGTTGACGGCGTCCAGGCCCGCCTCGGCGAACTGTGCCACCGGCGTCCAGGCCTGCTTCGGCTGCACGGCGAAGCCGCCCGCCTCGCGGAGCCTCGTCACGAGCGGCCGGTCGAGGACGACGTGCGCCGGCGGCGAGTTGCCGAGGATCTCGAGCTCCGCGCCGCCCGCCAGCTCTCGCACGCTGGCCTCGGCCTGCTCGCGGGAGCGGCCGGGCGCGTAGCGGTAGTTCAGCCGGGCGACGCAACGGTCGGGGACGACGTTGTCGGCGATGCCCCCCTCGATCGCGACAACGCTGACAACCTCACGGAAGACGAGCCCGTCGACCTCGACGTCGAGCGGCTCCAGCTCCGCCAACGGCGCCAGGGCGGCCGCCGCCTTGTGGATGGCGTTCTCGCCGGTCCAGGGCCGGGCCGAGTGGGCGCTCACTCCCCGAAACGTCAGCTCGGCACTCAGATTGCCGACGCAGCCGAGATGGAGCTCGTTGTCGGTCGGCTCGAGCACGATCACGAGCTCCGCCTCAGTCGCCTCGGGACAGGCCTGCAGGAAGTCCGGCACCGGACTTTCTTCCGCCGGCAATTCCTCGCGCGTGAAGAAGAGGAAGCCAAGATCGAGTTCGAGTTCCCCTGCAAGCGCCCAGTCGGCCAGCTCGAGCATCACCGCCACGCCGCCCTTCATGTCGCTCGCACCAAGGCCGATTACTGCGCGGTCCTCGATCCGCCCCGGCAGATTGCCCTGCGCGGGCACCGTGTCGACATGGCCGGCGAGCAGGACGAGCGGCCGACCTGCGGTTCGCTTCGACGTCGCAAACAAGACGTCGTCGCTCGACCAGGCCGGCGCCAGCGGCAGCTCCGAGCGCACGTACGCCATCGCGTCGGCCTCGGCGCGGCTGACCGAGGGGATGTTGACGAGGGCAAGCGTACGCTCGGCCAGCCGTCCGCCTTGGTCCCCGTCCCGCACATGCGGATTCTGCCCTTTGAAGGTCATAATCTCTGCGTGACGCTACGCCAGCCGGATCCTGCGCCGGGTGCCGAGCCCGAGCGCGGGTTCGTCGTCGCCGTGCTGGCACAAGGGGTGGACGCCGAGCGCGAGCTTGGTGAGCTCCAGGAGCTTGCTCGCACCGCGGGCGTCGAGCCCGTCGGAGAGCTGGTCCAGCGAGCGGCCAGGCCCCAGCCCCGCACTTACGTCGGCAAGGGAAAGCTCGTTGAGCTGAAGGAGGCCTTCGCGCGCTCAGGCGCGGAGTCGCTGCTCGTCGACGACGAGCTCTCGCCGGTGCAGCAGCGCGAGCTCGAGAACGCCCTCCAGACGCGGGTGATCGACCGGACGCAGCTGATCCTCGACATCTTTGCCCAGCACGCCGTGACCGCGGAGGGGAAGCTGCAAGTCGAGCTGGCGCAGCTGGAGTACAACCTGCCCCGGATGAGGGGGCTCTGGCAGCACCTCGAGCGGCTCGGTGGCGGTCTCGGCACCCGCGGCCCCGGCGAGTCGCAGCTGGAGACCGATCGCCGGCTGGCGCGCCGCCGGATCTCGGTCCTGCGCGGCCGCCTGCGCGGGCTCGAGCGCCAGCGTGCCACTCGCCGGAAGTCGCGCCGCCGCTCCGAGACGCCGGTGATCGCGCTCGCCGGCTACACGAACGCGGGCAAGTCGACGCTTCTGAACGCACTTACCGGCGCCGATGTCTCCGTCCGCGACCGGCTCTTCGAGACGCTCGACCCGACGACCCGCGGCTTCGAGGTCGAGGGCCGGAAGTATCTGTTGACGGACACTGTCGGTTTCATCCGGCGCCTGCCCCACCAGTTGGTCGAGGGCTTTGCCGCAACACTCGAGGAGACTCTCGTCGCCGACCTCGTTCTGCACGTGGTCGACGGCTCGGCCTCCGACGTCGAGCTCGACGAGATGCGCGCGGCCGTCGAGGACGTCCTCGCCGAGATCGGCGTCACCGACGTCCCGATCGAGCTCGTGCTGAACAAGGTCGACCTCGTCGATCCTCTTCGCCGCCGGCGGCTCGCGAATCGCTATCCCGACGCGCTGCAGATCTCTGCAGCGACCGGCGAAGGGCTAGACGAACTGCGCAACCGGGTCGCCGACGAGTTTTGCGAGCGCTTCGAAAGCGTCCGGATGCTGCTCCCGTACGACGAGGGCGCCCGCCTGGCCGAGCTCTACGCGCTTGGAGCGCCGATCGAGGAGCGCGTCGACCAGCCGGACGGAGTCTTCATCCGTGCGCACCTGCCCCGGCGCGAGCTGCCCCGGTTCGCCCACTACCTGCTGGCGGAGGCGCGCGAGGAGCCGGCGCGGCGCTCGGCCAAGTGATCGAGCTGGCGTTCCAGCGTCTCCGCGCAGACGCGATCGTCCCCGCCAGCGCCTACGCTGGCGATGCCGGCCTGGATCTGGCCGCCTGCGAGCGCGTGGAGCTCGGGCCGGGGGAGAGGGCGGTCGTCGGCACCGGTCTGGCAGTGGCTATTCCCGGGGGATATGCCGGATTCGTGCAACCACGGTCCGGGCTGGCGTCTCGGCACGGGATCTCGGTGGTCAATGCGCCCGGCCTGATCGACTCCGGCTACCGCGGCGAGGTCCGGGTCGTGCTGCTGAACACCGACCGAGCGGAGACCTTCGTCGTCGAACCGGGAATGAGGATCGCCCAGCTCGTCGTCCTGGAGGTTCCTCAGCTCGAGCTCGTCGAGGCCGAGGAGCTGCCCGAGAGCGAGCGGGGCGTTCGCGGCTTCGGGTCCTCGCGCGCACGCTGACGCGTGGGCGCTGAGCCTCGGATCCGCGTCTCGGCGCTGCTGCGCTGGAACGATCGTGTGCTCCTCTGCCGGCACGAGAAGCCCGGCAAGGAGTACTGGCTACTGCCGGGCGGGGGCGTCAACACGGGGGAGAGCCTGGTCGATGCCCTGCACCGCGAGCTCTGGGAGGAGCTCGGGATCGGCGAGGAGGTGGCCGTCGAGGGTCCGGTCGCGATCGTCGACTCGATCTCGCCCGTACAGAGCTTCGCCGCCAAGCACGTCGTGCACATCATCTTCGCGGGCGACCTCGGCGGGCGCTCCCTGGAGGCGGTCAACTCCCAGGACGCGGCCGTGCGCGGTCACCGGCTGTTCGGCCTCGACGACCTCGACGACGTCGTCCTGCATCCGCCGATCCAGCGCTTCGTCCAGCGCTGGCGGCCGGGCGACCCAGCCGTCTACCTCGGAGCGCTCTGGGCTCGTTGACCCTCGAAAGTCCGGCCCGCTTCGCGGGCCATGACGACTTTCGAGGGTGAGCCGCTAACGAAGGACGCGGGTGCGCCGCAGCCGCGCAGGTCGGCTGCGGCGGCGAAATTCAGCTTAAAAGCGGCCGCCGCGGGATTCCGCTCGGCGTGCGGAGACTGCGTGTGCCTGCTTTTCCAGTTCGTCCGGGAGCGGCTCGAAGACAGGCAGATCGCCGGTTCGGTGGGCGATCGCTTGCTCGAGCAGCCAGTCGGCGAGCCAGGGGTTTCGCGGCAGCAACGGTCCATGGAGGTAGGTGCCGATCGCGCGGCCCAGGCAGCAGCCCTCGTAGCCGCTCTCGCCGTCATTGCCGAAGCCGGCCACGACGCGGCCGAGCGGCTTGGCGCCGGTGTCGAGAATCGTCCGCCCGGCGTGGTTTTCGAAGCCGGCGAGCGTCTGCTTCGAGCCAGGCTCGAGCTCGCACTCGAGCAGAACGTCGCCGATCATCCGCCGCGATCCCGCCAGTGTGTGCAGCGGCAGTAAGCCGATGCCCGGCAGCTCGACGCCATTCCGGTCGCGGTAGTAGCCGCCGAGCAACTGGTAGCCGCCACAGACCGCCAGGAAGGCTGCGCCCGCGTCGAAAGCCTGACGCAGTGACGGGCCGAGCGCGGCTAGCTCGGGCGCGATCAGGGCCTGCTCGCGATCCTGCCCGCCCCCGACGTAGAAGAGATCGTGCTCACCGGGCCGAATCTCGGCGCTCGCGCCGAGCGCCCGCACCTCCAGCTGATAACCCCGCCACCTGGCCCGGCGAGAGAGGACGGCGATGTTGCCGCGATCCGCGTAGATGTTGAGGTAATCCGGAAACAAGTGGCCGACGACGAGTGGCTCCACGGCTCAAACGCTACAGCCTGAGCCTTGATCACCCGGACGGGGGAATCGCCGCGGCCCTCACCCAGGCGGGGGATGTCGCACCCCCAATCGCCAAATACGTTCCGCCAGTTCGATCTGCGCGCGTTGCGAAGCGTCGCGCTTCTGCGGTCAATGCGGACCTGCTGCGGCGGGTGAGAGGAAGGATGGCAATGCTGAGGAACGGAGGAACTCGTGGTCAGAGTCGCTCGAGTGCGCTCTGGGGAACGGGTAACAACGATGATTCGCGCTCGAATGCGCTGTGGGGAAAGGGTGGGCGCGGCCTCGTCACGCTGATGGCGACGGCGCTCGTGCTCGTAATCCCGTTCGCGGCGAGCGCAGGCGGGAACAACAACCCAAAGCCTGACCCGCAGCTGGAGACATATGTGTCTCCGGGCATGCTGGCAAAAGCGGACAACCACCCGAACCAGACGATCCACGTGATCGTGACCTCGAACGGCGGCGACCTGCCGAAGAGCCAGATCCTCGAGAAGACGCTTGGCAGCGTCGATCGCAAGCTCGGGCTGATCGACGGCATCTCGCTCGATCTTCGGGCCAACCGGCTCGCGCAACTCGCGAAGATCCCGGGCCTGACGATCACGCCCGACGCACCGGCCCATCCGACGGGGTCTACGTTCACGTCCAAGCAGCTCTGGGTGCCCAACACCGGCATCGACAAGCTCTGGAATGCCCCCTTGGCGCCGAACTCCAGCAAGACGCAGTCCGACTTGACGGCCCCGACGATCGCGGTCGTCGACTCCGGCGTCGACACTTCCAAGGTGGCCGACTTCGGTGGCAGGGTGATCCAGTCGGTCAATCTGACGACGTTGCCGAACAACTCGCCGGGCGACGGTCGCGGGCACGGCACCTTTGTTGCCGGAATCGCGGCGGGCCAGGCTGCAGGCTACGCGGGCGCGTCGCCGAAGTCGAACATCGTCTCGCTCGACGTCATGGACGACACCGGCACGGCGCGGACGAGCGACGTCATTGCAGCGGCGCAATGGATCCTCGCCAACAAGGACAAGTACAACATCAAGGTCGCGAACTTCTCGCTGCACGCCTCGAACTCGAGCAGCTTCACGCACGACCCACTTGACAAGGCGGTCGAGAAGCTCTGGTTCAGCGGCGTCACGGTCGTGGCAGCAGCGGGAAACTACGGCCTGGCGAACGGCCCGAGCGGCGTCCTGTACGCGCCCGGCAACGACCCCTTCGTGATCACGGTTGGCGCGGCCGACATGGACGGCAATCCGAATCCGAAGGACGACACGGCGCCGTTCTGGTCGGCCTACGGCTACACGAACGACGGCTTCCGGAAGCCGGAGGTCGCGGCCGATGGGCGCTACATGGTCGGTCCGATTCCGATGACCTCGACGCTGGCGGCTCAGAAGGCCAGCAACATTGTCTCGCCGGGCTACATCCAGCTCTCGGGTACGTCATTCGCGGCACCGATCGTTGCCGGAATCGCGGCGCAGATCCTCGCCCGCAACCCGAGCTGGGGCCCGGACCAGGTCAAGGGAGCGCTGATGGCGACGGCCCGGCCGACTCCTTCGGCGGTTCCCGGCTCGCTCGGTCTCGGTGAGGTGAACGCGGTCAAGTCCGTGACCGCGATCAACGCCCCGAACCCGAACAAGGCGCTCGACCAGTTCCTCGCGGCCGATCCTGCCGGCGGCAACATCCCGGTCTTCAATGCGGTCAGCTGGTCGGACACGGCCAAGGCGAACGTCTCCTGGGACGCGGTGTCTTGGGCCGACGTCTCCTGGGGCGACTCCGCACTGGCGGCCGTCTCCTGGGCTGACATCTCCTGGAGCGACGTCAGCTGGCCAGACAGCCTCAGCTCGGCCGACGTTTCCTGGGCTGACATCTCCTGGAGCGACTCCTCGTACGAGGACGCGGCCGAAGGAGATGGGGCCGGAGACACGACGGACTCCTTCGCCGATTCGGCCGACCTCGCGGCAGCGGCGGTCGATCCGGATTTGCAGCTACCGGCCGATCTTGTCGCACCGGCTACGACGGCGACGACATCGCCGACCACCTCGCTCCCTTAACGAGCGGAGCACTTCCTCACTTGCCTTCAAGGGCCCGGGCGTCACCGCCCGGGCCCTCCTCTTTCAGCTTCTTACGCGGCCTCCCAGTACTGGCGCACGAATCCGCGCCGGGCGACGATGTCGCGCAGGGCGAGCATCGCCGTGTACGTCGGCAGCGCCACCAGCTCGCCGCCCGCAGGCGTCAGCTCGAGCGCGCGGTCGAGCGCTGCTTCGAGCTCCGGCACGACCTCGATCTCCCGCTCGTCGAAGCCGCCGTACTTGAAGCGCAGGGCGAGCTCGGCGGCCCGGTCGCCGCCGGCGATGAGCCGTTCCAGCGCAGGCAGGAGGGGCTCGAAGTCGACGTCCCAGATCCAGGACACGTCCTTCCCGTCCGCCGTCGCGTCGTTCAGCGCCACGAGGGCGAGCCTCGGCGCCTCGCCGGCGAGGAGGGTCCGGATCGCCTCGTTCGCGCCGGCCGGGTTCTTGATCAGCAGAACGAGCAGCGACTTGCCGCCGAGCTCGATCCGCTCGAAGCGCCCGAAGGCGGCATGGAAGGCCTCGAGCCCGTCTTGGATCTCGTCGAGCGTCGCGCCGAGCGCCCGTGCGAGCGAGGCTGCGCCGAGCGCGTTGTAGACGTTGTAGAGGCCGGGAACGCCTAGGCGGACGCGCCGCGATCCTTCCGGCGTGATCAGGTCGAACGAGACCCGGTCGATCCCCTCGAGCTCGATTCCCCGGGCGACGACGTCGAGCGGCGGCCGGGCATGCCCGCAGGCCGGGCAACGGTAGTCGCCGAGGTGGCCGATGTAGGCGGCCGCATATTCGTAGGGCGTCCCGCAGCGGATGCACCAGATCGAATCGGCGGCGTGCTGGAGTGCGGGATGGGCGTGGCGCGGATCGTCGACGCCGAACACGGTCCGCGACCCCGGACCGCGCTCTTGGCCAAGGTCTCCGACCTGGGGATCGTCACCGTTGACGACGAGCGCCGACTCGGCCGGAAGCTCCTTCACCGCCGTCCGCCAGCGACCGGCGACGAGCTCGAGCTCCCCATAGCGGTCGAGCTGGTCTCGAAACAAATTGCCGAGGCAGACGGACCGTGGCCGCAGGCGGCGCGCCACCTCGGGCAGCGCCGCCTCGTCGACCTCGAAGAGTCCTAGCTGGGCACCCCGGGCGGCGAGCAAGGTCGAGGCGACGCCGGAGACGAGGTTCGCGCCGGAGCGGTTGTGCGCAAGCCGGAGCTTCGCTCTGAGAATTCCTGCCGCCATCGTCGCGGTCGTCGTCTTGCCGTTCGTCGCCGAGACGAGCGCGGAGCCGAGCGGTAGGCGGCGAGCGAGCTCGTCGACCGCCCCGGGATCGAGCTTCCAGAGCAGCTTGCCGGGCATTGTCGTACCGCCTCCGGTGCGGGCCAGCCGCGAGAGACCCCCTGTGGCGCGCGCCAGGAGGATCTCAAGCCGCAGTGGAAACCGGGTTCGCAAGGCTCGGAGACGCTATCTGACGGCCTTGCAAGCGCCCGGAACCACGCGTCGGCGGTACTCCCTCGATCGGGGGATCTTCGCTCCCTCCCGAAAAAGGGGGATGTCCCCCTGTTCGGCGCCCCGTAGCTTGACGAGTAGTGAACGAACTGCGGCGTAGTCGTGCGAGGCACGCCGGCCTCTGCAATCGCGGCACCGCCTGCGGGCGGAAAGGAGACGGCAAGGCATGAGCGCTGAGCGGCACTCGCTGAGTGAGTCTTTCCAGGACGACCCGCGCAGCACGCGATCAATCGACCTCGCCGAGGAATCGCATACGTCGTCGAGGAGCTCGTGCGATTCGCCGGCGCGGCCGTTCCTGCCGACGACCCTCATTCCCGCAGGGCCGGCCACAGCGCTGGCGATGCCGCCTACCGTGCACCGAAGGGTTGTGTCGTGAGCGTCGTCCCCGGCAGTGTCGTCCTCCCGGAGGTGTCGGGCCCGATACGTGAGCACGGGGCCGAAACAAAGCCTCCGATCCGGGCGACGATCTACTTCTTCATCATCGGCGCCGCGGCGGCGGCCGCGTCGGTCCCGCTGCTGACGCACCTCAGAGCCGGCACGCACAACTGGGCAACATTCGTCGTCCTCGGCTCGGCTGCCGCGATCGCGCAGCTCTTCGTCGTGCGCACCCCGCGAAACCAGGCGTACCACACCACTGTCGTCTTCTTGATTCCTGCAGTGATGCTGCTGCCGCCGGAGCTGGTCGCTCTGTTCGGCGTGATCCAACACGTGCCGGAATGGCTGAAGAACCGAAACGCCTGGTACAGCCAGACCTTCAACATCTGCAACTGGACGATCTCGCTGCTTGCCGCTTGGGCGGCCTTCCATGCGACGCTTGGTGCCCACAACCTGATCGCCAACGAAAACCTTCGCCTTGCGCTTGCCGGAATGGCCGCCGCGGCTGTTTGCGTCTCGGTCAACCACATCCTGCTGGCGCCGATGCTTCACTTCTTCTACAGCCACTCGATTCGCGAGCTCGGCATCTTTTCGTTCGAGAGCCTGTCGACCGACCTGGTGCTCGCGGCGCTCGGCGTCGGAATCGGCACCTTCTGGGACCTGAACCCCTGGCTTTTGCCCTTCGCGGTCGCGCCCTTGCTGCTGATCCACCGCTCGCTGAGCGTGCCGCAGCTGCAGGAGGAGGCGCGCGTCGACCCCAAGACGGGTCTCTTCAACGCCCGTTACTTCGCCGCGACGCTGGCGGAGGAGCTTGCGCGTTCGCAGCGCTTCGAACGGCCGATGACGCTGATCATGGCCGACCTCGACCTCCTGCGCGACATCAACAACACCTACGGCCACCTCGCCGGCGACGCCGTCCTCAAGGCGATCGCCGAGACCTTCCGAACCCAGTTGCGCCATTACGACGTGCCGGCCCGGTTCGGCGGAGAGGAGTTCGCGATCCTGCTGCCGGAGACCCCGCCCGAACAGGCGTTCGAGATCGCCGAGCGGATTCGACGCGCAGTCGCCGCATCGTCCATCGATGTCGAGACCTCGAGCGAGCCGATTAGCGCGACTGTCTCGATCGGCGTCGCCGCCTTCCCGCGGGACGGCGCCGACGCGAACGAGCTGATCCATCAGGCCGACCTTGCCGTCTACAGGGCCAAGCTGCAGGGCCGGAACCGCGTCCTCGACGCGAGCTCCGAGCCGCTGGTGGTGCCCGAGACACGCACGACCCCACTCGTCGCCGTCCCCGACGACGGCGAGCACCACATGCCGCTGCCTGGCGCGATCGAGGCCCATCCCGCGCAGGAACGGCGCCATGCGCGGCCACACGCCGTCCACGGCCCGACTTTCTTCTCGCTCTCGAAGCGCCTCGCGGCGGTCGTCGGGCTCGTCGGCCTCGTCGGCAGCGCTGCCGGCGTTGCCGGCCTGGTCTTCGGTGCCAGCCACGACGTCAGCGGGCTCGTCGCGATCATCGCCCTCGTCGGAGCGGGTCAGGCCCTCGCGCTCGAGCTCGATCTCGGGTCGATCTCCGTCAGCGCGGTGGGGGCGATCGCCGGCGCGGCCCTGTTCGGGCCCCGTGCGGCGCTCGCGCTCGCGCTCACGACCGCGGCGGTCGAGTGGAGCGCACGGCGGCAGTCGCTGCACCACGTTCTCTTCAACATCGGTGCCCTCTCACTGGCGTCACTGGCGGCGGTCGGGGCGTTCTCGCTGCACTTCCTCGACGTCCAGGGTGATCCCGGCCGGATGCTGACGATCGTTGCCGGCATCGCCGCCGGTCTGGCGTATTTCGCGGTCAACATGGGTTTGGTCAGCCTCGCCACTGCGGTCGAGGGACACGAGCGCTGGCGCGGCGCGTTCCAAGAACGGTTCGCCTGGCTCGTGCCGCATTACCTTGTCTACGGCTTCATCGCCGGCGTCATCTTCCTCGGCTACGAGTCGGCGCACCTCTGGGCCTTCGCCGTCTTCGCGGTGCCGCTGTTCCTGATGCGGAAGACCCAGGAGGCCTACCTGCGTCACACGCAGAAGAGCGCGCAGAAGCTGCGCGAGGCGGCCGAGACGATTCAGACCCAGAACGTTTCTCTGGAGCAGGCGAACCGGCTGCTCAAAGAGCGCTCGACCGCCGCGATGGAGTCGCTCTCGGCGACGGTCGATGCCCGCGACGCTTACACGGCCGGCCACTCGCGGCGCGTCCAACAGCTCGCGCTGGCGATCGGCCGCGAGCTCGGTCTCTCGCAGGCGGAGCTCGACTTGCTCGGACATGCCGCGCTCTTCCACGACATCGGCAAACTGGCGATTCCCGACGCGATCCTGCTGAAGCCGGCCGGCCTGACCGACACCGAGTGGGATTTGATGCAAAAGCACGCGGACGAGGGGGCACGCATCATCGACCGACTCGGCTTCCTCAACGACGCGGTGCCCGCAATCCGGCATCACCACGAGCGTTTCGACGGCGCCGGGTATCCCGATCGGCTGAAGGGGGACGAGATCCCGCTCGGTGCCCGGATCATCCACGTCGCCGACGCGCTCGACTCGATGCTGACGACCCGCAACTACCGAGCGGCCAGGCCGGCCAGGGAGGCCCTCGAAGAGCTCCGAGAGGCCGCAGGCAGCCAGTTTTGCCCACGCTGCGTGGCGGCGCTCGAGCGGATCCTGCCGGTCGAAGAGAGCGCTCTCGTCGCTCGCCCGCAGGAAGCGATCGCGCTCTGACGGCTCGCTTGTAACCGCCTTTCGCTGGGAAAGTTCAGCGAAAGCGGCGCGTACTTGCAGGCTCGCGTAAATGCTCTATTCTGACTTGCAGGAATGCCCCGCAAGTCCGTCTACCGGGCGGTCGCCGACATCGACCGCGAGGCGCTTGCCGAGTTCCAGGCCGGGATCCGCAAGCGCTACACCGACGAGCAGATCCTGGCCGAGCTGAAGCAGTCCGCCGAACGGCTGGGGCGCTCACCGACGATGCGCGAGTTCGCGGCCGACTCGAAGACGACCGTGCATCCACAGACGGTGATCGAGCACTTCGGCAGCTGGAACCGCGCCAAGCGCAAGGCCGGGCTGGTGCCGCGGCGCTTCGCCACTCGCGAGGAGCTGCTGGCGCTGCTCCAAGGGCTGGGGAAGGAGCTCGGCCGCGTGCCGACGGCGCGGGACATCGAGGAGCATCGCGGCAAGCTGCCGTCGAAGTCGCTCTACTGGCACACGTTCGGCTCGCTCACGAACGCGCTGCGCGAGGCCGGTTTCGACGTGCCGGTAGGGGAGGAGCGGCTGGAGCGGGCGCTCGAGCAGGCTCTCCGCCTGTCGAAGAAGCTTGGCCGCCTGCCGAAGTTCGCCGACTGGACCGCGGCGCGGAAGGCCGACGACACCATGCTGACCGAGTGGCAGATCTACCGCATGTTCGACGCCAGGCGCGGGGCCTGGTCGACGTTCCAGTTCCTCGTGCGAGAGCGCCTGCGCGAGGCCGGCGTCGAGGTGGCCGCGGACGGGACGCTCGGCTAACGGTTCAGTGAGCGGCTGCGGCGAGGATCGCCAGCCGCTTCAGACAGAGCGCGGCCTCTTTTGGAGCCCGCACTGGGGGCAGCGGCCGGTCTTCGAAGCGTCGGTCGGGATTGAAGCGCGTTCGGCTGGTCTCGCGGCCGAGCTCGAGCTGGACGAGCGTGCCCTCTTCGAGCTCGTCCAGCTTCAGCTTCAGGCCGAGGAAGCGCTCGACAACTTCGAGCGCGAGCTTCGTCGAGGCGAAGAACACGCCGTCATCGCCGGCGCCCAGCCAGACCGGGCGGCCCACGCCGCGCGCGACGGAGATCGAGTGCTCATGCCGCTCGTCGATCCAGGCGGTCGCCATCGAGCCGCGTAGCGCTTCGAGCGCCTCGGCAGACCCTTCCGAGTGCGCGGCCACGGCGAAGATCGCTTCGGAGTCGACCGTCATTCCGGGCTCGCGCCGCGCGCAGTCGTGCTCGGCGAGCAACTCGTCGTCGTTGAGGATGACCCCGTTGTGGATCCCGATCACGGCACCGTGGCGGATCGGATGGTTGTTCGCCGCAACCGTCGGGTGACCCTTGGTGTAGTCGCGGACGTGGACCAGAACCTCGGTGGCGCTCTGCGGAACGGCGATCTCCTCGAGTAGCGCGCTCGCAGCGGAGCGCTGCTTGTGTACCGAGACACGCTCTCCCGGCGTCCGATGGGCATAGCCGACCGCGTCGGCGCCGCGCTCGGCGATTCCCGCCAGCAGCGCCTGGGCCGTGAGCGTCCGTTCGAGCGGGCTCGAGGCAACGAGGCTGTATCCGGCGATTCCGCACATTTCTAGTGAGTGTAGGACCCCTAACGGACGATCTTCCCTAGCCAGACGGACGGGCTTCCTAGGCCTTTGACGCGGGCTTGACGAATGAGTTAGTCATGACTTTGCGCGTCGGTTACAAAGGCAAAACCTCGCTCCCTCGGTCGGGGGGTTGACACGATCAAGCGGCTTCTTCGCGAGGCCGATAGCTCAGGCACGATGGAACAGCGGCCGCTTCCAGATTCCCTTCCCGCGCCGTCCCCCGAGCCAAAGCTGGAGCTCGTCCAGGAGCCCGCCGACGTCGACGAAGACGACCTCAAGGAGGCGGCGGCCCCAACTCAGGATCCGCTCAAGCTCTATGTCCGGCAGATCGGCGACGGCCGGCTCCTGACCCCGGCTGAAGAGCGCGAGCTCGCGCGGCGCAAGGACGAGGGCGACGAAGACGCCAAGCGCAAGCTGATCGAGCACAACCTCAGGCTGGTGATGTCGATCACTCGGAACTACACCAAGGCTGGCGTGCCACTCCTCGACCTGATCCAGGAGGGCAATCTCGGCCTGATCCGAGCCGTCGAGAAGTTCGACTGGACGATGGGCTACAAGCTTTCGACCTACGCGACCTGGTGGATCAGGCAGGCGATCACGCGTGCGCTCGCCGACCAGGGCCGCACGATCCGACTGCCCGTCCACGTCGCCGAACAGGTACGCAAGGTCATGCGCGCCCGCCGCGTGCTTGCGCAGAAGCTGAACCGCGAGCCTGTGGTGGACGAGATCGCCAAGGAGTCCGGCCTGACGCCGGAGCGCGTCAACGAGCTGCTCGACCTCGTCGAGGATCCGGTGAGCCTCGAGACGCCCGTGGGCGACGGCGAAAGTTTGTACGGCGACATGATCGAGGACACGAAGCTCGATCGGCCCGACGTGACGACGGCGGACAATCTCCGCGCAGTCGAACTCGGTGACGCACTCAACGTGCTGAATCCGCGGATGCGCCTCGTCCTGGCCCGGCGCTTCGGGCTCGACGGGGAGGTCCCGCAGACGCTGGAAGAAGTCGGCGCCTCGCTCGGGATCACGCGCGAGCGCGTTCGCCAGCTCGAATCACGCGCCCTGCGCGAGCTGCGCACGGTTGCTCCGGCTCTGCAGCTGTACCTTCGAGCCGAATAGTCAGCCCGTACCCGATACTTCGTCCGGCCCGGGTTTAAACGGACGTCGGAGCAAAGCCCGACGTCCTCCAAACCGGCATCGCGAGCGATGCCTCGGTCCGAGCCGAATAGCTAGTTTGGCGGGGTGGACCCCCGCTTCGTCGACATTCACTCGCACGTCGTTCCTTCCGGCGACGACGGCGTCCAGAGCCTGGCCGAGGGCCTCGGACTCGCACGTGACGCGTTCGAGCACGGTACCCGGCTGCTCTATGCAACGCCGCACGTCTCGCCGGCGCTGCCGTTGACCGAGGAGCGGCAGCATCGGATCCGCACGGCCTTCGACGAGCTCCGTGAACAGACGCCGCTCGAGCTTCGCCTGGGCTTCGAGCTGACGCCAATGGCGTCCTTCTTGGCCGAGGACCCGTGGCGTTACGTGCTGGAGCAGACCGAGTTTGTGCTCGTCGAGATCCCATTCGTCGGCTCGGCCGAGGTCTTCCTCGAGGTCGGAGAGTGGATCGAGCGTGCCGGGCTGACGCCGATCGTGGCGCATCCGGAGCGAACGGAGGCGGTGCTTGAAAATCCCGGCCTGGCGGATGAGTTAGCCGGGCGCGGCTGGCCGCTGCAGGTCAACGCGAGCAGCCTCCTCGGCCGCCATACGCCCGAGATGGAGCGTCAGGGCTGGCGGCTGATCGATGATGCTCTCGCGGCGATTGTCGCCTCAGACGGACACCGAGCGACGCGGCCGATGCTCCTGGACGACGCCTACGAGTTGACGCGGACGCGCGTGGGGGAAGAGCGGGCGCTGCGGTTGTTCGACGGGACGGCGCTCGGCCTCGCCGCCGAGCCTACAGCGTCACAGACTCCATCTCGCGTAGCTTTGCCAGGCGTTTGAGCGCCTCGGTCTCGATCTGACGGACGCGTTCGCGCGTTAGCCCGAGCCGGCGGCCAATGTCCTCGAGCGTCTTCGGCTCCGCGTCGGCGAGCCCGTAGCGAAGGATGATCACGTGGCGCTCGCGCTCGGAGAGCGCCGCCAGCGCCTGTGCCAGGGCTTCGCTACGCAGCGAGTCCTCGACCGTCTCCTCGGGCAGGGGGTCGTCGTTGGCGACGAAATCTCCGAAGACGGCGTCCTCCTGCTCGCCGACGGGTTGGTCGAGGCTTGTCGACGCTCGCGCGGCCGCCTTCACCTCGTGCGCCTGGGCGACCGGCAGGTTGGCTTCCTCGGCGATCTCCTCGAGGGTCGGCTCGCGGCCGAGCTGAGTCCAGAGCGTCCGCTCGGCGCGGTTCAGCTTCTGCATCCGCTCGACGATGTGCACCGGCATCCGGATCGTCCGCGCCTTGTCGGCCAGCGCTCGCGCCACGGCCTGCCGAATCCACCAGGTCGCGTAGGTCGAGAACTTGTAGCCGCGGCGCCAGTCGAACTTCTCGACCGCCCGGATCAGCCCAAGCGTTCCTTCCTGGATCAGATCGAGGAACGGCAGCCCCTGGTTGCGGTAGTTCTTCGCGATCGACACGACGAGGCGCAGGTTCGACTGGATCATCGTCTGCTTCGCGTCCATGTCGCCGCGCTCGATCCGCTTGGCGAGCTCGACCTCTTGGGCGGCGTTCAGCAGCGGGTGCCGACCGGCCTCGCGCAGAAAGAGCTGGAGCGCGTCGGTCGTCGACTCCTGCGCCGGGACAGGCGGCGGAGGCGGCGGAGGAGGCGCTGCCTCCTTCGTCTCGTCGATCACCTCGATCCCGCGCTGGTCGAGCTCGCGGTAGACCGCGTCGGTCTCCAGCAATCCAAGCTCATGTGGCTCGAGCACTTCGGCCAGCTCCGCATGTCGAACGGAACCGGATTGCTCAGCAGCCTCGAGCAACTGCTGAAACTCCTGGTTTGCCCAAAGGGAGTCCAGCTCGACCGTCGTCATACCCGACCCCAGATCGTTCCACGAGAGGCGGCTGACCAAACCCACACCTCCAGCCAAGCAGGCCGGTGCACGCTAACGAAGATTATGTCAAGTCGGAATCTGGACATTCCACACAGGCCTCCCCTGGGCTAGACGAGAAAGTAAAACGTGCAGGCGAGGCCTGCAGCGAGACAGTAAGCGGCGAAGGGTGTCAACCTATTCGTTTCGAAGAAGCGCATCAAGGACGAACGATCAAAGGACCTCCTGAACGCCGGGTATCGTCCACTCGACTTGGACTGGCGCGTCTATCACGCCGTGAACGTCTTCGCCTCGCATCATTCTTGGTTGGGCCGCGCTGCGAGCGACTTCGAGACAGCGATGCTGCCGGTTCTCGCTGTGGCGACGTTCGGACTCTGGCTGCTCGACCGCCCGGGAGGCGGCCGGCGCTGGAAGCTGGCCGCGGCGTCCGCCCTTGGCTCGGCGGGGCTGGCGCTGATCGTGAACCGCGGGATCGCCGCGATTTGGGATCGGCCGCGACCCTTCGA
>VAXH01000116.1 GCA_005883955.1 Actinomycetota bacterium | reverse complement strand
GTTCGCAACCAGGAGGTCGATCGGGCCGAGCTCGGCTTCCACCTGCTCGACCATCGTCTCGATCGAGTCACGGTCGGTGACGTCGGCGATGATCGCCAGGCCGCCGATCTCGCCGGCAACCGCGTCCACCTGTTCGCGCGTACGCGCACTGACAGCGACGCGCGCTCCCGCTGCGGCGAGCTCGCGTGCGATGCCCTCGCCGACCCCGCGCCCGCCGCCCGTGACAAGGACGACCTGTCCGTCGAGCTCGCTGTCGTTCACGGCGCGAGCATATTCGGCGGGGAGGCACGGGGTGTCGAGGGCGGTCTTTGCCTTCCGCACCCCGGTCATTCGTGGCATCGTGGTCTCGTGAGCACGGATTCGCAGAGAGGCTCGACGCCGCCTCGAGGACGCCCGCCGTCCGGAGTTTCAGAGAATGAAAAGCCGCCCGGTCGGCCGCCGCGGATCCGCGTCGCCTGGTGGATCGCGCTCGTCATCGGGCTATTCGCGATCAACTACTACGCCGGCTCGCGCGCGACCCAGTCGCCGTCGCGGGTGCGCGTGCCGTACAGCCCGTTCTTCCTCAAGCAGGTGACCGCGGGCCACGTCAAGGAGATCACGTCCAAAGGCACCGCGATCCAGGGCACGTTCACCCAGAAGGAGACGTACAACGGCTCGAAGGCGACGACCCGCTTCAAGACCGAGGTTCCTACGTTCGCGAACACGGACGCCCTCTCGCAGCTGTTGCAGAGAAAAGGAGTGGTCGTCAATGCACAGCCGCTGCAGACCGGCGCCCCGTGGTGGGAGAACCTGCTGCTCGGCTTCGGCCCCACGCTCCTGTTCCTCCTCCTGCTCGTCTGGCTCATGCGCCGGGCGGGCAACGTGCAGGGGATGCTCGGCGCCTTCGGCCGCTCGCGGGCTCGCCGCTACGAGCCGTCCGGCGATCGCGTGACCTTCGCGGATGTGGCCGGAATCGACGAGGCGAAGGCGGAGCTGACCGAGGTGGTCGACTTCCTGCGCACGCCCGACAAGTACCTGAAGCTCGGCGGCCGGATCCCGCACGGAGTGCTGCTCGCCGGGCCGCCCGGCACCGGCAAGACGCTGCTCGCGCGGGCAGTCGCGGGCGAGGCGAACGTGCCGTTCTTCTCGATGTCGGCGTCCGAGTTCGTCGAGGCGATCGTCGGGATCGGCGCCTCGCGCGTCCGCGATCTCTTCGCCCAGGCGAAGGAGGCGGCGCCGGCGATCGTGTTCAACGACGAGCGCGAGCAGACGCTGAACCAGATCCTGACCGAGATGGACGGCTTCGACTCGTCCACCAGCGTGATCGTCATCGGTGCGACCAACCGCCCCGACGTGCTCGACCAGGCCCTGCTGCGTCCCGGTCGGTTCGACCGCAGGGTGGCGGTGCAGCCGCCGGACCGCGCCGGCCGGGAGGCGATCCTCGAGGTACACACCCGCGGCGTGCCGCTCGGGCCCGACGTCGACCTGGGCCGGATCGCGGCGACCACGCCGGGGATGGTCGGCGCCGACCTCGCGAACCTCGTCAACGAGGCGGCGCTGCTCGCGGCGCGACGGAACCACGACGTCGTCATGGAGGCCGACGTCACCGACGCGCTCGAGCGGATCGTGCTCGGCGCCGAGCGGCAGGTGATGATGAGCCACGAGGACAAACGCCGCACGGCCTACCACGAGGGTGGCCACGCGATCGTCGGCATGCTCACCGAAGGCGCGGATCCGGTGCGCAAGATCTCGATCATCCCGCGCGGGGTGTCGCTGGGCGTCACCTTCTCGGCCCCCGAAGCCGACCGTTACAGCTACGAGCGGCGCGAGCTCGAGGCCAAGATCAAGGTCGCGCTCGGCGGCCGCTCCGCGGAGGAGATCGTCTTCGACGAGCCGACCACCGGAGCGGAGTCCGACATCCAGCAGCTGACCGAGATCGCACGCCAGATGGTCGGCCGGTGGGGCATGAGCACCAAGATCGGCCCCGTCGCGGTGACGCCCGTCGACGGCCGCGGCCCGTTTCTCCCCGGCGCCGCCGAGGTCTCCCAGCACACGCAAGAGCTGATCGATGACGAGGTCCGTAGGATCGTCGAAGCGGCCCACGAGCAGGTCGTCGCACTGCTGAAGGAGAACCGCGACAAACTCGACTCGCTCGCGGCCGCGCTACTCGAGCACGAGACGCTCGACGAAGACGAGGCGTATGCCGCCGCCCACGTCGAGCGTCGGCCGGACGACGCGACCGGGGCGCTCGCACCTGCCGCGCGTAGCGCCGTCTAAATCGGTCGCTCGACCGCGACGGCGGCTTCGATCTCTGCCAGCGTCTCTGGATTCTCGAGTGAGGAAAGGTCGCCGGGGTCGGTTCCAAGCGCCTTCGCACGCACGGCGCGCCTGACGATCTTCGCGCTGCGCGTCTTCGGCAGGGCGCCGACGAAGAGGATCCGCTCCGGCGCGAACGCCTTGCCGAGCTCCGCCGACACGAGCGCCCGCAGCTCGGACTCGAGCGCCTCCGGCGGATCGGTGCCCGGCACGAGCGCGCAGAAGATCCAGGCGGACTCGCCCTTGACCTCGTGCGGCACCCCAACGGCCGCCGCCTCCGCCACGAGCGGATGCGCGACCACGGCCGACTCGAGCTCCGCCGGCCCGATCCGCTTGCCGGCGATGTTCAGGGTGTCGTCCGAGCGGCCGTGCAGGAACCAGTAGCCGTCCTCGTCCACCGAGGCCCAGTCGCCGTGCACCCAGATCCCGGGCAGGCGGCGCCAGTACGTGTCGAGGTAGCGCTCGGGGTCGCGCCAGAAGCCGCGCGTCATGCCGGGAAACGGCTGCCGGCAGACGAGCTCGCCGACCTCGCCGCGCACCGGCCTGCCTTCCTCGTCGACCACGTCCATCGCCATCCCGAGGGCCGGCCCACCGAGGGAGCACGCCTTGATCGGCGTCGCCACGGTCGGGGACAGGAAACAGGCGCCGACCTCGGTCCCCCCGGAGCAGTTGATGATCGGGCAGCGGCCGCCGCCCACGACCTCGTGCAGCCAGCGGTACGGCTCCGGATTCCAGGGCTCACCGGTCGTCACGAGCACTCGCAGCGAGGAAAGGTCGTGGCGCTCGACGAGCTCGCGGCCGTGTGGGATCAGCGCCCGCGTCAGGGTCGGCGAGAGCCCGAGGATGGCGATCCGCTCGCGCTCGACCAGTGACCACAGCCGGTCGGCGGTCGGCCAGTCGGGGGCGCCTTCGGCGAACAGCACCGTGCAGCCGAGGGCATTCCCGCCCACGACTTCCCATGGGCCCATGATCCAGCCCATGTCGGTCACGAAGTGGACGACCTCGCCCGGCTTGGCGTCGGCCTGGTAGGCGACCTCACGTGTGATCGAGGCGAGGAACCCGCCCTGGACGTGGACGACCCCCTTCGGCCGACCGGTCGTGCCGGACGTGTAGGTGAGCAGGTACGGGTGCTCCGAGTCGACCTGCAACGGCTCGAGCGTGCCCGGCCGCCCCTCCATCGCCTCAGTCTCGAAGACGTCGCGGCCCGCCGTCATCGGAACGTCGTCGCGACCGAGCCGCCGCCAGACGACAACGTGCTCGATGGACGGCGACTCCCGAAGAGCTTCGTCGACGATCTCCTTCATCGGCACCTCGCGCCCGCGCCGCAGCGAGCCGTCGGCCGTGACGACCACCTTCGCCTCGGAGTCCTGCAGCCGCTGCGCGACCGCGGGTGCGGCGAAACCGGAGAAGACAGGCACCTGCACGGCGCCGATGTGCGCGCAGGCGTGCGAGACGATCGAGACCTCTGGCGACATCGGCAGAAACAAGGCGACCCGATCGCCCGGCTCGACCCCGAGTGACACCAGCGCCTCCGCGAACCGCGTCACCCGCTCGGAGAGCTCTCGGTAGGTGAGCCCGTGCCGCTCGCCGTCCTCCGACTCCCAGAGCGCGGCCGCGACTTCGGGCGTGCGCTCGGCCCAGCGATGCACGCAGTTCCAGGCGAGGTTGAGCTTTCCGCCGACGAACCAGGTCGCCCATTCCGGCCCGCGAGAGAGGTCGACGACGCGGTCCCACGGCTGCGAGAACTCGAGCCCCATGTCGTCGATCGCGGCCGGCCAGAACCACTCGGGATCCTCGGCGGAGCGGCGCTGCAGCTCGCGGTAGTCGTCGAAGCCGAACCGTCGCATCAGGCGGACGACGTTCGCGTGCTCGAGCACCTCAGGCGTCGGCGTCCAGACGATCTCCATCTCGCGACAAGCGTAGTGCTCGCTAACCTGGCCCGATCCCGAGTAACGACCCAGGGGAGAGATGAGAGCCAAGATCTTCGCCGACGAGAACCGCAAGTGGTGGACCCTCGGCGCCCTGTCCTTCGCCCTGTTCATGATCATGCTCGACAACACGATCGTGAACGTCGCCCTGCCGGCGATCAAGAGCGATCTCGGGATCGGAACCTCCGAGCTCGAATGGGTCGTCACGGCCTACGCCCTCACCTTCGCCGTGCTCCTGCTCACAGGCGGCAAACTCGGGGACCTCTACGGCCGGCGCCTGATCTTCACGATCGGCCTCATCGTCTTCACCGCCTCCTCGCTCGCCTGCGGGCTTTCGTCCAGCGCCACCGAGCTGATCGCAGCGCGCGCGGTCCAGGGCATCGGCTCCGCGCTGATGATGCCGGCGACGCTCTCGATCATCACCGCAACCTTCGCGGCGCGCGAGCGCGGGATGGCGATCGGAATCTGGGCCGGCGTCTCGGCGATGGCGCTTGCGATCGGCCCGCTGCTCGGCGGCGTCATCACCGAGCACATCTCCTGGAACTGGATCTTCTACGTCAACGTCCCGATCGGGATCCTGGGAGTCGTCGCCAGCATCGTGGTCGTGCCCGAATCGAGGGATACCTCGCACGAGCAGAGGCTCGACCTGCCGGGTCTGCTCACCTCTGGAATCGGCCTGCTGGCGCTCGTCTACGCGCTGATCGAGGCGCACAGCTTCGGCTGGACGTCGGCGCGGATTCTCGGCCTCTTCGTCATTGCCGCCATCGCGCTGGCGGCCTTCGTCGTGGTCGAGATGCGTCAGCGGCTGCCGATGCTCGACCTCACCCTGTTCCGTAACGGGACCTTCGCAGGCGCGAACATCGTTGCGATTCTCGTCACCCTCGCGATGTTCGGCATCTTCGTGTTCTTCCCGATCTACATGCAGAGCTTCCTGGGCTGGTCACCGATCCAGTCCGGCGCCGCGCTCCTGCCGTGGACGATCTTGATCGTCATCTTCGCGCCGATCGCCGGCAAGCTCTCCGACCGCGTTGGCTCGCGCTGGTTGATCGCGGGAGGGATGACCACCGTCGCGCTCTGCTGTCTCGAGCTCTCGACGGTCGGCGTTCACTCCGGTTTCTGGCGCATGCTTCCCGGCTTCGTCCTCGGGGGGCTCGGGATGTCGTTCGTGATGACCCCGATGTCCGCTGCGGTCATGGGGGCCGCACCGGTCGAGAAGGCGGGTGTCGCCTCGGGTGTCCTCAACACCTTCCGCCAGGTCGGGGTCGCGCTCGGCATCGCGATCATGGGTGCGGTCATCACCAACCGCGAGGCAGCAGCCGTACGCGCCGGCGCCGACCCGCCGCACGCCTTCGTCCACGGGCTGACCTTTGGGATGCGAGTCAGCGCGGCGATCTGCCTCGGCGCTGCGGTCGCAGCCGCAGCGCTCGTCCGCAAGTACCGCCACGCCGAGCAGAGGCAACCAATCGCTGAGGCGGCATGACCTGATTTTCACTCGCCGAAAGTGCGCAGCACTTTCGGCGACATAAAGGAAAGGCCCCGGCTGCGGCACCCGGGGCCTTTCTATTCAATTGAGCGGCTTCTAGAGGCGCGGGCCCGGAAGCTATGACTCTGCGGCCCAGCCATCGCTTCCGGGCGATCCGTCGCCATTCCTTGGCGCGCCCCCTGCAACTCCGACCTGGCGTCCGGCGGTGCTGCAGAGTTGCCTGACTATAGACCTGTCCCGAAGGGCCGTCAAGTAACTCGATCAAGTGATTTTCAGGTTCACCGCTTGACTCACTTTTCGGCCGTACATGCCCCTTTTGGGGGAGGACGGACTGGCCAGGGTTGCATATTGGTGAAGTATGCAGTTGACTTCCCGTGAGTCGCTTATGCCTCGCGCTGCCACGAATATCCGCCGCAGCACTCACTCGGGCAATCGCCTGGGCGAGCGCGTGCGGCAGCTGCGCGTCGCCGCCGGCCTGACCCAGACCGACCTCGCCGGCGAGCGCTTCTCGAAGGAGTACGTCAGCCAGATCGAGCGCGGCAAGACCAGGCCCACGCGCGAGACGATCGAGTGGCTCGCGGTCAAGCTCGGCGTCGATCCCGGCTTCCTCGAGCGCGGCGTCTCGGCCGACGAGCGCCGGCGCGTCGACACGTTGCTCGCGCGCGCGGAGGCGCTGACCGAATCGCACAAGTACGAGGAGGCGATCGCGGAGTACGAGAATTGCAAGACCCCCGTGCTCGCGACGGGCGTCACCGAGCTCGAGGTTCGCCACCTCGCCGGCGAGGCGTGGGCGCGGATGGAGAACAGCGAGATCAAGTCTGCGATCGAGCTGCTCAACCGGGCGCGGATGCTCGCCGACGCGCCGGAGTTCTCCGACGTCGACCGCGCGGATCTCTTTTTCCGGCTCGCCGTCTGCCGCTACCAGCTCTCCAGCATCTCGACGGCGGTCAATCTCCTCAACGAGGCGCTGACCCTGGCCGAGGGCTCCGAGCTTCCGTGCGACCGTCTTCGCGCGGACATCTTCGCCTGGCGCTCGCGCTGCTATCGGCGCCAGCGGGACTTCGAAGCAGCGCGCGAGGATGTCGAGCGCGCGCTCGAGCTCGCGCAGGCGCTCGACGATCCGCGCAAGACTGCGGACACATACTTCCAAGCTTCTCTTGTCAGCGAGCGGATGGGGCACTGGGTCCAGGCGCGCAATTACGCTGAGCGCGCGAAGGCCCACTACGAGCAGATCAACGACGAGCGAAACGTCGGCAGGCTGCTCAACAACCTCGGCGGCCTGAATTTCCACCTCGGCAAGCCCGAGCAGGCGATCGAGTATCTGAAGGACGCGTACCGCGTACTGCTCGAAAAGGGCAGCGACGCGGAGGCCGCGAATGTCGTCGCTTCACTTGCCCACGTGCACTTGATGACGGGCGAGGCGACCGCAGCCGAGGAGGAAGCACGTCACGCACTCTCCTTGATGGAGAACCGGGACGATTTCCTCTATCACGTCGCTCCGACGCAGCTCGTGCTGGGTCGGGCGTTGATGGAACAGGGGCGTTTGGACGAGGCGGAGGAGTTCCTCTCCGCGTCCGATGCAAGCGCCGAGCAGCTCGAGTCCATCGGCCACCAGGCGGCTGCCTGGATGGCGCGTGGCGATCTCGCCGCCAAGCGTGGCGAGGACGGGACTGCGGCCAAGCTCTATCGCCGGGCGGCTGAAGCACTCCAGGACGTCCGGTTCTAACGACGAAAGGAGGTGACATGAAAAAGACGCGACTCATCTTCTTGCTCTGTGCCCTCACCGCTGCTGTGTGGTCGCTTCCCGGGCTCGCTCAGGCGAAGCATCCGGCCGCGCATTCGGTCAGTCAGACCACCAGCATGTTCGACGGCGGCAGCGCCTTCGACGGCGGCAGCATGTTCGACGGCGGCTAAGGCCCGCGCGCGGTCTTACTCGTGAGGCCGGCGCGGGCCCGAGACTAAACTCGGGTCCGTGCGCGTCGTCTTCGTGGCCGCTCTCGTCGCGCTCGTTGCGGCAGGTTGCGGGACGCATAGCCGGCCTCCAAGCGGAGCTGGTGCTTCCGGCACGCTGGGGTCTCTGATGAAGCGGCCGGGGGAGGACGTGACTGTCGTCGCAGGGGACTCGGACTTCGCTCCGGGCGATGTCCGCTATTCGTTCCTCGTCATCAAGCACGACGCGCGGCCTGTCGAGCGCAGCCGGGCGCGGGTCTGGCTTGCGCACTCGCAGTTCGGCCATCCGTTCGAGAGCGCAATCGCGCGGCTGGAGACGATCGGGGCGCCGGGGGCCGGTGAGTCGGCGTTCGGCGGTGTCGGGCGGATCTACGTCGTTCACCTTCGGATTCGCCGCCCCGGCCGCTACTGGCTGGTCGCCGAGCCCTTCGGCGCGAAGATCCAGGCGCTGGGAACGCTGGAGGTGAAGGCCCGTTCCGACTCGGTGGCGGTCGGCGCCAAGGCGCCGGAATCGGCCACGCCGACGCTCGCGAGCACCCACGGCGCGGTCTCGCAGCTGACGACCCGGGTGCCGCCGGACCGAGCCCTGCTCCGGTACTCGATCGCCGGCTCCTTGGCCGCGCACAAACCGTTCGTCGTCACCTTCGCGACCCCGCGCTACTGCACGAGCCGAACCTGCGGGCCTGTCGTCGACGTCGTCGACTTCGTGCGTCCCAAATTTGCCGCCAGCGGGGTGCGTTTCATCCACGTCGAGGTCTACAAGGACAACCGGCCTGCGCTTGGTTACAACCGCTGGATGCATCAGTGGGGCCTGCAGTCGGAGCCGTGGACGTTCCTCGTCGGCCGGGACGGCCTGATCCAGGCGAAGTTCGAGGGCTCGATCTCGGCAGCAGAGCTGGAAGCGGCGATCCGGCGGTTGCTCTTGTAGCCGAGTGGAAAGAGACCGCCCGTGGCAGAACGGGCACAACGCCTCCGGCGCGCGGTCGAGGTCGCGCGCGTCGCGCGGCGGAGCAAGCTGGTCCGCGTCCTCCGCCAGGTCGGTGTCGTCGGCGACCGGCCCGCGACCCGCGAAGCGGCGCAGGAGTTCCGCGAGGGACTCGAAGAGCTCGGGACGACGTACGTCAAGCTCGGCCAGCTGCTGTCGTCGCGGCCGGATCTCCTTCCCGACGTCTACATCGACGAGCTCACGAAGCTCGTAGACGACGCTCCCCCAGTGCCGTTCGAGCAGATCCGGCAGAGGATCGACGAGGAGCTGGGCGCAGACGTCTTCGCCCGCATCGACTCCGAGCCGCTCGCGAGCGCCTCGATCGCCCAGGTGCACACGGCTCTGCTGAAAGACGGGCGCGAGGTTGTCGTCAAGGTTCGCCGTCCCGGAGTGCAGGAGCAGGTCATGGTCGATCTCGACGTGCTGCGGACGACCGTGCGTTTTCTGCACAAGCACTCGGAGACCGCGCAGCTGCTACAGCTCGAGGCGCTCACGGACGAGCTCGAGGTGAACCTCCGTGCAGAACTCGACCTGACCGAGGAGGCGCACAACACCGAGCTGGTCGGGCGGGTGATTGCCGGCTTCCCCGAGCTGTTCGTCGCGCAGCTGATCCAGCCGTATGTGACCGAGAAGGTTCTGGTGCTCGAGCGGATCCACGGCGAGAAGGTGACCGCCGATCACGGACTGCCCCGAGAAGAGGCGCAGCGCCTCGCACGACAGTTCTTCCGCGCCTATATCCGGCAGGTCACCGTCGAGGGCGTCTACCACGCGGATCCGCACCGAGGCAACGTCCTGCTGACGGGCGACGGCCGCCTCGCGCTCCTGGACTTCGGCCTGCTCGGCCGGCTCGACGACGAGACGCGGTCGACGGTGGCGCTGCTCCTGGTCGCGATCGCCCGCAACCGCGCCGACGACGCGGCCGGTCTGCTCCTCGCTCTCTCGCTGACCACGCTCGATTCGGACGAGGCCGCGTTCGTCCACGAGCTACGCCGCAAGCTGCCGCGCTACCACTGGCGGCCGCTTGCCCGCATCCGTGCCGGCGAAGCGCTCGCCGACCTGCAGCGGATCTGCCTTCGTTACGGGATCCGGCTGCCGCCCTCGTTCGCCCTGGTCGGCAAGACGCTCGCACAAGCAGATTCGATCGCGCGGACCCTCGATCCCGAGCTCGATCCGATCGCTCTGCTCGAGGACGAGGCCGGCGACCTGATGCTCGCCGAGGCGGCGCGCAACCTCGCGCCGGACCAGCTTCTGAGCACGCTCTACACCCAGTTCGGGCCGTTGACGCGCCTGCCGGGCCGCGTCGGCCAGATCGCCGATCGGCTCGAGACGGGGACGCTGAAGGTCGGAGTCGTGCCGGCCGAGCTCGAGGGGCTCGAGCACGTCTTGCGGTCTGTCGCCAACCGAGTCGGCGCGGCGATCATCGTCGTCGGGCTGCTGCTTTCGTCGGCCCTGATCGCCAGAGTCCACGACCTGCAGTGGCTCGGCTTCGCCGGCGTCTGCCTCGCCGCGGTGCTCGGCCTTTACATGATCTGGAAGATCGTTCGGACACCCGGCGAACTGTGATCGGGGGCTCGAAGCGGTGACACAGCTTGAGCCGGGAATGCGGCTACCTCGGCGACGTGCCGGTCGAAAAGGGTTAGCAGGGTTTGCCCCAAAACCACCGAATCGGGGAGCGATCTCGCGGAGCGCACAGCGCTTTCCGCGGCAAAGCTCCTCCTCTCCCCTGACAGGGCGGCGGCTTCGGCCGCCGCCTTTTTTGTTCAAGCAGATTCAGGCCGGGAATAACTCGAAGCGCTGAAACGTCTGTGGACGAGAGGGAGACAAAGTCCCTACAGTTCCGCGGAACCGAAACGAGCAATCCATGGATCTCGAAGCCGCAAGCGTCAAGCTCACCGATCTCGCTTCGTGCGGGGGCTGCGCAGCCAAGTATTCGGCCGCGCGTCTCGAGCAGCTGCTGGCAGGGTTCGTTCCCGTCGAGGCCGAGAACCTGCTGGTCGGGCTCGCTCCGGCCGACGACGCGGCCGTCTACCGCCTCGACGACGAGCGCGCGCTCATCTTCACGCTGGACTTCTTCCCGCCGGTCGTCGACGACGCCGCCGACTACGGGGCGATCGCCGCGGCGAACGCACTCAACGACGTCTTCGCGATGGGCGGCGTCCCACTGCTCGCGCTCTCGATCGCGGCCTTCCCCGAGGAGCTGCCGACGGAGATCCTGGCGCGCATCTTCGCCGCCGCGGACGAACAGGTTCGGGCTTCAGGCGCGCTACTCGCGGGCGGGCACACGATCCGCGACGACGAGCCGAAGTACGGCCTTGCAGTGGTCGGCACCGTCCACCCCGAGGCGATCTGGCACAAAAACGGCGCCCGGGCCGGAGACGCGCTCTTTTTGACCAAGCCGCTCGGGACCGGGCTGATCATGACCGGTCACAAGAAGGGTCTGACGGGCTCTCAGCCGCTCGATCGCGCGGTCCAGTGGATGCGGACGCTGAACAAGGAAGCTGCCGACCTGCTTCGCTCGAGAGCGCCCGGTGCAGTCACGGACGTCACCGGCTTCGGCCTGTTCGGCCACGCGCACGAGGTCGCGGACCGGAGTGGTGTGCGGCTCGTACTCGAGTGGGAGCGCCTGCCCGCGATCGACGGTGCCCTCGACCTTGCGCGCAAGGATGTGCGCACCAGCGGTGATCCCCGAAACCGTGACTTCGCGGCTGCGCACGTCGAGCTCGACGGCGCGCCGGAGGCGATCGTGGCGCTCGGGTTCGATCCACAGACCGCCGGCGGACTGCTTGTTTCGCTACCGGCCGAGCAGGGCCCCGCGCTCGAGGCCGAGTTCGAGGCGCACAAGCTCTTCATCCGGCGGATCGGACGCGTCGAGGAGGGCTCTGGCGTCTCTGTGTCTTAGGGCCGAAAATGCTGCGCATTTTCGGCTCGGCTAGTTTGTCCCTCCGCGTTGCTAGGGAGATCAGGAGAAACCATTGATCAGCAACAGAAGAGGAATGATCCACGGGCGGTTTCAGCCTTTTCATAACGGCCATCTCGAGTATTTGCGCGGCGCCGCCGAAAGCCTGAGGAGAGCGACCCGCTCCGCCACCTGCCCGAGTCGAACCCGTTCTCTTATGCCGAGCGCCTGCTGATGGTGAAGGCCGCGGCTGCCGAGATCGGTCTCGAGGCCGGCGCCGTCCACGTGATTCCGTTTCCGGTCAACGAGCCCGAGCTCTGGCCCGCCTACGTGCCGAAAGGGGTTACGCAGTATCTCCGGCTCTTCTCTGCCTGGGGCGGGACCAAGCTCGACCGTTTGCGCGAGGCGGGCTACAAGGTCGTAATCCTCGACGAGGGCGCGGAGAAGGAAATTTCCGGCGCCGATGTCCGCGCCGCTTTGCGTGAGGGCGGCGACTGGGAGTCGCTGGTGCCTCCGGGCGTGGCGAGCATCGTCCAGGAGTTTTATGACTCGCTAAACGTAAGAACGTTGTAAGCGGGCGAGCAACTTTTCGGCTCCGGCTCCGTTTTAAGAACTGCCGCCAACGAGAAGGGGTCAGGTGAGTCATGAAAAAGCTCTTCGTCCCACTCGTCGCCGTCGCCACCTTGGCGGTTGGCGCTACGCCGGCCGCGCCTGCGTCGACAGCGACGGCCACTGTTCAGATCAAGCGCCTTGCCTTCCTCCCGACGACCGCGAAGATCAACACGGGCGACACGGTCAAATGGGTCAATTCGGACACGCAGAACCACCAGGTCGTGTCCAACAACGGCTCGTTCGTCTCGCCGATTCTCGGTCCGGGGAAGACCTATTCGCACCGCTTCACCGCCGCGGGCACGTACCACTACCACGACGGCCTGAATCCGGCGGTCAAAGGCACCGTCAGGGTGACCGGGCCGCCGCCGGCGGTGACGATCGGCGCCTCGCTGCCGATCATCGTCTACGGGCAGCAGGTCACCCTCTCGGGCACCGTCTCGAGTGGCAACGCCAACGAGAAGGTGACGATCTACCAGCAGCCTTATCCGCAGACGTCCTTCGCCGAGCTGACGACCGTTCTGACGACCACGAACGGTGCGTGGAATCTCGTCCTCACGCCGTCGCCGAGGATCCTGACGCAGTACCAGGCGAAGTGGAGTGGCCGCACGAGCGTAAACGTGGCCGTCAACGTCCGTCCACGGATCAGGCTCACTCAGCGCAACGGCAAGTTCACGACGATCGTCCAGTCGGCGACCTCGCACGCGCGTCACTCGGTGCTGGCCCAGAGGCTCTCGCGCTTCGGCCAGTGGGTGACCCTCAAGAAGGTCCGGCTCGGCGGCAGGTCGAGCGCGGTCTTCCGGCTCACGCTGCCGAAGGGGAAGTCGCGGATTCGGGTCGCCATGTCGATCAATCAAGCGGGCGCGGGTTATCTCGACGGGTACAGCCCGACGATCACAGTTCGGCGCCGCTAGGGGTCAGTGGCGCCGGAGTCAGCGCAAGCGGCGGGATTCGGCCCCGCCGCTTGCGCCTGCACGGCTGCGCCGCTTTTAGACGGCCGCACGGGCAAAGCCCGCACGGCCTCCAGGCGGCATCGCAAGCGACGCCG
>VAXH01000115.1 GCA_005883955.1 Actinomycetota bacterium | reverse complement strand
AGGATCTGCTGGAGTGGCAACAGAATCACCGCGGTTCCAGCTTCTTCTCTAGTCGGGGCGCCCGGATTTGAACCGGGGACCTCTTGTCCCCCAGACAAGCGCGCTAACCAGGCTGCGCCACGCCCCGTCGACCGGTGATGTTATCGCGACCCTGGATTAGCGGCCGGCCGAGTGAATCGGCCGTCCTCTTGAGGCGGCATCGCAAGCGATGCCGTAGCAGGCTGCGCTAGGTCGTCGCAGCGGTGGCCAGAGCCGATGGGCGAGAGGCTCGCTCCGCGATGCCTCCCGCCCGAGGCTTGCCCTCGAGTCTTAGATCACCCTGAAGTGGGCGAACATGATCGATTCATGGTTCGGGCAGTAGTACTTGTACTTACCCGCCTTCAACTTGATCGTCGAGGTCTTCGTCCCGACGAACGGGATCCGCGTGAAGTCGTGCGCAAAGCCGTTAGGGCCGTCAAGCGAGAACGCATGGATCGACGACTTGTCGCGGATCACGAACTTATAAGTGCCGCGCTTGAGCGTCTTCACCGCCTTCCCACCCTTGGTCAGCGTGATGTGGTAGCCGGGACCGACGATGCCAACCAGGGTCGGCGTGGCGGTTGAGTGGCTGAGAGCGCTGCCTGCGAGGACGAGTGTTACGGCGACTGCCGCGATCGCAGTCAGAGTTACTCGGGCCATTGTTCTCCTTTGTAGGGGCACGAACAACTCCTCTTACGCCGCGAGCAGGCCGTCGGTTTGGCGGTCAGGCAGCGACCGGCGAAAGAACCGCGGCAGAGCAACCGGCGATGAGGGCCGCGAAGATGTCTCGCTCCTCGACTGCGCGCAGTGAGGGGTGCTCGAGGTCGATCGCGATCTCGCCCCACGCTTCGAGGCCGAGCGAGGCCGCGCCTTCGTCGGCACCGAAGCAGAGGAGTGAATCCGGCGAGACGACGTTACGGCGGCCGGTGCGGCGCCGAGCGATGCCTTCCAGCTCGCGCAGCTCCTCGAGCGGGTCGATGCGGACGTTCGAGTCGGAGCCGATGCAGATGCCGATGCCGCGCTCGCAGAGCCGCTCGACCGGAGCGAAGCCGTCGCCGAGGTTCGCCTCGGTCGTCAAACAGAGGCAGACCCGGGCGCCGGCTTCCGCGATCAGGTCGAGCTCGTGGTCGTCGGCGTGCGTCGCATGCACGACGGTCGTGCGCGGCCCGAGGCAGCCGCAATCGGCGAGCAGCTCGATCGGCCGGACGCCGTATTCAGCCAGGCACTCCTCGATCTCTCGCGGCTGCTCGTCGGCGTGGACGTGGAGCGGCAGGCCCTCGCGGTCGGCGTAACCAGCCAGGTCCTCGAGCCAGGCACGGGGACATGCCCGAACGGAGTGGGGGGCGACCCCGACCCGAATGCCGCGCTCGCGCAGCGACTCGAGCTCGCTCACGTACTCGGCCACGCTCTCCTGCCGGAATCGCTCGAGCCCGCCTCGCGCGTAAGCGGCGTAGAGCAGCACAAAGGCGGCGCCGGCCTCCTCTGCGGCCTCAGCGGCTGCGACCGCCTCCTCGAGCCCGAGATAGTGGAACTCGCCGACCGCCGCGTAGCCGGCCCCGAGCTGCTCGCGGTAGACCTCGACGTAGTCCTTTCGGACCTGGCCCGGTGCCAGGCGTGAGGCCACGTCCAGCATGGACTCGCGCCAGGCCCAGAAGTCGCCGCCCTCGGTTCGGCCCCGCAAGGCCCGCTGGAACGCGTGGCTGTGGGCGTTTACGAACCCCGGAAGCGTGAGCCGCTCCGTCACCGCCGTATCCTTTCAACATGGCCGCGCGTGCTGTGCCGGCTCCACTGGCAGCGATTCCGAACGTCCTCACGATCGGGCGCCTGATCCTGATCCCGGTCTTCGTGACGCTGATCCTCGTCTCCGACGGCGCCCACAGCTGGGCGGCGGCGATCGTTTTCGGCGTCGCCGGGGTCACCGACCAGATCGACGGCTGGCTCGCGCGCCGCTGGCGGGTCGAGTCCGAGTTCGGCAAGGTCGCCGATCCGCTCGCCGACCGGCTGATGATCGACGCCGCCGTGATCCTGCTCTGGCACGCGGGCCGTCTTCCCTGGGTGGCACTCGCGATTCCCGCGCGTGATTTGGCGCTGATCGCCGGGTACAGGCTCGTTGTGGGACGGGGGTACGAGCTTGCGGTCAACATCGCCGGCAAGGCGGCGACCTGGCTGCTCTACGCCTCACTCGCCTTCATCATGGTCACGCGCCAGGGAAGCGACTGGCCGCGCTGGCTCTTCTGGGCGGGCTTCGCACTGGCCGCGCTCTCGCTGATCGGCTACCTCGCAAAAGCGAGACGAGAGGTCGTGGAAGCATGAAGGCGGTCGTGATGGCCGGTGGCGAGGGCACGCGTCTTCGCCCCTTGACTTCGAACCAGCCGAAGCCGATGGTGCCGGTGGTCGGCAAGCCCTGCATGGAGCACATCGTCGAGCTCCTGCGCGGCCACGGCTTGGAGGACGTGATCGTCACGGTCGCCTTCCTGCCACAGGCGATCCGCAGCTACTTCGGCGACGGCGAGTCGCTCGGGGTCAACATCGAGTACTCGGTAGAGGAGTCGCCGCTCGGCACCGCCGGCTCCGTCCGCCTGGCGAGCGGGAAGCTCGACGACACCTTTGTCGTCATCTCAGGCGACGCACTCACGGATGTGAATCTGCAGAAGATCGTCGAGTTCCACCGTGAAAAGGAAGCCGCGGTCACGATCGGGCTGAAGTCGGTCGAGAACCCGCTCGAGTTCGGGATCGTCGTCACCGACGACGAGGGCCGGATCGAGCGCTTCCTGGAGAAGCCGTCCTGGGGCCAGGTCTTCTCCGACACGATCAACACAGGCATCTACGTGCTCGAGCCGGAGGTGCTGCGTCATGTACCGACCGACCGGCCCTACGACTTCTCGAAGGAGCTCTTCCCACTGCTGCTCGAGATGGGCCGGCCGCTCTACGGCTACGTCTTCGACGAGTACTGGCAGGACATCGGCAACCTCGACCAGTTCCGCCAGGCGAACTTCGACGCCCTGAACGAGGCGGTGAGCCTGAACACCCCAGGCATTCGCCTGCGGGGGAACATCTGGCTGGGCGAGGGAGTCGAGCTCGACGACCTCGAGCAGATCGAGGCGCCCGCGTTCGTCGGTAATTACGCGCGGATCGGCCCCGGCGCGACCGTCGGCGCCTACTCGGTGCTGGGCGCGAGCGTCACCCTTCGCGAGCAGGCGCGGACGAGCTGGAGCGTGATCGATTCCTCGACCTACATCGGCCGCAGCGCCGTCATCGCGGGTGCGATCGTCGGCCGGGGATGCGACATCGGGACCCACGTCCTCGTCAAGGAGGGGGCTGCGATCGGCGACGAGGTCGCGCTCGGCGCGCAGAGCATCGTCCACCCGGGAGTCCGGATCTACCCCTACAAGGAAGTCGAGACCGGCTCCGAGGTGACGGAGAGCCTGATCTTCGAGTCACGGGCTGCCTCGCGTCTTTGGAGTCGCGAGGGCGTGTCTGGCCTGATCAACGTCGACGTCACGCCCGAGGTCGCGGTCCGTCTCGCCGCCGCGCTGGGAACGGCGCTCAAGCGCGGCGACCGAGTCGTGTGCAGCCGCGACGCGCCGCCCGGCTGCCGGATGATCAAGCGGGCGATGATCGCCGGGCTCAACTCGACCGGTGTCGACGTCGCCGACCTGCGCGTGCTGCCCGCGGCCGTCAACCGGCACCTGCTGAAGACTGAGAGCTTCGACGCCGGCTTCCATGTCGGCATCAGCTACACCGATCCGGAGGTCGTCGAGATCAGCTTCTTCGAGTATCCGGGCATCCAGCTGACCTCCTCGATGCAGAAGGAGATCGAGAAGGACTTCACGCGCCTCGAGCTTCGGCGTGCCGCCCACAATGCCGTCGGCAGCGTCAGCTACCCGGCCCGGGTGCGCGAGACCTACGCCCAGGACCTACTGGCGACCCTCGACCGCGGCGCGATTCGGGAACGCGGTTTCCGGATCGTCGTCGATTACGGTTACTCCGCGGCCTCCTATGTGCTGCCGCTCGTGCTCGGACCGCTCGGCATCGAGGCGATCAGCGCACACGCGTTCGTCGCCGACTCCGCCGCCGCGGGCTCCTCGACGCTGCGGGAGTCGATCGGCCAAGCGAAGCGGCTCGTCCGCGCCGTCGGCGCGGATCTCGGCGCCGTCTTCGACCGCGCAGCCGAGCGGCTCTTCCTGATCGACGAGCAGGGCCGGGAGATCGCCGTCGAGCAGACGCTGCTGCTCCTGGTGCGCCTGCTCGGCTCGAACGGCCGGCGGGGGAAGCTGGCGTTCCCGGTCACGGTGACGAGCGAGGTCGACAGGATGGCGAAAGGAACGGGGCTGGAGGTCGTCCGCACACCGGCGAGCCTCGCCGAGCTGACCCAGTACGCCGCGCAGGACGGCGTCGTCTTCGCCGGGGCGCTCGGCGGCGGCTACGTCTTCCCCGAGTTCCTGCCCGCCTATGACGCCGTTGCGAGCCTCTGCAAGCTGCTCGAGCTG
This sequence comes from Actinomycetota bacterium, assembly GCA_005883955.1. Lineage (GTDB taxonomy): Bacteria > Actinomycetota > Thermoleophilia > Gaiellales > Gaiellaceae > 13-2-20CM-68-14. The sequence goes on along the minus strand of VAXH01000115.1, from coordinate 3,149 downwards.
CTCGCGCCGACCACCCGGCCGGTCTCGGAGCTTGTGGGCGAGCTGCCCGTCTCGACTCTCGTCCACCGCCAGCTCCCGTGCCCGTGGGCGATGAAGGGGCTCGTGATGCGCGTCCTCAGCGAGCGCCTGCGCGACCGCAAGCTCGATCTGACCGACGGGATCAAGGTCTTCGAGAAACGGGGCTGGGCACAGGTGCTGCCCGACCCCGACGAGCCCTTCGTGCACATCTACGCCGAGGGGAAGACCGAGGAAGACTCACAAGCCCTCGAGGCCGAGCTGCACGCGCTCGTCGAGGAGATCATGCAGACCGAGCGGGCGACGACCTAACAGGCTGTACCCCGGGCTGCGATGCCGCCCAAGAGGTGTCGCGATTCACTCGCGCGACCGCTAAAAACCGGCCGTGGCAAACGTTCCGCTGAGCCGGGGGACGGTGGAAACCTCAAGTACAGGTTGACCCTTCGTCGGGGTGTTGCTTTACTTCGTTGACCCGTCACCTCGACTGAAAGGGCGTCCTTTTGGAACCTCTACCTGATCTCGGATCACTATCCGACGACGACCTCAAGAAGGAGATCGACCAGCTCAAGGAGCACGAGCGGGAGATCTCCTATCAGCGCCGGATCCTGCATGGCAAGATCGACATCCTGCGCGCGGAGCTCGTCGCGCGGTTGCAGAAGACGGGCGGCCAGAGCGTCCTCGACAGCGTCGACGTCGAGTCGCTGACGGCGATCCTGGCGGGGAAGGCGACCCCGCCGGAACAAGGTGATTCTTGAGCTTCGTCTACTGCCCGGAGTGCGGCTTTCAGAACCCGGAGTCCGCGAACTACTGCTCGAAGTGCGGAGCCATGCTCGTCAAGGACGAGGGCGGCGCCGAGACGACGCAGTCCTACACCCCTGAGGAGATCGCCGACGACGACGGTCCGCTCGACGAGATCGCGGCCGAGGGGCCGGCGCTCGTGGTTCGCTCGGGCGGCGGGCGAGCCGGCGAGCACTTCAGCCCCACGGGCGACCGCACCACGATCGGCCGGTCGCCCGACAACGACATCTTCCTCGACGACGTCACCGTCTCCCGCAAACACGCCGTTCTCGTTCAGTCGGGGGGAGAGATCCAGATCGAGGATCTCGGCAGCCTGAACGGCACCTTCGTCAATCGTCGCCGGATCGACTCGGCCGCACGGCTCGAGAGCGGCGACGAGGTGCAGATCGGCAAATACCGACTGAGCTTCATCAGCAAATGAGCACACCCGCCAAGACCTCACCCACACATCGGCTGCTGACGATCGGCACCGTCACACGGCGCCTCCAGGAGGAGTTCCCCGAGATCTCGATCTCGAAGATCCGCTACCTGGAGGATCAAGGACTGCTCGCGCCGCGGCGGACTCAGGGTGGCTACCGGCTTTTCAGCGAGGAGGACGTCGAGCGCCTCGAGACGATACTGCGCCTCCAGCGCGACGAGTTTCTCCCGCTACGGGTGATCCGCGAGGAGCTCTCCTCGCCTGGAACGACGAAAGGCGCCAAGCGGCGTCGCGGCGGCCTGTCTGCGGCCCAAGATGAGCTCGATATCGGCGAGCTCTGCGAGCGTGCCGGGGTGACGGCCTCGCTCGCCCGCGAGCTCGAGGAGTTCGGTCTGCTGGCGCCCAGGAACGACAACGGCACCAAGCTCTACGGCGAGGGCGACGTCGACGTTGCCGCGACCTGCGCGAAGCTCGCGCGCTACGGCATCTCGGCGCGCCACCTCCGAACGTTCCGGACCGCCGCCGACCGAGAAGCGGGGCTGCTGGAACAGATCGTCTCGCCGGCCCTCCGCTCGCGGAACCCCGACCGCCGCCAGGCCGGACTGGACGAGCTGCAGAGGCTCGCCGAGCTCGCGCAGGAGCTCTCTCAGCTCCTCTTCTGGCGCGACCTGAAGCAGCTGGCGGACCGCTGATGGCGATGGATCTGAAGGAGCGGGTACGCGACGTCCCGGACTGGCCGGAGCAGGGCGTCGTCTTCCGCGACATCACGCCGCTCCTCCGCGACCCCGAGGCGCTCGACCAGACGGTGCACGAGCTGGCGGAGTGGGGGAAGGAGCGGCGACCGGACGTCGTTCTCGGCGCCGAGGCGCGCGGCTTCATCCTCGGCGCGGCGATCGCGCGGGAGATCGGGTGCGGCTTCGTCCCGGCGAGGCGCCCCGGCAAGCTGCCCCCCGAGACGATCGGAGCGACCTACGCACTCGAGTACGGGCAGAACACGCTCGAGCTGCATCCGGAGACGATCCGAACCGGTGACCGCGTCCTGATCCACGACGACGTGCTCGCGACCGGCGGCACGGTCGAGGCGATCGCGGGCCTCGTGGAGAGCCTCGGCGCCGAGGTCGTCGGGGTGGCGTTCATCATCGAACTGACGTTCCTCGGTGGGCGAGAACGCCTGCAGAAATACGATTTTCACTCACTGATCGCGTACTAGGACTCAGCTGTCCCGTCCGGGCGGTCGAATACAAAGGGGTGATCTACGACCGCTTGACGACCCGGTACACCTTCGCGTGTCCCGAGCACGGCGACACGCGGGTCGCGCTGTCGAGCTTCCGCCGGCTGGAGCGCCTGCCTGGTGCTGCACATCCCGCGGTCTTCGGGGTTCGCTTCGAGTGCGGGTGCGGCGAGGAGCATCCCGGCCTCGTCACGCACGCGGAGCTCGACTGGGCACCGCTCGGCCTTGGCACCGGCGACTCCTTTCTGAACCTCATGACTACACGTCTCGAGGAACTCGAGGCCGAGCTAGCCGAGTTGGCAGCCACCAGGATCGGGGCGGGGGAGTGGCCGTGGAGTTTCTTCTGCTACCCGGAGAACCAGCCTCGGCCGGTGTTTCCGTCTTCGTTCCTGCTCCTGGCGCCCTCGGGCCGAGGCGGCGCGGTCGGGCTGGCCGTGCGCTGCCCCGTCTGCAGCGGGACGTCGATCAACCTCGTCTCCGCGCAGCACGTCGACCTGCCGTTCCACCACGACGCCGAGATCGGCGTCGTCGAACACGTCTTCGCGGCAGATGCGGCACACGCCGCGGAGGAGTTCGCTGCAGAGCTCTATTCGGCGGAGTTCGACGCGCGCCGGCTCGCGCTCTGAACCGTCGAATAGTTTCCGAGCGACGAAGACGGGTAACCCCTTGCGGAGGTGGTGCCTCGAT
>VAXH01000069.1 GCA_005883955.1 Actinomycetota bacterium | reverse complement strand
CCAGCTCGCTGCCGACCCCCATCCTCCGAAGGGGAAGTACAAGCCGCTCGACCTGATCGCACGCAAATACACGGTCAACATCGGCTACCCCGGCTTCTCCAACGCAGCGATCGACGAGATCTTCAATACGTGGCTGATCCCGCAGATGTTCGCCCAGGTGGCGCAGGGCAAGATGACCGCCACCGAGGCCGCGTCGGCGGCACAGCATGAGTTCAAGCCGATCTTCGCCAAGTGGAGGGCGCGCGGGAAGATCTAGCGTCGCGCAGTGTCCGTTCGGGGCGTGTCCTGATGCCTGGCACCGGGACACGCCTCGCGCGGCCAGGGAACGCATAGAGTCACGAGCCCGCTCACCGCTGCAGGCGGCGGCGAGCTGACCGTTCCAGTCGTGGCCTGATGCCTGGCACCGGGACACGCCTCTTGGGGCCGCTAGCGCGTGCCCACCCGCAGCCCGACGACGCGCGGCAGCGCCGCGATCGCCCGCAGCGGCAACGCGGGGCGACGGCCGGCCTGCTCGGCTTCCTCGGCCCGCAGCGCTGCCCCGCGGACGAGGCCGCCGCCGAGGTGCTTGATCGGCTCCGGGGGTAGCGGGCGGACGCTGCGCCCGACGAGCGGCAGGGCCGTCAGCTCGTCTTCGATCCCCAGGGCGAGCCTTGCCAGGATCCTGCCGCCGAGCCAGCTTGGGCCGACGCCGTTGCCCGAATAGCCGGCCCCGTAATGGACACGGCTCCCCGGAACGGTGCCGAAGAACGGGAAGTGGTCGGCCGAGACGTCGATCGGTCCGCCCCACGCTCGCTCGACGCCCGCCTCGGCGAGCCCGGGCAGCAGGAAGCGCAGGCCGGCCTCTGCACGCTCGATCGATGGAGCGTCCGCGGTGAAGCGCTCGTCGAGCCGACCGCCGAAGCCGATCGGCCCCGAGCCGCTGCCCATCACGACCCGGCCGTCGTTCGTCGTCCGGAAGTAGTGCAGGAACATACGCCCGTCGACGATCGACTCGCCGCCGGTCCAGTTGATCGTCTCCAGGAGCTCCGGCACGGGCTCGGTGAGCACGACGTAGGAACCGAACGCGGTCAGGCGTCGCGCGAGCGGACGCCAGCCCGCCGCGGCAGCATTGATTGCAATGACGACCTCGCGCGCGCGAACGCTCCCCCGCGGTGTCTCGACCACGTTGGGGGAACCACGGCGCAGGCGAACCATCGGCGTCCCCTCGTGCAGCACGACGCCGTCGCCGAGCGCTGCGGCGCGAAGCGCGCGCAGGAGCCGGGCCGGCTGAACAGTGGCGCCTTCACGGTAGAGGACGCCGCGCCGGAACTTGGGCGAGGAGCACCTTTGCGCCAACTCATCCCGGCCGACCGGCACGGCTTCCTCCTCGACGCCGAGGTCGCGCGCGGCGGACAAAGCCGCAGCGATCGCCTCGTCCTGCGTCGGCGCGGCAGACACCTCCAGCATCGGCGCCTCGCGAAGCCACACGTCCACGCCACGTCGCTCGACGAACTCGCGGACGCCGGGGACGATCGCCGACGCCGCCTCGGCGACGGCGAGCGCGCCACCGTCACCGAACACCCGCCGCGCCCGAGCGAGCGACGCCCAGTACCCGTGCAGGAAGCCGCCGTTCCGTCCGCTCGGCCCCTCGCCGCAGACGACCGCCTCCAGCACGACGACCCGCGCCGACGGCTCGAGCTCACGGACCGCGAGCGCTGTCCAGAGCCCGGTGTAGCCGCCGCCGACGATTGCGACGTCGACGTCGAGATCGCCCTCGAGCGACGGCTCAGGCTCGACCTGCGGCGCCTCCTCGAGCCACCAGGGCCTCAGTGCTCGATCCGCTCCCAGGCTTCCTCGAGCACGCCGCCGAGGATGCTCACGAGCTCGTCGAACTCCGCCTCCCCAGCGACGAGCGGCGGCGAGATCTGGATCACCGGGTCTCCCCGATCGTCGGCGCGGCAGATCAGCCCGCGCTCGAACAGCTCCGGCGAGAGGAACCCGCGCAGCAGCCGCTCCGCTTCGGCCTCCGAGAACGTTTCCCGGGTCTCCTTGTCCTTGACCAGCTCGAGCGCGTAGAAGCACCCGGCCCCGCGCAGATCGCCTGCGATCGGCAGCTTCAAAAGCTGCTCGAGCTTCGAGCGATACATCGCCTCCCTCTCGCGGACTCCGTCGACGATCCCCTCGCGCTTCATGATCTCGATGTTCTTGAGCGCGATCGCCGCCATCACCGGGTGCCCGCCGAACGTGATCCCGTGCGTGAACATAGAGTCGCCGGCGAGAAACGGCTCAATCACGCGCTCGGTCGTCACGACGGCGCCGATCGACGCATAGGCCGAGGAGAGGCCCTTGGCGCAGGTGAGGATGTCCGGCCGGATGTCGTACTTCTCCGACGCGAACCAGTGGCCGATCCGGCCGAAGCCGGTGATCACCTCGTCGGCGCAGAGCAGGATTCCGTGCCGGTCGCAGAGCTCGCGCACGCCCTGGAAGTAGCCGGCGGGAGGCGTGAAGCAGCCGCCGGCGTTCTGCACCGGCTCCATGATCACCATCGCCACCGTGTCCGGCCCCGCGGCGTCGAGCGCGTTCTCGAGGTCGTCGAGCAAGAACGCCGTGAACTCTTCTTCCGTCTCGTCCGCCGGGCGGTGGTAGCGGTTCGTGTTCCGAACGTGCGCGACCTCCGGGACGAGCGGCTCGAACGGCGTCCTCAGGGCCGGGATCCCGTTGATCGAGAGCGCGCCCATCGTCGTTCCGTGGTAGGCGACGTTGCGGGAGACGGCCTTCCAGCGCCGCTCCCCGCGCGCCGTGTGGTATTGCCGCGCCAGCTTCCAGGCCGATTCGACAGCCTCCGAGCCGCCGGAGACGAAGAAGGCGCGCGTCAGATCGCCCGGGGCGAGCGACGCAACCTCCGCTGCGAGCTCGATCGCGCGCGGGTGCGCGTACGACCAGTTCGTGTAGAACGGCAGCTCGCGCATCTGTTCGAGCGCCGCCTGTCCGACCTCCTCGCCGTACGAGTAGCCGATGTTGACGGCAAACAGGCCGGCGAGCGCGTCGAGGTAGCGCTTGCCGTTGACGTCCTCCAGGTAGCAGCCCTCGCCGCGAACAATCACGGGAACCTCGGTCTTCGTGTAGCCGCCCATGCGCGTGAAGTGCAGCCAGAGGTGCTCGCGCGCCGCGCGCTGAAGCTCGTCCGCTGTGAATGTGGTGGCCAGCTCGGTCACGCACGCACCTCCCGGCGGCGCTGGAGGATGACGTTGCCGAGCATCGCCGTGACCGCGACAACGAAGATCGCCGTCCCGATCACGTTGATCTGAGGGGGCGTGGCGACGCGCGCCGCGCCCCAGACGAAGATGGGAAACGTGACCCTGTTGCCGGCGTTGAAGTAGGTCACGACGAAGTCGTCGATCGAGATCGCGAAGCAGAGGAGGAGCGCCGCCAAGATCGCAGGAGCGATCAGCGGCAGAGTTACCTTCTGGAACGTCGTCCACTCGTTCGCGCCGAGGTCCATCGCCGCCTCCTCGAGATGCCGGTCGAAACCGATCAACCTCGCCTTCACCGTCACCACGGCGAAGCTGATGCAGAACATGATGTGCGCGATCAGGATCGAGATGAAGCCCAGCGCGAACTTCACCTGCAGGAAGAGCGTGAGCAGCGAGGCGCCGAGCACGATCTCGGGCGTCGAGAGCGGCAGGAAGACGAGCAGGTTCGTCGCCCCTCGGCCCCGGAAGCGATACCGGACGAGGGCGAGCGCCACCAGCGTCCCGAGCACGGTTGCGACGAGGCTCGCGACCAGCGCGATCTCGAGCGACAGCCAGAGCGCGCTCGTCAGCCCCGGGACACCGTTCCACTGGCTCCAGTTCTTGAAAGTGAAGCCCTGCCACGTGTAGTTGAAGCGGCCCTTTGGGTTGTTGAAGGAGAACGCGATCACGACGCCGATCGGCAGGAGCAGGTATGCGAAGAAGAGGAGCGAGTAGAGGCTCAGCAGGTGGTGGCGAGCGAACGCCCACGCCCGCGCAAGCGGGCCGAGGCGGGAGCGAGGGGCGGGAAGGGTGGCCTCGACGGTGGTCATCCGGTCAGCTTCTCGGTTCCGACCGCGCGCGCGTAGATCAGGACCGCGGCCAGGATCGTGGCCATGAGCACGAACGACATCGAGGCCGCGGCCGGGTAGTCGAGCAGCTCCTTGTACTTGGACTCGATCACGTTGCCGATCATGTGGTTCTTCGGCGAGCCGAGGAGCTGCGCGTTGATGAAGTCGCCGGCCGCCGGGATGAAGGTCAGCAGGGTCCCGGCGACTACGCCGGGAAGCGAAAGTGGCAGCGTCACGCGAAGAAACGCCTTCCACTTGCTCGCGTAGAGGTCCTGCGCGGCCTCGATCAGGCTCTGGTCGATCTGCTCGAGCGAAACGTACAGCGGCAACGCCATGAAGGGCAGGAAGTTGTAGGTGATGCCCGCCACGACCGCGGTCGCTGTGCTCAGCACGCGCCCGTTCGATCCGAGGACGCCGAGCAGATGGAGGTGATCGAGTGTCCGGACGACGAGGCCGTTGTCCGAGAGGATCGTCTCCCAGGCGAGCGTCCGGATCAGGTAGGTGACGAAGAAAGGCGCGACGATGAACAGGAGCAGGAGGTTCTTCCAGCGGCCGCCGCGGAACGCGATCCAGTACGCGACCGGGTAGCTCAACACGAGGGCGAGAACGGTCGCAATTCCCGCGTACAGGATCGAGCGCTCGAACTGGCCGCGGTAGCTGCGGATCGCGTCCCAGTAGTTGCCCCAAGCCCAGGTGAACGCGTAGCCGAAGTCGATGCTCCCCGACTGCAGCGACTGGTAGGCGAGGAAGCCGAGCGGGACGAGGAAGAAGATGCTCAGCCAGAGCATCCCCGGCGCGAGCAGCAGGTAGGGCGTCAGCCCACGATGGCGGTGGAGGAAGCCCACAGCCTACGGCTCCTGGGTAGAGCCGCCCCAAGACTGCGGATGCAACGTCGTCCGCATCAGGCAGAGATCAGGTTCTGCCAGGCCGTCTGGTACTTCTCGTTGTTGAGGGCTGTCGCATCGATGATGTGGACGTTGTCGAGCATCTTCTTCGTGGGAAAGATCAGGGTGTTGTTCGCGACGCTCGGGTCGATCTTTTCGAGCGCCTGCTTCGCGCCCGTCACCGGGCAGATGTAGTTGACGTAGTCCTCGATCTCGGCAGCGATTTTCGGCTCGTAGACGAAGTTCATGTAGACGGACGCCGTGTAGACGTTGCCGCCCTTCGGGATCAGCATGTTGTCGGTCCAGATGTCGCCGCCCGTGTCTGGGAGGTTCCACTTCAGGTGCTTGTTGTCGGCTTGCAGCTGGACGATGTCGCCCGACCACGCCATCGTCGCGACAAGGTCGCCTTTGGCGAGCGCACCGCTGTAGTCGTTCCCGTAGAACTGCCGGACCTGGCCGGAATTGACTGCCTTCTTGATCGTCGCGATGGCGCGGTTGAACGTCTGGTCGGTGACCTTGCTCGGGTCGTCGCCGTTCGCCGCCATCACGAGCGCAAGCGTGTCCGCGAACTCGCTCAGCAGTCCGACCTTGCCTTTCAGCTTCTTGTTGCCGAGCAGCTCGCCCATCGAGAGGACGGGCTCGGTCAGCTGCTCGTTGTAGCCGATCCCGGTCATGCCGGATTGCCACGGCAGGCTGTAGTCGCGGTTTGGATCCCAATTGGGATGCTGCTGCTGAGGAATCAGGTTCTTGATGTTCGGGATCGCGCTCTTGTCGAGCTTCTCCGCCCAGCCCTTCTTGATCAGCAGGCTTGGGTAGCGCGAGTTGTCCGTCATCACGATCAGGTCACGGCCCGTACTCTGGCCGCTCGACAGCGCCGGCTGGATCTTCGAGAAGAAGGACGCGTTGTCGTTGATGTCCTCGGTGTAGTCGACGTGGACGCCGAATTGCTTCTGGAACTGGTCGAGCGACGGGTGGCGGTTCCCCTTCTTGTCGATGTAGAGCGTCCAGTTCGAGAAGTGCAGCGTTTTCGCCAGCTTGTGGCTCGTAGTGGAGCCCGCGCCTGCCTTGGACGTGCCGCCGCAGGCCGCGAGCAGGCCTGGGAGCGTCAGCACGGCGCTGCCTGCGGCGGCGCGCTGAAGCAGTTCGCGACGGGTCAACTGATCAGTCATGCAGCTTCCTCCATCGGGTCGACGACGAATGTGGCTTCGGGGTCCCAGCCGAGGGTGAGGTGGTCGCCCGGGCTGTGCGGGACCGTGCCCGGACGGTCGTTGAGGACGACAACGGTGATGTTGCCGTTGCGGGTCTCGACGATGTACTGGGTCGAGACACCGATGTACGCGCGCTCCCTGACAACCCCGGGGAGGGCGTTCGGGTCCTGCTCGTCAGGGCGGATCTTCTCAGGGCGGATGCCGACTGCGACATTGCCGGCGCGGCCGTCAAGCGAGCCGGCGCGGAAAGGCGGTCTGCGGCCGCTCGTAGAGCTCATCCGGCGCACCGAGCTGCTCGATCTTCCCGCCGTTCATGACCGCGATCCGGTCGGCCATCGTCATCGCCTCCTCCTGGTCATGGGTGACGTGGATGAAGGTGATGCCGAGGTCGTGCTGGAGGCCCTTGATGAAGAGCTGCATCTCCTTGCGGAGCTTCAGGTCGAGTGCGCCGAGTGGCTCGTCGAGCAGGAGGACACGGGGGCTGTTGACGAGCGCGCGGGCAAGTGCCACCCGCTGTTGCTGGCCCCCCGAGAGCTGGCGGGGCTTGCGCTTGCCGTAGCCTGCGAGCTGGACGAGATCGAGCATCTCCTCGACCTTGCCGGTCAGGGTCCCCCCACGCGTGCCCCGTCGCCGCAGGCCGAACGCAACGTTCTCGAAGATCGTCAGATGCGGGAAGAGGGCGTAGCTCTGAAAGACCGTGTTGACGTCCCGCTTGTACGGCGGCGTCCCGCTGACCTCGCGCTCGCCGAGGTAGATCGCGCCGGCCGACGGCTCTTCGAAGCCCCCGATCATCCGGAGCGTCGTCGTCTTGCCACATCCCGACGGGCCGAGCAGCGCGAAGAAGCTCCCGCGCGGGATCTCCAGGGTGAGGTCGTCGACCGCGAGGACATCGTCGAACCGCTTGGTGACCCGGTCGAGGCGGATGTCCGGCGTGCCGCTCGGCTTCGCGGCTTGCGCGACGGCCTCTTGGGCGCGCTCGTCGACCGCCATCAGGGTGTGGCCGTCTCCAGCGGGCTGCCGTCGGCGATCCTCGCGCCCCAGTCGTAGAGCTGCTTCCAGAGCGCCAGGTAGAGAAAGCTCTCGGTGGAGAGCACACCGTCGAGGGAACGCAGCCGATTCGTGAGCTCGAGCAGCTGCCGCCGGTCGGAGCAGACGAGCTCGACGAGGATGTCGTACTGGCCGGCCGTGACCACGACGTAACCGGCCTCTTCCCACTTGGAGATCTCGTCCGCGACCGGCTCAGGGGCGCCGGCGGTGCGGATCCCGACCATCGCCATCGCGTCGAAGCCGAGCCCGAGCGGGTTCGTCACCCCGGTGACCTGGAGGATGTCGTCGTCGCAGAGCCGGCCATATCGGGCCCGGACCGTCGCCTCGGAGACCCCGACTTGCGCTGCGATGCGGCGGAACGACTCGCGCCCGTTCTTCTGCAGCGCCTCGATGATGCTCTGGTCGACCCGGTCGAGCTCCCGTGCCGGCCCGACGGCGCCGCGATCGTGATCAGTTCGCAATGCGAGGCAATTCTTGCTGATCACCTCGCATTGCGTCAATCGAGACCCGTCGCGCGGTTGAGATCGAGCCCTGAAACCGATCCGTGGCGTGCTAGTCGATCTTGGCCATCACGTGCTTGATGTTCGTGTAGTCCTCGAGCGAGTAGGTGCTCAGGTCCTTGCCGTAGCCCGACTGCTTGTAGCCGCCGTGCGGCATCTCGCTGACCAGCGGAATGTGGTCGTTGATCCAGACCGTTCCGAACTGGAGCTTCCGGACCGCGTTCAGCGCCCGGCCGATGTCGCGCGTCCACACGGAGGCGGCAAGCCCGTAGTCGACGTCGTTGGCCCACGCGATCGCCTGGTCGTCGTCGGCAAAACGCTGCACGGTGACGACCGGACCGAAGACCTCTCGCTGGACGATCTCGTCCTCCTGCCCGACGCCGGTGATCACGGTCGGTTTGACGAAGAATCCACGGGAGCCGTTCGACTCGCCGCCGGTCAAGACGCTGGCGCCCTTCGCCCGCTCGAGGAAACCGAAGACGCGCTCCTGCTGGTCCTTCGAGATCACCGGCCCCATGTCGAGCTCCTCGCTCTCTGCGGGGTCGCCAACCGAAATCGATTCGACCGCAGGGACCAGCTCCTCCAGCAGCTTGTCGTAGATCTTCGGGCCGGCGACGACTCGTGAGGCGGCGGTGCAGTCCTGGCCGGAGTTCCAGTAGCCGGCCACCTTGATCCCCTCGGCCACTGCGGCCGGGTCGGCGTCGTCGAAGACGATCACAGGCGCCTTGCCGCCGAGCTCGAGGTGCACGCGCTTGAGCGTGTCAGCCGCGGTGCGGGCGATGATCTTGCCGGTCTCGACGTCGCCGGTCAGCGAGACCAGGCGGACGTCGGGATGCTTGACGATCGCCTCGCCGACCGGGACACCGTCGCCGGTGATCACGTTCAGGACTCCGGGTGGCAGGATCTCCGCCTCCAGCGCGAGCTGGAAGAACCGCAGCGTCGTCAGCGGAGTCTGCTCGGCCGGCTTCAGCACCTGCGTGTTGCCCGCGGCGAGCGCGGGCGAGAACTTCCAGACCGCCATCATCAGCGGGTAGTTCCACGGGGTGATCCCGCCGACAACGCCGAGCGGCTCGCGCCGGAGCATCGAGGTGTACCCGCGCATGTACTCGCCGCTGGCCTTGCCCTCGAGCAGCCGCGCGGCACCGGCGAAGAAGCGAATGTTGTCGGAGGAGACCGGCATCTCGTCCCGGGCGGCCGGAAGCGGCTTGCCGACGTTCTGGGACTCGAGCTCGGCCAGCTCCTCGGCGTGCTCGTCGAGCAGGTCGGCGAGCTTGAGCAGGATCTCGGCTCGCTCCCCTGGCGTCGTCTCGAGCCATTCGGGCAGCGCCTTCTTCGCCGCCTCGACAGCCCGGTCCGCGTCGTCCTTCGTCCCGCGAGGGACCTCGGCGATCGCCTCGCCCGTCGCCGGGTTCACAACCTCCATCGTCTCGCCGGAGGCCGAGTCGACCGACTCCCCGCCGACGATGTTCTTGTAGCTCGAGACCGTCACGCTCATGAATCCCTCCTTGATTAACCGCGTTCAAACTACACCGCACCGCCGCCTGTTGCCGCTGCTGCGGCCTTCGAGGCGGCCGCGCCGCGCCGCAGCACTCCGGTGTCGCCGGTCAGGCGCTGCGCGATCGTGACCGGGATCACTGTCACCAGGATGACGACGAACACGATCGCATTCACGACGGGAAGGTCCTGGCCGCGCTGGATGTGGTCGAGGATGTAGATCGGCAGCGTCGTCTGTGCTCCGGCGGTAAACGTGGTCACGATCACTTCGTCGAACGAGAGCGCGAACGCGAGCAGCCCGCCGGCGACAAGCGCGGTCGAGAGCACGGGCCAGACGACGAAACGGAAGGTCTGCCAGCCGTCTGCGCCCAGGTCCATCGACGCCTCGAGCAGGGAGGGAGAGCTACGCCGCAGCCGCGCGAGCACGTTGTTGTAGACGATCACGACGCAGAAGGTCGCGTGCCCGACGACGATCGTCCAGATCGAAAATCTGACGCTGGCGAAGTTGAAGGCCGAGTTCAGAGACATGCCGGTGATGATCCCCGGCAGCGCGATCGGAAGGAGCAGCAGGAACGAGACGGCCTCGCGGCCGAAGAAGCGAAAGCGGTAGATCGCGGCGGCGGCCGCCGTCCCCAGCACGAGCGCGATCGCGGTCGCCACCAGGCCGACCTTGATCGACAGCCAAAGCGAGCTGCGCGCCTCCGGATCGTGCCAGGCCTCGTGGAACCAGTGGAAGGTGAAGCCGGAGATCGGCCAACTCTGGATCGTCGAGCTGTTGAAGGCGTACGTCATGATCAGCAGCAGCGGGAGCCAGAGGAACGCGATCACCGCCACCGTCGCGACGCCGAGGCCGATTCGTGTCCGGCGTGTCTCCATCAGACGGCCTCGAACGCTCCCAGGCGCCGCGCGATTAGCAGGTAGATGCCCATCACCACCACCGGCACCGTTGCGAATGCCGCGGCGAAGGGCACGTCGGGCTGGCCGACCTTGTCGTGGACGACGTTGCCGATGAAGCTCGAGCCCGCGCCGCCGACCAACGCGGGAGTGATGAAGTCGCCGAGCGTCAGTGAGAACGTGAAGATCGAGCCCGCAACGATGCCCGGCAACGCCAGCGGCAGGATCACCGACCGGAGCGTGCGCGATCCCTTGGCGCCGAGGTCTTGAGACGCCTCGAGGTAGCTTTCGGGAATCCGTTCCAACGCCGCGTAGACCGGCAGCACCATGAACGGCAGCCAGACATACGAGAAGACGATCCACATCGCCCTGTTGGTGTAGGCGAGACCTGCATCCGGCAGGCCGACGCCGTTCAAGACCCAGTTGAGTGCGCCGTCCTTGGCCAGGATCGTCCGCCACGCATAGATCCGGACCAGGTAGCTCGACCAGAGCGGCAGGAGGACGGCGATGAAAAGCAAGGCACGAAGCCGCGGTGTCGCCAAGCGCGCCATGAAGTAGGCGAGCGGGAAGGCGAGCACTGCGTCGGTGACGGTGACCGCCGCCGCGATGCCGATCGTCCGTCCTGTGATCCGCCAGTAAGTGTGGTCGTTCCAGAGCGTCTTGAAGTTGTCGAGCGTCCATTTGTGGACCACGGCCGCGGTGAAGGCATCGATCTGCCAGAAGGCCGAAACGAAAAGCGAGATCAGTGCACCGAGATAGACGACCGCGAACGCGAGCACGGGCGCCGCGAGCAGGAGCGACAGCTTCAGCCAGGGCCGCCGCCAGAGGGCTGCGGAGAGGCGGAGGCGGGCGCTCCGCAGAGGAGCGCCCCCCTCGACCAATTCAGTCAATGGTTATCCCGTGACTTGCGTCCAAGCCGTCTGCCAGGCGTTGTAGTTCATACAGTCGTTCTTGCCGTTGCCACAGTCGGGAATCGGCGTCTTCCAGAACTTGATCGTGTTGTAGTAGGCGAGCGGCTCGTTCAAGTGGTACTTGGCACAGGAGCCAGCCTGGATCTTGTCCATGTACGGACACGCCTTCGGGTTGACCGGCGTCTCGCCGAAGACGAGCGCCTGCTTGGCCTCGACTTGTGGCGTCGTTACGTACTTCATCCAGAGGTAGGCGCAGTTCGGATGCGGTGCCTGCTTGGCGAGCATCCAGGTGTCCGCCCAGCCCGTCGCGCCGACCGACGGGATGACCTCCTTCACCGGGACGCCCTTCGCCTGCAACGCCAGAGTGTCGACCGGCCAGATCGCGCCGAGCGACACGTCGCCGTTCGCGAACGCCGCGCGGCCGTCGGTGTCGTAGTTCCAGTAGAGCTTGACGAGCTTGCGCTGCTTCTTGAGCAGGGCGATCGTCGCGTCGAACTGCTTCTTGTTCAGCTCGTACGGATCCTTGATCCCGAGGTCCGGCCGAGAGTGCTCCAGGTAGAACGCCGCGTCGGCGATCTGGATCGGGTTGTTCGGGATCGTGATCTGGCCCTTGTACTTCGGGTCGTAGAGCGCTCCCCAGTTCGTTGGGCCCGGCTTGATCTTCGTCTTGTTGTAGAGCAGAACATTCGGGCCCCACTGCACGGAGACGCCGTAGTGGACGCCGTCGACCGTGTTGTGCGCCGGCGACTTGAAGATCGGGATGAAGTCGTTCCAGCTCGGGATCAGGCTGATGTTGACCGGCTTGACGTCACCGCCCCTGATCAGCCGTAGGCTCGCATCACCGGAGGCGGAGACAAGATCCCACTGTCCGCCGCCGCCCCCGCCCCCGGCCCGCATCAGAGCGACCATCTCATTCGAGGAGCCGGCGTCCTTCCGGTGGATCTTGCACCCGGTCTGCTTCTCGAACTTGTTCGCGAAGCTCGGGTCCGAGTAGTACGGCCACTCGATCAGGTTGAGCGCGCCCTCGCCCTTGCCGATCGAGGACGGCCCGACTGCGGTCGACGTCTTGTTCGACGACTTGCTGCTGCTGCCGCCACCACCGCAGCCGGCCGCGGTGAGGGCGAGCGCCCCGGTCAGCAGCCCGAGGGCCGCCCACGCCAGGTAGCGCTTCTTAGCTCGATTCATGCTTCTCCTCCCGTTTGGGTTTCGTCTCGATCGCGTGCTCCGGACGCCATTCGAGGAGCACGCGGCGCCCCCGTGCGTCGAGGGCCTCGGTTGACGATGTCTCGAGGTTCTGGCGGACCACGACGAGCTCACCGCCGTCGTCGAGGTCGACGACGTAGCGGGTGAACATGCCTGCGTAGACGACATCGCGGATCCGACCGGTGGCGCCGTTCTCATCGTCGCGGCGCGTGCCGCCGTCGTTGGTCATACGGATCTTCTCCGGCCTGACTGTGAACGTCCGGCCTGAGCGCCGGATGACGTTCGACGCACCGACGAAGCCGGCGACGAATGCGTTCTCCGGTCGTTCGTAGACAGCCGCCGGCGTCCCGATCTGCTCGATCCTGCCGTCGTTGAAGACTGCGAGTCGGTCGCTCATCGTCAGCGCCTCCTCCTGGTCATGCGTGACGTAGACAAAGGTGATCCCGACCTCGCGGACGGCGCGCTGGATCCGCTTCAGCTCGATTTGCATCTCCTGCCGAAGCTTGAGGTCGAGGGCACCAAGGGGTTCGTCGAGCAGGAGCACCTGCGGGTGGTTGACGAGCGCCCGCGCGAGCGCGACCCGCTGCCGCTGGCCGCCGGAGAGCTGGATCGGCTTCCGGTCGCCGAGCCCTGGAAGCTGGACGACCTTCAGGATCTCGTCAACCCGCATCCGTCGGTCGCGGCGCGCGACGCCGCGCACGCGGAGGCCGTAACCGACGTTCTCCGCGACGGTCATGTGCGGGAACAGCGCGTAGTCCTGGAAGACCGTATTGACGTTCCGCAGGTACGGCGGTCGGCCGGTGACGTCCCGCCCGGCGAGCTCGATCCGGCCCTCGTCGGGTCGCTCGAAACCGGCGATCAGCCGGAGGGTCGTCGTCTTGCCCGAGCCCGATGGGCCGAGCAGGGTGAAGAACTCGCCACTCGCGATCTCGAGATCGACGCCGTCGACGGCGACGACATCGCCGTAGGCTTTGCGGACGCCGACGAGCCGAACGTCCGGCGCGTCCACGCCGGCCGTCAGGACAGCGGCAGCGTGTTCCTGGATAGCCACTACTCAGCGGCGATTATCAGCATGCCGCGCGGCCGGACACAACGACGTGCGCGTTGTGGCTAGCTCGGGTGGCAGTCCTCGCCTTCGCAGCAGCCAAGCTTAAAAGCGCACTTTGCGCACTGCCAAGTCTGGTGTCGCCACTCCATCGCCGCGCCGCAGCGCAGGCAGCGCTCGACCGCAACTTCGGTCTTGTCGGCGCTCACGAGCCTGACTCTACGACCCGAACCTGACGGCTCGGCCGGGGGAGCTCTGGAATCCCGGGGATCAGACGGCCATGCGGGCAAGCCCGCCCGGCCTCCAGGCGGCGCCGCCGAGCCGGTGCCTTAGTCGGTCTTCGCCGGCGCTTCCTGGCCGGGAACGTGCAGCAGGTTCTCGACGCCACGGACTCCCTGAACCTTGCGCGCCTGGGACTCCAGATCCTCGATCAGGTCCGGCTGCTCGAGCTCGCCGCGAAGATAGACGACGCCGTCCTCGACGTTGACGTTGATCTGCCCCTTTGGGACGTCGGCGCCGCGGAAGATCTCGCTCTCGACCTTGCGCGCCAGCGTCACGTCGTCGGGCTGCGGTTTCTCCTGCTCGGAGAGGTGCGTCGCCTTCTCCTTCAGCCCCTGAGCCTGGACCGCGGCGCCCTGCGCCTGCTGCCCGGCCTTGCGGAGGTACTTGCCGGCCTTGTCCACGGCGATCTTGCGGCGCCGGCGACCGTTGTCGGGATCGAAGAAGTACGCGAGTGCGGCTCCAATGGCTCCTGCCAGAGCGAATAGCGGCATCAGTCAGCCTCCTTGCGTCGAGGACGGGCCCCCGTCCGGGCTACCCGGACGCGGGCAAGCCAAACTCTCTACCGAGCACAGCGAAGGTACAAGTCAGATTCGCGGAAAATCGGCAGATTTTCCGCGACCGAAGCTAGTCGCCCCAGTCGAAGTCGCGCGAGCGAGTCCAGAGGCCGTCGTGGGCTTCCACGGCGGCGGGCTCCTCGTCATCATCCTCGCCGGGCCACTTGAGGGCGATGGTCGGCTCCGCCGGGATGGCCGGCTCCGTGCCGTCCATCGTGTCCTCGATGCGGGCCTGCTCCTCGGTCTTGAACAGCGGGTGGTTGTCGAACGGATCCTCGTTCTTGTAGCGGTCGAGCGGTAGCTCCTGGTCGAGCTCCGAGTTCCGCTCCTTCAGCGCGAGATGATCCTGAATGACCTGCGAGAAAAGCGTAGGCGTATCTACGGGCATTGTCCTCCTCCGGGCGATTTGGGGCCGTTCCCCCGAACGACGGCGGATTCTAGCGCGATCGGAGGACGAATCAACCTTGTGGCGTCGGTACGAGCCGCGGACTGTACGATCCCGCGCGTGGCACGCATTGGTCGGATACTGACACGCCGGGCCGGCCCGGTCGGACTCGCACTGACCGCCTGGGACATCTGGCGCCGGATCCCACCGAAGCACCGCAAGACGATCTTGAAGCAGGCGCGAAAGCACGGCCCGACAATCGCCAAGCGCGCGGTCGAGTACCGGCGCCGCCGACGCTAGGCGGGAACCTCCGAGGTCAACGGCGGGCCGACGCGAGAGGGCGCCACTTCCTGCCGCCGTCCCTCGTCTCGACCAGCGTCGTCCTGAAGATCGCCCAGCCGATCGACGGCGACACGAAGTCGAGGTCGTACACATCGAGCGTCCTCCTCGGCGCCGGCTGTGGTTGGACGACCGACCAGGTGCGGCCGGCGTCGTGCGTGACGAAGAGTCTTGGGCCGGCGAACAGCAGCCAGTCCGTCGCGGTCGGCGCCGAGAATGACAAGGCCTTGGGAAACGCCCACGTTTCCCCCATGACGTTTGCAGCGCCTGGAGCGAGACGAGCCGCCCAGGTGGCGCCGCCGTCCCGCGTCACGTAGACGACGACGTGCTGAGCCCTCGTGTGTCCGTCGCGAAAGCGCACCGGGACGACAACTAGACCGCCGGAGAAGGTTCGTGGCGCACCGAAAGTCGCCCGCTCGCCCACATATCGCTGAGGCGTCGGGAGCTCGATTCGCTGCCAGTCCCGCCCGCCGTCGTGGGTTCCGTACAGGGCCTGGCCGTCGGCGCCCAGGGCCCAGCCGCGTCGGCCGCTGGAGAATGCGAGCGGGCCGTCGACCGGAACGAAGGCGACCTGCTTCCAGGTCGTCCCGCCGTCAACCGTCGCGTAGAGACGCGAGACGTGCTCGGCGGCGGCCAGCGCATAGCCTCGCCGAGGCCCGAGTGCGCTCAGGTGGGTCTCGCCGCACGCATAGCAGCCGGGCAGGATCACGGACTGCCACGTTCTGCCGCCGTCGCTCGTCAGCTCCAGTGCCACATGCCGCGTCGATCCGCCGACGCTCGAGGCTCCACGGACGTCGCTCGCGACGAGCCAGATGTGACCCGGGGCTAGGTAGACGATCTCGCCGATCCGCGCGACCGCGTCGCCGATCTCCATGACGTCCGGCGGCGTGATCAGGCGCCAATGCAGACCGTCGTCCCGAGTCCAGTAAAGCCCGAGCCCGTTGATCGCCCAGCCCACGCCCGGAGCGGCGAGGCCGGCCTCGCCGACGATCTTCGGTGTGGCGGCGAAAACAGTCTCGTCCTGCTGCCTGCCTGCCTGGGGCGCGGGCTTCGGACCGGCTCCGGCAGGCGTCCGCCCGTGGCGCGCCGGCCCGTCTCCCCCATTGTGCAGGGCCAGGAACAGGCCGACGCCTAGCGCCGCCAGCGCTACGATCGCGACGTAGCCGAGCCGGCGCCGGCGAGCGCGGCGACGTGCCTCTTCGATCAGCGCCGAGTCGGGCTCCGGCAGCGCGGAAGGCCCGGGGGTCTCCCGGCGTGGCCGGCGCGGAGGAGCGGTGGCCGACATTGGATGAAGCTACTATGACTAGCACCATGATCCGTGTCAAGGTTGATCGGTCCGAGGCGGTCGAGCTCCATGAGCAGGTCGCCGGAGAACTCCGGCGGGCGATTGCGGATGGAGAGGCCAAGCCAGGCGAGCGCCTACCGCCAGCGCGCGACCTCGCGGCCATCCTCGGCGTCAACACAAATACGGTGCTACGTGCCCTGCGGACGCTGCGCCAGGAAGGATTGCTCGACTTCCGGCGCGGGCGCCGCGTCACCGTCTCCGCGGGTCCGCAACGCGGTGCGGTCGTCGCGCGCGCGAGAGAGCTCGTCGAATTCGCACGGCGGCATGGCTACCGCGCCGACGAGCTGATCCGGATCATCAAGGACGTCTCTTGAGGATGCCGGGCGCGAAAGTTCAGGCGAGCGCTTCGCGGACGATCCGGTCCTGCTCTCGCAGGTGTGCGGTCGGGTAGCCCTCGCTCGGGCTCGCCCGCCAGGGGCGGCCGACGTAGCGGAGCTTGACGCCCTCGGGCAGGTTCTCCTCGAGGCGGTGCCGGATCGCGCGCCACGGGCCCATGTTCTGCGGCTCCTCCTGCGCCCAGACAACCTCCGCCAACCTGGGGTATGAGGCGACGAGCGCAGCGTTCTGCTCGACCGGGAACGGATAGAGCTGCTCGATCCGCGCGATCGCGACATGGCGGGCGCTGTCGCGGAGATCGTGCCCCGCAAGGTCGTAGTAGATCTTCCCGGAGCAGAGGACGAGCCGGCGCACCTGCTCCTTGTCGGCTCCCGCGCCGTCCAGCACCGGCTGGAAGGAGCCCTCGGCCAGATCGGCCAGTGTCGACGACGCCTGCTTCAGCCGCAGCAGGCCCTTCGGCGTCATCACGACCAGTGGCCGGGCGGCCGGGTCGAGCGCCTGGCGGCGGACGAGATGGAAGTACTGCGCCGCAGTCGTCGGGTTCGTCACCCGGATGTTCTCCTGCGCCGCGAGCTGAAGGAAGCGCTCCAGCCGAGCACTGGAGTGTTCCGGGCCGTTGCCCTCATAGCCATGCGGCAGCAGCAGCGTCAGCCGTGAGGTCTGTCCCCATTTCGACAGCCCGGCGACGATGAACTGATCGACGATCCCCTGAGCGTTGTTGACGAAGTCCCCGAACTGCGCCTCCCAGAGCACGAGCGCCTCCGGCGCGGCGACCGAGTAGCCGTACTCGAACCCCATCGCCGCCGCCTCTGAGAGCGGCGAGTTGAAAAGCTCGAACGAAGCCTGGGCCTCCGCGAGATGCTGGATCGGCGTGTAGGTCTCGCCGGTCTCGACGTCGTGGAGGACGTCGTGGCGGTGCGAGAAGGTGCCGCGCTCGGTGTCCTGGCCGGTGAGGCGGATCGGGATCCCCTCGACGAGCAAGCTGGCGAAGGCGAGCGACTCGGCCTGGCCCCAGTCGATCCCGCCCTGCTCGAGGGCCTCCGCGCGGCGGTCGAGTTGCTTCTTCAGTTTCGGATGGATCGTGAAGCCTTCCGGCGCGGTGACGAGAGACCGATCGAGCTCGCGCAGCCGATCGGCGGCGACCGCGGTTACGACCTCGACGCCGGTGCCGTACGGGATCCGGCCTTCGCCGGCAACGGCTGCCCGGGCAAACGACTCCTTCAACCTCTGGTGGGCCTCCTTCAGCCTCGTCTCCACCTCGCGCGCGAGCGCCGTGGCGTCTGCGTCTGTGAGGACGCCCTCCTCGACCAGCGTGGCGGCGTACTGGGCGCGCACGGTCGGCTGCTGCGCGATCCGGGCCGCCATCAGCGGCTGCGTGTAGGCGGCCTCGTCCTGCTCGTTGTGACCGTGTCGGCGGTAGCCGACGAGATCGATGACGACGTCGTTCTGGAACCGGCGGCGATAGGCCATTCCCAAACGCACCGCGCCGATGCACGCCTCCGCGTCGTCGGCATTGACGTGGATGATCGGAAAGTCAAATCCTTTTGCGAGGTCGCTCGAGTAGCGCGTCGAGCGGCTGTCGACTGGTTCGGTCGTGAAGCCGATCTGGTTGTTCGCGATCAGGTGCAGCGTGCCGCCCGTCGCGTAGCCCTCGAGCTCGGCGAGATTGAGCGTCTCGGCGACGATCCCCTGCGCCGGGAAGGCGGCGTCCCCGTGGATCAACACGGGCAGCGCCACCCGAGGGTCGTGTCGACCCTCACGCGTCGAGCGGTCTGTCTGCTCCGCGCGCGTCCTGCCCTCGACGACCGGGTCGACCGCCTCGAGGTGGCTCGGGTTGGCGGCCAGGGTCACCGTCAGGTCGCCGGCGGGCGTCGAGCGGATTCCTTCGGCGCCCAGGTGGTACTTGACGTCGCCGGTGCCGCCCTCGGGATCGGCGGTGACCGCTTCGATCGTCCGCTCCCCTTCGAACTCGCGCAGGATCGTCTCGTAGGGCCGCCCGATCACGTAGGCGAGCACGTTCAGGCGGCCGCGGTGCGCCATGCCGATCACAACCTCGTGCGCGCCGCCCTCGGCGGCGAGGTCGATCGCCTCGTCGAGCATCGGGATCATCGTGTCGAGGCCTTCGACCGAGAATTGCTTCTGGCCCAGGAAGACGCGGCGGAGATAGTGCTCGAGGCCTTCGACTTCGGACAGCCGGGCGAGCAGCCGCCTCTTCTCGTCCGCGGTTAGCTCATGGCGGTACCGCCCCGATTCGATCGCCTCGCGCAACCAGATCCGCTGCTCGTGGTCGGAGATGTGCTCGATCTCGAAGGCGCTCGTGCTGGAGTAGGTCTCCTGCAGTTTCGGCAGTACCTCGGCGAGCGTCTCGCCGGGCGTGTGGACGCGCAGCAGCGACGCGGGGATGCGGGCCTGCAACTCCGGTGTCAGCGCCGGCTGCAGCCGTTCCGGCTCCAGCGCCGGATCGCCGACCGGCTCGCTCCCCAGCGGATCGAGGCGCGCGGCGAGGTGGCCGTGCGTACGCAGCGCTTTGACAAGCGACATCGCGGCGGCGACACCGCCAAGCAGGGCCTCGTCGGGAGCGGCAGGCGCGGGCTCGGGTGGCGCCACCGGCGCGGGCTTGGCTGCCGGCGCGGGCACAGGTGCAGGCTCGGCGTGGCCGTTTGTCTCGCGCAGGTTCTCCAGCAGACGCGCGAGGCCCGGTAGCGACTGGATCAAGTCGCCGTCGCCGCTCTCGAAGAGCGCCCGCCACTCGGAGGGGACCGCCTCGGGGTTCTCGAGGTATTGCTCGAGCAGGACTCTGGCGTAGCCGGAGTTGACAGCGTCTACATCAGGCATGGGAAACCTTCATTTGTTGTAGCAACGCGTGCTCCTCTACGGGGAGCGCTGTTCAAGGCGTCGACTCGGCGACATCGCCTGGAGGCCGTGCGGGCTGCGCCCATGCGGTCGATTCAACCCGGTTGGCGACACCTTCACGGTCGGGCACGACACGCGTGCTCTCAGAAAATCGGGTGATTCGTGATGATCGCGAAGAACGTGCCGACGATGAAGCAGGCACCGGAGATCGCGAGTGCGGCGGCCGCGAGTCGCTGGTGGCGGCCGCCGATTCCGGCAGCGATCAGCGAGATCAAGATCGCGAACGGTGTGATCCGCACCGGCCGGTAGTCGAGGGCGACGAGGCTGGCGACGATCGCAAGTGTCGCGAGAATGCCGGCGACCGCTTCGCCAGGGCGGTCTGCCGTCGGGGCGGGTGTGCTCACGAGATCGCTCGTGCCGTTCTGGTGCGCCTCGTCCCGCCGCGCGGCGTGTGCGGGCCGCCGCGAGAGGGCCGGCGGGGAGGCCGTCGCCGTGCCACCAGGGGACGCGGCCCGCGCGGAGGCTGCTCCGGCAGGACCGGCAGGAGCGCCGGCTCGGGCGGCTTCGGCTCGGCCCTCACGGCCCAGTAGACGACCAGGCACAGGTAGACGATCGGGATCTTCAGGATCAGCATCATGAAGAGAAGCTCCCACATCCCGGGGCGAAGTGTAGCTTGGTCGCGTGGCAGATTCGGTGCGCGGCAGCTGCCTGTGCGGAGGCGTGACCTTCGAGGTGGAGCTCCCCTTCCGCCGGGCCAATCACTGCCATTGCTCGCTCTGTCGTAAGCACTCAGGGACTTTCGGCCTGACGCCGGCGCGCGTTCCGCGCGAGCAATTTCGGCTCCTGTCAGGCGAGGAGCTCCTACGTGTTTATGCGCCCGAGCAGGGCACGGCGGTCAAGGTCTTCTGCAGCGTCTGCGGCTCGTCGCTGTTCGGCGGCCGCTGGCCAGAAGGCGACGAGATCTCGATCCGGCTCGGCTCGCTCGACGACGACCCGCAGATCCGTCCCCAGTTCCACACGTATGTCGCCTCGCGGGCGCCCTGGGACGAGCTCCCGGACGACGGACTGCCGCGTTACGACGGCGGCAAGCCGGGTGATCCGTAGCCCCCGCCGCCCGGCGTCTCGATCCTGACGACGTCGCCCGGTGCTAGAGCGCGGGTGATCTTCGGCGCGAGCTCCTCGCCGTTGAGCAGGTTCCGGCCGGGCGCACCGGGGTCCCCGCCGTTGCGGCCCTGCGGTGCGTGCCGTCGCCGTTCGCTCACGATCGAGAGCCGGCACGGCTCGAGCACCCGCAACTCGCGAACGACGCCGTCGCCGCCACGGTGGCGACCCGCGCCGCCGGAGCCGAGCCGCAGGGCATTGCGCTCGACCCGGATCGGGTAGGCGAGCTCGAGCGCCTCGGTCGGGGTCGAGAGCGTGTTCGACATCGCGACGTGGACGGCGGAGGGGCCGTCGGCGTCCGGGCACGCGCCCTGGCCGCCGCCGATCGTCTCGTAGTAAGTGAAGCGGTCGTTGCCGAGCGTCAGATTGTTCATCGTCCCCTGGCCCTGCGCCGGCACGTCGATCGCCTCGCCCAGCGCGAGGAAGACGACGTCGGCGATCCGGCTCGACGTCTCGACGTTGCCGGCGGCGACCGCCGCGGGCGGCCGGGCGTTGACGAGCGAGCCTTCGGGGGCGCTGATAGTGATGGGCGCGAAGGCACCGCCCGAGGCGGGCGCGTCCGGATCCGTCAGGCAGCGCACGACGAAGTAGCAGGCCGATCGCGTCAC
Organism: Actinomycetota bacterium; assembly: GCA_005883955.1. Lineage (GTDB taxonomy): Bacteria > Actinomycetota > Thermoleophilia > Gaiellales > Gaiellaceae > 13-2-20CM-68-14. The sequence continues at coordinate 11,737 of VAXH01000069.1, read as the reverse complement.
TGCGAGCGGGCAGTTGAGGTTCCCGTCGTGCTGGGCCGCCGTGCCGGCGAAGTCGATCTCGAGCCCGTCGCCGGCGATCGTCACAGCAGTCCGCAGCTCGAGGTCTCCTTCCTGCGCCTCGAGAACGTCGCTCGCCTCGTAGCGGCCGTCGGGCAGCGCGGCAATTGCGGCCCGCACGCTGCGCTCGGCGTAGTCGTGGAGCTCGTCCATCGCCGCGACGACCTGCTCGCGACCGCGACGTGCGCAGAGCTCTTCGACCCGGTGGGAGGCGAGCCGGTTCGCGGCGAGCTGGGCGCGCAGGTCGCCGCGCCGCTCGTCTGGGTTCCGCATTCGCGCCGTCAGGTCGTCGAGCGTCGCCTCGTCAAGCCGCGTCGGGGGGATCACCACGCCCTCCTCGTCCAGCCGCCTGGAGCCTGCGGGCAGGCTTCCAGGCTCGGCGGCGCCGACGTCGGCGTGGTGGGCGCGTGTCGCCGCGAAGCCGACCGCCGTCCGGGAGACAAGCGTGATGTCCGGGAGGTGTGTGCCGCCCGTGTACGGGTCGTTCAGGATGAAGACCTCTTCCGACGCCGGCCCGTGCGCGCGCACGGCGGCGACCGCGTCGGGGAGCGCGCCCAAGTGGACGGGGATGTGCTCGGCCTGGGCGATCATCCGTCCACGCTCGTCGAAGAGCGCCGTCGAGCAGTCACGGCGCTCCTTGATGTTGGCCGAGAAGGATGACCGGATCAGCACCGCGCCCATCTCCTCCGCGATCGAGCGCAGCGAGCTGCCGATGACCTGCAGCTCGACTTTCACGCTCTCCCCGGGCAAAGCCCGGACGTCCTCCGGGTCGGCGTAGCAAGCGAGCGCCTTGTCACCCTCGCGTCACGCTTTCGTCAGCACCAACGTGCTATCTCCATCGCCATCCCCCACCCACCCGGGGGCAACAAAGCACGTGGCACCTTCGAGCTCGAGCGTGGCCGGGCCTTCGACATGGAGCGGCCGGCCCGGCGGTAGATCGAACTCCGGCGCCGGCGTCGTCTCGGCTGTCCGGACGGCGACGAGCTCGAGCTCTCGCTCGCGATCCGCGTAGCCGTACCGTTCCTCGTGCGCGCGGTGAAACGCCTGCGCCAGGCCGTCCTGGATCGGCACGGTCAGCTCGAAGGATTGGCCTGTGTAGCGGAGATCGGCTTCGCCCTCGGCGGGCAGGTCGGTCACCTGCGCGAGCGGGCGCACGTAGGGCACGACGCGGTCGTGCCGCTCCTCGCTCGCAACGAGCCCCAGCGCAGAGAGGACGCCGGCAGCGGCCGGCACGAGCACCGTCCCGATCTCGAGTTCGTCGGCGAGGGCGCAGGCGTGCAACGGGCCCGCGCCTCCGAACGCCACTAGCGCGAACTCGCGCGGATCGTGGCCGCGCTCGACCGAGACCACGCGGAGAGCCCGGAGCATCTCGGCATTGACGACCTCGAGTGCTGCGGACGGATCGATGCCGGCGAACGCCCGGGCGGCGGCATCGGCATCGAGCTCGATCTCCCCCGCGAGGACAGCCGGCAGCCGGCCGAGCAGGAGATTCGCATCGGTGACGGTCGGCCTCGTCCCGCCGAGGCCGTAGCAGGCGGGGCCCGGAGCGGCGCCGGCGCTCTCGGGGCCGACGCGAATCGCGCCGCCGCGGTCGAGCCAGACGACCGAGCCGCCCCCGGCCCCCACCGTATGCAGGTCGACAGCCGGAAGCCTGAGCGGATAGCCGCCGACTTCTCGCTCCGCGGCGAGTCTCGCGCGGCCGCCGACGATCAGCGAGACGTCGGTCGACGTCCCGCCCATGTCGAACGAGATCGCGTTCTCGAACCCGGCTCGGCGAGCGAGCAGCGCCGCGCCGACTGAGCCCGCAGCCGGCCCGGACAGGAGCGCGACCGCCGGATGCGCGGCGGCCTCCTCGAGCGACGCTACGCCGCCCGACGAACGCATCACGAGCGGCTCCGGCAGCCCTGCGGCGGCAGTTCGCTCCCCGAGCGCGTCGAGATACCCGGCGATGACCGGCCCCAGATAAGCGTCGACCGCGGTTGTCGACGCGCGTTCGTACTCGCGAAACTCCGGGGAGATTTCATGAGAGACGACCACCCGCGCTTCCGGCAGCCGCCGCCGAAGCTCCGTCGCGACCGCCTGCTCGTGAGCTTGATCACGAAACGAGAACAACAGGCAGACCGCAACCGCCTCGGCCTCGAAGTCCGGCAGGGAGCCGAGCTCCAGCGGCTCGATCACCCCCTCTGGCCCCATGCGCTCGCGCACCCCGAAACAGCGCTCGATCGGCACGAGCGGCGTGGGATGGTCCGCGCAGAGCCGGTAGAGCTCGGCTCGGTTCTGCCGCCGCAGGTGGAGGAGGTACTCGAAGCCCTGGGTGCCGACGAACGCTGTGCGCGCGCCCTTGCGTTCGAGGAGCGCGTTCGTGGCGACAGTCGTCCCGTGAGCGAATCGCTCGACCTGCGCCGCGCCGACCGCGGCGGCTGCCGCGAGCACGGACTCCTCCTGGCGACGCGCGGTCGGAATCTTGGCCGTGCGCAGCTCGTTCTCGTCGGTGAGCAACACCGCATCCGTGAACGTGCCGCCGACGTCGACGCCGAGGATGGCCACGTGACGAAAGTACAGCCCTGGAGCGCCGAGATCAGGCTCGTCGGAGCCGGCGGCGAGCCTGTCGACCTACAGCGGACGCTCCTCTCCCACGGCTTCGTCGAGCTGCCCCCGATGCGGCTCGACGAGGACGTTCCCACGCTCGAGCTGACGTTGGCCGTGAACGGCAAGGCGCGCACGATCGAGATTGGCCCCGGCAGGCGCGGCTACGCGCGCGTCACCGCCCGCGGCCGCGCTCCCTCGGCCCGCACCGCCGACGGACTCGTCGCCCGCGTCCGGCACGTGCTCGCCCTTGACGAGGACCTCTCGGACTTCTACGAGCTCGTGGCCGGCGATCCCGAGCTCTCGTGGACGGCGATCGGCGCCGGCAGGATGCTCCGTGCTCCGAGCGTCTTCGAGGACGTGATCAAGACCATTTGAACCTAGAGACGAACTTCCGGGAGGCGACTACCTGTTGGGCGGATCAAGTCGTTTTTGCTGAGATCGAAGCTGCCGACAATGTGGACGCGCGTGTCGTGGAATGCGGGAAGAGCGACGCGTGCCGGTACCCGACAGCAACAAACTCAGCCCCTGTGCCGGGAGCGCGTGTACGGCCAAGACGGGAGCGCTGAGGTCTCGCCGTGGCGGAGTGCTCTGCTCACGCCTCTTCCTCGCCGGACCCCTGGGAAATACTCTGCCGCGGGCAAGCGGGACTAGTGGAAGCGGCGGCAGACGTCGAGGCGGTGTGGCTGGGTCAACCCCGGCGTCTTCTGTCGGCGCTCGCTCGCGGTGCAAAGAGAATGAGACGGCAACGCACAGCTCGACCCGCGCGCGGTGTGCCAGGCGCACCCAGTAGGCCGGTGAAAGCCCCGCCATATCGGCGGGAGGAGATAACGATGGGAACGGAATCCGAGCCGAACAGCGACTACACCAGGACATGGTCTCCGTCAGGGGAGATTGAGTACGCCAAGCTCGCCGACGGGACGCGTTTGAGGTACTTGAAGGCGGGCTCCGGCCCGACGCTGATCTTGCTGCACACGGTCCGCACACAGCTCGATCAGTTCCAATTCGTGATCCCGAAAATCTCCCACGCCTTCACCGTCTACGCGATCGACATGCCCGGCATGGGCTGGTCCGACATCACGCCGGGCGCGAGCTACACCGAGCCGGCGCTCCGCCGCGCGACCGTCGAGTTCGTCAAGACGCTAGGCCTCAAGGATGTGACCCTTGCAGGCGAGTCGATGGGTGCGACGATGTCACTGACGGCCTCAACCGAGCTCGAAGACCGCGTCCGACGCGTCGTCGCCTTCAACCCGTACGACTACTCCGAAGGCGTCGGGCGAGCCAACCGCGTCGCCTCGATCTACGTCGGCGGAGCATGCCTCCCGGCAATCGGGCCGGTGGTCACGAGGATGGAGAACAAGCCGGTCCTGGGCATCGTGCTGCGGGGCGGTCTGTTCGACGGCAGCAAGCTCCCAAAGCACTACCTGGGCGAGCTGCGTCGGGTCGGCCGCCGTCGCGGCTATCCGCGCGTGGCGCGCGAAGTCTTCCGCAACGTGGACAGCATGATCGCCGCCCGAGCACTCTACGTCCGCGTCACCACTCCCGTGACCCTGATCTACGGCGATCACGACTGGTCGCGCATCCCCGAGCGTGAAGCCAACCTGTCCTTGCTTCGCGGCGCCCGATCGATCTCGCTTCCCGAGACCGGTCACTTCGCTGCCCTCGAACAGCCAACCCGCGTCGCTGAGATCCTCCTCGACGACCATGGCGCCTGACTTCGGCCTCAGTCTTGCGGATGGGCCGGCTCAATCTAGGCCGAGCGCATTCGAACAGGCCAGAAAAGGTTCAGCACCACTATGTGGAAGCCATCGGCGGCAACGTCGGACTTCCCGCACTCTGCGACAAGCGAGCGCCGGGGCTCGGTGGCGAGCAGGATGAGCCGGGAATCGCGCTTGGGGGCCGAGTTTCGCGCGTCGTGGTTGGATGGCCAGGTCGTTAGTTGGTGACGAGGCGTAGAGCAGCCCTGACGGTTCGAGGCCGTCATAGGGAATTTCGAAGGCCTCGTAAATCGGTACCGCGCGCGGACGCCTGCGCCTCTATGCCGGGTCGATGTTCGTGTTCAACCTGAATAGGTTGTCCGGGTCGTATCTCCGCTTGAGCTGGCGCAATCGCTCGTAGTTGGGGCCGTAGGCAGCCCGCACCGCATTGCCCACATCGTCCTCGTCCAAGTAGTTCACGTACCGGAGCGGGGCCAAGTGCGGCTCGAGTGCGGCATAGGTCTCCCGAGCCCAAGCGACGTTCTCATCCGTTGCGGCTGGATCTGTCCACTCGGAGAAGATGCCAAGATTGTATCCCGGCTCCCGGTGGGGCACGGCCGTCTCGGACACGTCTACGCGGCAGACGGCTCCATGGAAGTACTCGATCACCACCGCGGTCATCGGCGAAGGCGTAACAGCGAATCGCTCGACCAGCACGTTGATCGCCTCGTCTCTCAACTCGTGCAGGAAGCTCGATTTCCAGTAGTTGAGCACGCCGGGCGGGTACGCCTCGTCGAACAAGGTGTTCACGACCGGGTAAGGCATCGGACCTACCTCCGACATGACCGGTGACCCGAACTCGAGCATAGGTCCGAGATCCTGCTCGGCTTGCGCAGACGGGCCGCAGTGGCAGACGGCCAGTGCGGCCAGTTTGGCACCGGACCCGTCCGGGGCATGCACCAGGCCCGCGACCACCCACAGCTCGTCCGGAAGCTTCGGCGAAACGTCACGGAAGAAGCGCAGAACGCCGGAGGCAGCGTCGAAGGGGTGAGCTATGAGACCGCCGTGAACTTCCTGCAGGGGATGCAGGCGGTACTCGAACCAGGTGGCAACGCCGAAGTTGCCGCCGCCGCCGCGCAGCGCCCAGAAAAGGTCGGGGTCGCTCTTCGCCGTCACCGTCAGAACGTCGCCGGACGCAGTCACCAGCTCGACCGACAGGAGATTGTCGACGGCGAGCCCGTGCACGCCGTTCAGCCAGCCGAGCCCGCCTCCGAGCGTCAGTCCGGCGATGCCGGTCGTCGAGACCACTCCACCGGTCGTGGCGAGCCCATGCAGGGCCGTCTCGCGGTTCAGCTCGCCCCAGGTGACGCCGCCCTGCGCGCGCGCCGTTTGTGCTGCGGTATCGACGTGGATGCCTTTCATGAGCGAGAGGTCGATCATCACGCCGCCGTCCGTGACCGCCTTCCCGCCCACGTTGTGCCCGCCGCCTCGCACCGAGATCTCGAGTCCTCCGCTGCGGGCGAAGGCGAGCGCGCCGACCACGTCGGCTGCGCCTCGGCAGCGCGCGATCAGCAGGGGCCGCTTGTCGACTAGCGCGTTGTGAACCCGCCGCACCTGCTCGTATCCCTCGTCCCCCGACCGAAGCAGAACACCGGAGAACCCGGCGGCGAGAGACTCGACACGCTCCCCCTCGATCGTCGCCACTTGTGCCATCGTCGACCTCCCTCGGTAGCGAGGGCCCGAGTGTACGACGCCGAGAAACGAACGGGCGCCCATCCGGCCATCCCGTCTCCGGTCGGGGTGGGCTTCTGGCGCTCGGCGAGCCCTGTTCGTGTCCGGTGACGCGTTGGAGGAGCACCTCGCCGACGCCGCTAGCTTTGACCTCGATCAAGTGAGGCGCTTCAAGGGGACATTCGTGAGCACTGGCCCCCCTTTCTCGCCACGGTCGCGATCGTCGCGGCCGGTTGCGGCGGCGGCAAGAAGGCGGTGACGACAACGAAGGCGGCGACCACGACGAAAGCGGCCAAGACAACCACCCAGAGCTACGCCCTGAAGGCGACGCTCCGCACCGCCCAGGACGCTCCAAGGGCAAAAGACGCCGCCTCGGGCGCCGGTTCCTTCACCGCGACGATCACGCCCAAAGGCACCAGCGGCACGCTTGCCTGGCACGTGGTCTTCGAGCACCTGAGCGGGCCGGCGTCCGCCGCCCACGTTCACCTCGGGCCACCGGGCACAGCCGGCCCGGTCGCGATTCCGCTCTGCGCGCCCTGCAAGCCGAACTCGCACGGCTCCTTCACCGGCCCGATCGGGGGGCAACGTCCGCCTCCTGCACGCGCTCCTCGGCGGTGCAGCGTACGTCAACGTGCACACGAGCTCAATCCGCAGGGTGAGATCCGCGCACAGATCAAGGCGACTCCGACCTCCAGGAGCGCCCGGCGGGACGACCACAGGAGGCACGACGACGAGCTCCGGTTACTAGGCTCCCACGATCGACGGCTCGCAGTAGCCCCCGCCCGGAACAAGTTGCGGCCCGAGTGCCGCACGCGTCGCATTTCCCGCATTGGGCGACGCCCGATGCGCGCGCGCTTAGCCGTTTCGGGGCGAGTTCGTCTGTGGGTTCAAATCGTCTTCACGAAATGGGCTGCCACCGTCGCGTTTCGCGCCCGTCGCAATTCCCGCAGTTTGCGACACCTCCGGCCGGCGCAATGAGCGGCGTGGTCGACCCGCCCGCACTCGCTACAAGTGTTCGTTCCGGAGAGATCGCAGACACCTCGTACCCGGAACTTCGTCGTTTCGGACGGGGCGTACTTGGGGATGCAAGGTCCGAGGCTCGCTGTGATGTACAAGCTTGCTCTGCTGGTTGCGACACTCCTCTCGCTCAGCGTCTTCACCGGAGCGACAAGCGCAGACGAGTCGACGTCCACTGGACCGGGCATTGACGATCCCACCTACGTCGGTGAGCCGCCGCCGTGCGGAACAGCCGACGTCGCAACGCTTTCCGCCGTCGACTGCCTTCAGTCGTCCGACCCGGTGCCGTCGCTCGACGAGGAGGCCGCCACCGACGCTACGGCTACGGCGAACTCCAGCGCTTCCGCCTCGCCGGTTGTCGACCCGGGGCTTCCGCCGGACTGCCGAATCCACCTCGAAGCCGTCTTCTACACGGAGCAAGACTGGGTGCGCCTGGGTCAGAAGCTTGCGGCCGATCCGTCGCCGTGTGCGGATTACTACATCTCCATTCCCCCCTTGGCGGCCGACAAGACGAGGTTCCGCCAGGCGTTCGGCGCGGCTAGCATCCACGCCCTCGGGCCGCGCTTCCACGCGGTGGCCGAGATCAACGTCACGGGCTGGTCGGCCTGGGTCCGGGCGGATCCGACGCGGACGTGGACGGACGCCGGAATCGAGGCTCGCCGGCGAATGGCCGCCGCAGGCTACGACATCGCCTCCGGCGACACCTGGGCAGTCAACGAGTTCTCGTCGGCGGTGCGCCGGAACACCGGCGCGGCACGCGCGAACATGCGTGACCTCGTCCGCGGGCTCCACGACGGCGACGGGACACTCCCGCTCGCGAAGGGCATCGTCTTCGTGATCGGACTGGGGCAAAACCTGGTGGACACGACCGCCTACAAGCTGACGATGGAGCGTTGGCTACAGGACGACGGGTTCTGGGGCGAGATGGCCCGCGACGTGCGCTGGTGGGCGCAGGAGGTGTATCCGAACTCGTTCAACTGGGGCGTCGCCGGCGCGCCGCGAGAGCAACGCGCCGAGTCCTTCAACGCGTACCTTCAGCATCCGCTGATCCTCGCCGAGGCGGGTCCGTCGAGCGTGGCGACGGCACGCTCTTTCCTGGAGCGCTCGTACACGGCGCTCACGAGCGCCGCTTGGCGATGGCCGTCTGCCTTCGGCAACACGGACATCTCGCAGCTGCAGATGAACGACTTCGTCTCGGAAGAGATCTTTTCCGTCCGTCATTACGTCGGCGCCCACCCACAGACGATCCCGCAGGGCTTCTTCGGCACCGCATGGGCTCCACGGAACCTCAACGGCCTCACGAAGACGGAGTTCGCCGACCAGACCCGCGCGATCCTCGAGCGCCTGGCAAGCGCGCTCCACCACTCGTACGAGCAGGGCGGCAGCTCGCAGGAGGGCGCCTGCGGACCGCCGGGCGAGCACGTGTGGTGTGACGAGGACGTCGCGGGCGCGGCCTTCACCGACGCCTGGCAGGTGTTCGCCCAATGGACGCCGCTAACGAATTAGGCCTCTACTTGCCGATCATGCTGGAGAAGGTTGAGAGCCCTGGCGCGGCCTGACCATGCTGAAGGGGCGGTGGTCTAGGGTCGCCAGCTTGTGCTCCCGCAGTCGCTCGACGAAGCTGATCCCCGGCGCGGTGAGCGGAGCGGCGAGCTCGAGGATGGCGGCTTCCCGAAGCTCCGCCGCGGCTCTTGTCGCGAAATGCGGGAATTTGCGACGTCCGCGAAACGCGACAGTGGCAGCCCATTTCGTGAATACAAGCTGTACCTGGGCAACACCCGCGGCCGTCTAGGGCTGCTCCGCCACCCAGCCGCGCGTGAGGTAGAGCCAGAACGCCAGCCCGGCATACGGGCCGTAGCGACGGAACCGCCGCTCGATGGTCTTGTCTGCCGCCTTCCGCCCGTGCAGCTGCGCGTACTTCGGCCGGGACCACGAGTCGAGGATCAGCCGCGAGTGTCGCCCGAGCAACATCATCAAGTGCGCCGCCCCATACGGCCCGATTCCGGGGAGCGCGAGTAGGCGGGCTGCAACCTCATCATCGGCGAGGTCGGTAGAGGCTCCTAGGTCTTCGAGGCTGATCGTTCCCTCGGCAGCGCCAACGGCGAGAGCGTGGAGGTAGGTGCTGCGGTAGCCCGCGCGTACAACCTCGCGGTAGAACGACTCGGGCATCGCGGCCATCGCCTCGGAAGTTGGGAATGCCCGCGCTCCGCCACCTGCCGCCTTCTCGCCGAGGTTGACCACGAGCGCCGTGACCATCCGCACCGTCGCTGACCACGCGACGTTTGTTGTGCATACGGTTTTGATCACGGCCTCATAGACGGTCGGCGTTCGCAGCATCCTCCCCGCTCCGCCTACGGCCCACGAAAGCTCGGGGTCATTGGCGACCAAGGCGTAGAACTCGGATAGATCCTCATCGAGGTTGAGAATCTGGCGCACCGACTGCTTGAGGTCACGAATCGTTCGCGCGCCTGGTTTGCGCCCCTTGACCTGAACGCGGGCGAATCCGGGTCGCCCCTCGTGAATCAGGATCGTGCGGGGCTTCGTGGTCGGTAGCGCCACGGTGGTCATGTACGTGCGGGCGTCCTCATCGATGCGCGCAGGCGGAAGATCGGCAACGCCGTGGGACATGATCGTCCGGGCGAAATCGACTGGCTCGCCGCTTGGCCCGGTCAGGGGCAGTTGGAAATCCGTCGCGGGCGTCAGGCTTCGGGCTGGCGACGGTAGTCCGGGGAACCGGTCGGGTAGCAGCGCTCGTGGAAAAACACGCCCATCCCTTCGAGGTACTCGATGGTCGGCCCCGACGTCACGGTCTTGACCAACTCGACGGCGCGCACTGTGTCGGGAGCGTCCGGGTCGATTTTCTGGCGGCAGGTCTCGCAGATGTAGAAGACGTCCTCGGTCATGCGGCCAGTATGCCGATGGGGGGCGATTGTCCGGCCTCCTAACGCCGAATCCCGCCTAGGCGGGATTCGGCTCGCAAGGCATACCGCCGCCCGCGTCCGATTGACGAGTGCCGGGACGTACCCGCCAACGCCGAAGGCCTCCTCGACCTGGACGCTGGCAAACCGCGCCACCCGCCCCTCGCGTTTCTCGAAAACACTAAATAGACACGGCCTTCTTCCGGTTACACGCTTCGCACCGCAACTCGATGTTGCGAGCAGTGTTAGAGCCTCCGTTCGCCAACGCGATGATGTGATCGAACTCCAGCCGCTCGCGCGATCCGCAATCGACGCAACGCCCGCCATCGCGCCGCCAGACCTCGCGCCGGACGCGCTCCGGGATTGGCTCTCGCCCGCCCGTGCGAGGCCGGATACCTTCTTTGATCTTTACCGTGGCGCCCCACCGCCGCTACAAGCGGTACGCAGGGCTCGCGTTCTGGCTCTACGTGACCCGCGACTGGGTCACAGAGCCTGCCGGCATCAAGTAGGACGGCGGCACCGGCACCGGCGCCGCCTTCGGGGGAGAACCCGCAGCGAAGCGAAAACCGAAGAACATCAGGCTGATCCCGATGAGCTCGCCTGCGTAGACGAACGAGTACGTGCCGGCGCGTGACATCCCGGTCGCCAGCCCGACGACAAGGGCGCCGGTGCCGATCCAGACGTTCGTCCGCACGCGCTGGCGACGGATGATCGCCAGGAGTGAACCGCCGATCAGGAACAGCGTCCCGAAGGAGTTGAGCCCGATCGCCCACAGGAACACGTGCCCTTGGAGAGCCGAGTTCGACGGTGGCCGCACGCCCGAGGCGGCCGCGAGAGCTCCGTGGTCGACGGGGGCGATCGCCACGGCGACGACCGCAGCGACCATCGCCACGATCAGGGCGCCCAGCATCAGGTCGCGAGCCCGCTGCTTCACCAGCAGCCAGGCCGAACCGGCGCCGAGGAGCGCCACCGTGAGCACCCCGCCGGCGGCGTAGTACGCCTTGAACAGCCCGTCCGACCAGCCGGCCCGCTGGGCGGCGGCCTCGCACGCGGCGGCGACGGCGAAGCACGCGAAGCCCGCAGCCCAGAACGCCTTTTGCCCCGCGGGCCGCCGCACGAACGAGCTCGCGAGCAAACCGGCGAACAGGAGTGCGACGAACGTCGCTCCGAGCGGAAGCAGCGAATCCGCGACCGTCGGCACCGTCCTGCTCGAGGCCGAGCCGAGCGGTGTGACGGGCGATCCGGGCTTCACCACCTGCAGGTAGTCGTAGTCGCGCCCGCCGAACATTCCCTCCTTCGCCGCCACGAGCTCGTAGCGCCCCGGGCGCAGCACCCGCCGCGGCGCCAGTGTCATCTGCGTCGGCCCTCGCCTGCGAACGGCAAGCGGCACGCTGCCGCCTCGATCCAGGTCGTAGAGCTGGTACGCGGCCGGACTGTCGATCGCGGAGGCGCGGATGACGAAGCCGCGCACGTTCCGCGCCGCCACCTTCAGCGCGTCGTGCGGGTAGGACTGCTGCGGATCGCTCCAGGCGAAGAGGGCAACGTGCCCTCGGGGGGTCTCGAGGAACTGACCCGTGATCTCCTTGGTAAAGCGCTGGTAGCTGTAGCGAACGGTTCCGCCGCCGACCCCCGCGACGGCGGGCACGAAGGGCAGCGAGACGAGCAGGAGGGCGATGACGCCGGTCGCGACGCCGATCCTCGCCCGGTAGCGCGCGCGGATCTCGGCACGTG
>VAXH01000114.1 GCA_005883955.1 Actinomycetota bacterium | reverse complement strand
CGCGTACCGGCTTGTGCAGGAAGGACTGACGAACACGCTCAAGCACGCTCAGGCTCATCACGCCGAGGTTCTCGTCCGGTACGGCAACGGCGAGGTCGAGCTCGTCGTCGCGGATGACGGCAACGGCAAGGGCGGCGGGGAGGGCAGCGGCCACGGCCTGGTCGGGCTTCGTGAGCGGATCGCCGTCTGCGGTGGAGAGCTCGAAACGGGCCCACGAATCGGCGGCGGCTACGAGGTGCGCGCGCGTCTACCGATGAACGGCGAGTGATGCCGGAGCTCCCAACCGGCACCGTCACCTTCCTCTTCTCGGACGTCGAGGGATCGACCGAGCTGCTGCGCCGGCTGCGAGACGGCTACGCGGAGGTGATGGCAGACCACGAACGGCTGCTGCGATCCGCGTTCCAGGACTGTGGTGGCCACGAGATCAACACCCAGGGCGACTCGTTCTTCGTCGCCTTTCGGAAGCCGAAGGACGCGGTCGGTGCCGCCGTCGACGCGCAGCGCGCGCTCGCGCGCCATCCGTGGCCGGCGGAGGCCGAGATGCGCGTCCGCATCGGGATCCACACGGGCGAGGCGACGCTCGTCGCAGAAGACCGCTACGTCGGGCTCGCCGTGCACCGAGCGGCCCGCATCTGCGCCGCCGCGCATGGGGGACAGGTGCTCCTGTCGCAGACGACTCAGGCACTCCTCGAGGACGAGGAAGAGCTCGGGGAGCTCGATTTCTGCGATCTCGGGCCACGCAGCCTGAAGAACTTCGATCGGCCGGTGCGCATCTACCAGCTGCTCGCGCCCGACCTCCCGGCTGAGTTTCCCGAGCTTCGCTCTGCGGAGGAAGGGGCGCGCGGCTCGGCCCAGCTCGCAGACCAGCACGAGGTGGCCGAGATCGAGGGCGAGCCCGCCGCCCCCGAACCCACCGGCAAAGTGCGCGTTCTGATCGTCGACGACCAGGCGCTCGTCCGCACAGGGTTCCGGATGATCCTCGACGCAGAAGAGGACATGGACGTCGTCGGCGAGGCATCGAACGGCAACGACGCGATCACCGAGGCCGGCCGGCTCAGGCCCGACGTCGTCTTGATGGACGTGCGGATGCCGGAGCTCGACGGGATCGAAGCGACGAGACGCCTGCTCGCGGACGGTGGCGTTGACTCGAAGGTCGTGATGCTGACGACCTTCGACATGGACGAGTACGTGTACGAGGCTCTGCGAGCCGGCGCCAGCGGCTTCTTGCTGAAGGATGCGCCCCCTGAGCAGCTCGTGGACGGCATCCGCGCTGTCTGCTCGGGCGACGCGCTGCTCGCACCGTCCGTCACCCGGCGCGTGATCGAAGAGTTCGTCCGTCGTCCACCCGAGACCGTCCGCGCGGCTCCGCCCGAGATCGAGGAGCTGACGCCGAGGGAATGCGAGGTGCTGAAGCTGATCGCGCGTGGCCTCTCCAATGCCGAGATCGCGCAGAGCCTCGTCGTCAGCGAGACGACCGTGAAGACGCATGTCGCGCACGTACTGATGAAGATGGATCTTCGCGATCGCGTCCAGGCGGTCGTGATGGCCTACGAATCCGGTCTCGTGCAGCCGGGCGAAGCCGGCTCGGCGCCAGCCGCCGTCTGATCTGCCCGCCGCGGTCCACGTTCCCTGGCACTCTGTGGGGACGATGCTCCGCCTGGAGCGACACCCGTTCGGACCGCGGGTCTACGTCCTTCGCCGCAGGATCCACGAGTACCACCTCGGACTCGCGGTCCTCCTCGCCCTCGCCGTCGGCTCGTTCTTCGACGCCGTTGACCTCGGGCTCGCCACGGCCTTGGCGGCAGTCGTGGGCGTTTGGCTCGTCGCGAAGGACTGGCGCGACCTCGTCCCCTCGAAGCGGGACTCGGCCTCGTGGCAGATGGGACTCCACCGGCGGGTAGCGCCCTTGCGCGTTCTGCGCAGGACCGAGTCGCTGCCCACGCTCGCCGCCCTGGCAGCGCTCGTTGCGGGGATCGTCAACCTCGTCTCAGCTGCGACTCCGAACTCCGGCTGGCGCCATCGCTTCCTGCTGAGGAACGTCGAGTCGCTCGACGAAATCCGGGTTTTCCACGCCCTCGCGCTGCCCGCGGCGGCCGCCCTGATCGTAACCGCCTTCTATCTCTACCGCCGGCGCCGGGGCGCGCTCAATGTTGCTGTCGCGCTGCTGCTCGCGCTCGGCGTGCTCAACCTCGTGAAAGGGCTCGACTTCGAGGAGGCGCTGTGGAGCTTCGCGGCGGCGGCCTTGCTCTGGTGGGGCCGTGCGGCCTTTCACGTCCGGCACGATCCGGTCAGCCTGCGCTCGGCGGTCCTGCGTGTTCCGGCGATTCTCGCCGTCGCCGCGGTCCTGATCGTGTCTTCGGTTGCGCTTGCGGCGCCCGCGGACGCGTCGTTCGGGCAGATTCTTCGGGCGGCCGGCGATGCGGTGATCTGGCAGCCCGGGCCGATCGCGTTCCATGACGACGTGGGCCGGCTACCGCTGGCGGTCTCCCTCCTCGCTCTCGGCGCGCTGCTGACCGTCGCCTACCTCGTCTTCCGGCCGCTGGCCGCGCCGAGGAGCCTTCCGGACGCCGAAGCCCGGCGCGTCGCTAGAGGACTCGTCCGCCGCTACGGCACGGACACGCTTGCCTTCTTCAAGCTCCGCCACGACAAGCAATACCTGTTCGAGGAGACCGGCAGCGCCTTCCTCGCCTACCGGATCGAGAACGGCGTGCTGCTCGTCTCGGGCGACCCGGTCGGGCCGCCCACGGCACTGCCGGGACTCGTTACCAAGGCGGTCGCCTACGCCGAGCGGCGAGGCCTGAAGGTTGCGGCAAGCGGCGTCAGCGAGGCGCTGGTTCCGCTCTGGCGGCAGGCGGGCATGCACGCCCTCTACATCGGCGACGAAGCGGTCGTCGAGACCGGGCGCTTCTCGCTCGAAGGCCGGGCGATCCGCAAGGTGCGCCAGTCGGTCGCGCGGCTCGAGAAATGCGGCTACGCGGCCGAGCTGGCCGAGCTGTCGCAGCTCGACGAGCGCACTCTGTGCGAGCTCGAGGCGGTGACCGAGCGCTGGCTTGCCGGGGCGTGCGAGCGCGGCTTCGCAATGTCGATGGACTCGCTCCGCACCGAGCGGGAGGCCGGCGGCGTCGTCCTGCTCGGGCGCGACGGCGACGGTCGCATCCGCGGCTTTCTCCACCTGGTCCCCTCCTACGGACGTCCCGCGATGTCGCTCTCCTCGATGCGGCGTGACCGGGAGACGCCGAACGGCTTGATGGAGTTTCTGGTCGTCCGCGCGATCGAGGCGCTGCGCGAGCGCGGGGTCGAGGAGATCTCCCTCAACTTCGCCGCTTTCGCACGCATCATGCACGGCCCGCGCGGGCCTTTCGAGCGGCTCGTGGGCCGTCTCGTCGCCCTCGGCAATCCCTTCTTCCAGATCGAGAGCCTCTACCGTTTCAACGCGAAGTTCTTCCCGCGCTGGGAGCCGCGCTACCTTCTGTACGAGGGAGCGCTGGGCCTGCCGCGGGCCGGGCTCGCAGTCATGTGGGCCGAGGGGCAGCTGCCGAAGCCTCGGCGGCGTGTGACGGTCGAGGGCGAGCGCTGAGCTCGGAGGTCGCAGCCGAGCGAAGCCTTCTGCGGGTCCGGCACTGGGGCTTCGTGATCATGGGCGGGGTCGCGATCGGCCTCTTGCCCTGGACCATCTACCTGAGCATCACCCTGCCGCCGAAGCACGAGTCCGTCCACTGGGACATCGTCTGGCCCGGGCTCGACGTCGGGATCGCGATCGCCGTCGCGGCGACCGTGTTCGGCCTTGTCCGTCTGTCGACCAACCTGCCGATCTTCGCGGCGATCGCCGGCACGCTCCTGCTCTGCGACGCTTGGTTCGACACGCTCACCTCCCAGCCCGGCAGCGAGCTGGCCTGGGCCGCGGTCGAGGCGCTCCTGGCGGAGCTGCCGCTGGCCGCCTTCTGCTTCTGGATCGCGTTCGACGCCGAGTCGGTGGCGGTCGCGCGCCGGTTCGTCGGCGCATCGCCGCGGACTGGCGGTAGCGAGGCGACGGGCTAGAATCGGGCCATGGCCGAGCTTGGAACAATGCGCGTCAAGGGCGGACTCGCCGAGATGCTCAAGGGCGGCGTGATCATGGACGTCACGACCGCGGAGCAGGCGCAGGTCGCCGAGGAAGCAGGCGCCGTCGCGGTGATGGCGCTCGAGCGCGTGCCGGCGGACATCCGCGCCGAGGGCGGCGTCGCCCGCATGGCCGACCCGGACAAGATCCGCGAGATCCAGGAGACGGTGACGATCCCGGTGATGGCGAAGGCGCGGATCGGACACTTCGTCGAGGCGCAGATCCTGGAGTCGCTCGAAGTCGACTACATCGACGAGAGCGAAGTGCTGACGCCTGCAGACACGGCGAACCACATCGACAAGTGGAAGTTCACGGTGCCGTTCGTCTGCGGGTGCACGAACCTGGGGGAGGCGCTGCGCCGCATCTCGGAAGGCGCGGCGATGATCCGGACGAAGGGCGAGGCCGGCACCGGCGATATCGTCAACGCGGTAACGCACATGCGGGCCGTCTTCGGCGGCATTCGCAGACTCGGTGCGCTTCGCGAGGACGAGCTCTACTCGGAGGCCAAGAACCTGCAGGCGCCGGTCGAGCTCGTCCAGTGGGTGGCCGAGCACGGACGGCTGCCGGTGGTGACCTTCACGGCCGGCGGGATCGCAACGCCTGCCGACGCGGCCTTGTGCATGCAACTCGGTGCGGACGGCGTCTTCGTCGGCTCGGGGATCTTCAAGTCGTCCGAGCCCTCGACGCGCGCGAAGGCGATCGTCGAGGCGACGACGCACTACCGCGACGCAGACGTGCTCGCGCGCGTCTCGCAGGGTCTCGGCGATGCGATGAGCGGGCTCTCCGCCGCCGGACTCGCGCCCGAAGACCTGCTCGAAACGCGCGGCTGGTAATCGCCTGGTTCCCTGGGCCGTCCGGCCCGGGCGTCACAGTTCGGCGCAATGAACGCGGTTCGCGTGCCGTGGTCGGACGCTTCTTTCCTTGCGTACCTCGGCGGAATCACGATCCTGGTCTCCGTGCTTGCGCTCCTGTCGGTCGAGGCGGCCGACAACGGAGCGAGCGGGCTCGTCGGCTGGTCGGGGCTCGTCTTTGTCGTTCTCGTCGCGCTGGCGTCCCTGTCCCTGCGCAGCGGCCACTTCGTCACCGCGGGCCTCTTCGCCCTCAGCGCAGTCGTCGGCTTCGCTGTCTTCTTCGGCGCGCTGCTGGCGTGGTTCGGCTGGCTGCCTGAGACGAATGGTGGTGTGTTCAGAGGCTTCCGCTTCTGGCTGCTCGTGCTCGAGCTTGCGACCGTCGTCGCGGCGATCGTGGCCTTGCGGATCTTCCGCTTTCCGCTGCTCGTCTTCGCCGTTGCCGCTGCCAGTTGGTTCTTCCTTACCGATCTCGTCTCCGGGGGAGGGGACTGGTCGGCGATCGTGACGATCGCTTACGGCCTTGCTTTGCTCGCAGTGGCCGTGGCTTACGACAGCGGAGGATCGAGGATCTACGGCTTCTGGCTCCACGTCGTGGCGGGCCTGACGATCGGTGGAGGGCTCCTCTGGTTCTTCCACGGCGGCGACTTCGACTGGATCCTGATCGCGGCCGCTGCGTTGCTCTACATCGCGCTCGGCGAGCGCCTCCTGCGCTCGAGCTGGGCCGTGCTCGCTGCCTGGGGCCTCCTGCAGGTGACGACACACTTCGCCGAGAGGTGGGCCGACGTTCGATTCGTCGCGTTCTTTCCGCTGGGGTTCTTCTTCTTTCCGTTCTTCGGGCTCAACGGGAACGAGCCGAGCGAGCACCACACTTGGGCCGCCGCGCTTGCTTACGCCCTGCTGGGGCTCGTCTTCATCGTGATCGCGCAGCTGCTCGCGCGGCGGAGCCGCGAAGCGACGACGGCCGCCGAGGTCATCTAGCGCGAAACTACAATCACCGTCATGAGGATCGGAGTCCTGGCGGTGCAGGGGAACTTTCGAGAGCACGCGGCGATGCTGCGGCGGCTCGGCGCGGAAGCAGTCGAGGTCCGAAAGCGGGAGCAGTTGCAGGGCGTCGATGGGCTCGTGATCCCCGGCGGCGAGTCGACGACGTTCATGCGCCTGATGCGCCTCTACGGGCTCGACGAGGCCGTCGGCGAGTTCAGCGGGCCGGTGCTCGGCACCTGCGCCGGGATGATCGTCCTCGACCGGCGGCATCTCGGCGCCGTCGACATCGAGGTCGATCGCAACGCGTACGGCCGTCAGGTCGCCAGCTTCGAGGCAGACCTCACGCTCGCCGGCGACGCTGAGCCTCTACGCGGCGTCTTCATCCGCGCGCCGCGCGTTCGCGACGTCGGGCCGAAGGTCGAAGTGCTCGCAGAGCTCGACGGCGAGCCGGTGCTGCTGCGCGAGGGGCGCTTCATGATCGCCTCGTTCCACCCGGAGCTGACCGACGATACGCGCGTCCACAAACGCTTTCTCGAACTCGTGCGGGAGGAGAGCCATGTCCGGGCATAGCAAGTGGAGCTCGATCAAGCACAAGAAAGGGGCCGCCGACGCGAAGCGCGGCAAGCTCTTCTCGAAGCTCGCGCGTGCGATCATCGTCGCCGCTCGCGAGGGCGGGCCCGACCCGGCCGCGAACCTCGCGCTCCAGAACGCAATCGAGAAGGCGCGCTCCTACTCGATGCCGAAGGACAACATCGAGCGAGCGGTCGCGCGCGGCTCGGGCGCCGGCAGCGACAGCGAGGCGTTCGAGCACATCGTCTACGAGGGCTACGGTCCGAACGGCGTCGCGATCATCGTCGAAGCGCTGACCGACAACCGCAACCGGACGGCCGCCGACATCCGGCACGTCTTCACGAAGAACGAAGGCAGCCTCGGCACGACGGGCGCCGTCGCCTGGCTGTTCGAGCGGCGCGGCATCGTCTCAGTCGACGCCGACCGAGCCGATGAGGACAGCGTCATGCTCGCAGCGGCCGAGGGCGGGGCGGATGACGTCGCTCAGGACGGGTCGAGCTTCCAGGTCACGACCTCTCCGGAGTTGCTGAGCTCGGTCCGGGAAGCGCTCGAGCAGGCCGGGATCGAGGTCGAGTCCGCGGAGACGACGATGGTGCCCAAGACGACGATCGAGCTGGACGAAGAGGCCGCCGCTCGGAAGACGCTGCGGCTGATCGACGCCCTGGAGGAGCTCGACGACGTCAACGAGGTCTACGCGAACTTCGACATCCCGGAGCAGCTGCTCGAGGCTGTCGCTTCCTAGCGACCAGGGCGCCTCGACACCCGTTCTCCGGTAAGTGGAATCCCAAACGGGGGATGTCGGCCTCAGGCGGTTCTCAGCTCCGCCGATGTAGGGGCGAAAGTCATTTTCAAGCCTGTAGACCCGTTCTCGTAGCGGGAATGCAGCTGCGGCCCTGCCAGACCCGTCAACGGGAGGCATCTTGCACGACGGCCGCACCGAATCAGGGAGTTCAACAGCAACGGCGGTTCTTTTGGGCCGGCCGGGTCTCCAGGCCGTCACGTCCGACCGGCCTCTCAAACTAGCTGCACAGCCCAGTCAGAATGGCCGCGCCCTCGGGGGGTGCTCCTCCAGGTTTGTCTTGTTCCGGCCGCGAAGCAGATCCGATCTAACGCGCTTGGAGCATGCACGAGCCGAAGCACAACGCGGGCTCGACCTTACAAAAGGTGGTCAGTGATGGCATTCAGCCGCAAGCGTTCGCTCATCATTTTCGCCCTCGTCGCCTTCGTCGTCTCGGTCCTCGGGGTCCCGAGTGCTGGGAGTCTCGGCTTCTCGGGCGCTCGTGGGCCCACAGCAAAAGCACCGCACGCCAAGCACCGCTATCGCGACGGGACTCTTCTGGTCGGTTTCCGAGCCGGAACGACGCGTTCTCCGGGTTGCGAAGGGCCAGGTTCCAACGAAGATCTCGCTTCTCAAGAAGTACGCCGCCATCAGGTACGCCGAGCCCGACTACCTCGTCAGCGCCGACATGACTCCGAACGACCCCCACTACAACAAGCTCTGGGGGATGAAGGCGATCAGCGCGGACGCGGCGTGGGGAAGCACCACGGGCACGAGCAGCGTCGTCGTCGGCGTCGTGGACACCGGCGTCGACTACACGCATCCCGACCTCGCGGCCAACATCTGGTCGAGCGCAACGCCGATCAACGGCTGCCCGGCCGGCACGCACGGCTACAACGTCCTCACCGGGACGTGCGACCCGATGGACGACAATCATCACGGCACGCACGTGTCTGGGACGATCGGCGCGGTCGGAAACAACGGCATCGGCGTGATCGGGGTCAGCCCGACGATCCGGATCATGGGCCTCAAGTTCCTCAGCTCAGGTGGCTCGGGCTCCACGAGCGGCGCCGTGACAGCAATTGACTGGGCAGTGAAGGCAAAGCAGGCCGGCGTGAACGTCCGCGTGCTGAGCAACTCCTGGGGTGGTGGCGGGTTCTCACAGGCTCTCCTCGACGAGATCAACAAGGCGGGCGCGAACGACATCCTCTTCGTCGCGGCCGCCGGCAACTACGGCGCGAACAATGACACGACCCCCATCTATCCCTGCAGCTACCACACGGCGAACGAGATCTGCGTCGCCGCCACCGACAGCCACGACAGCCTGGCGAGCTTCTCGAACTACGGAGCAGTCTCCGTCGATCTCGCGGCACCCGGCGTGGGCATCCTCTCGACCGTGCCCGGCGGCGCTTACGACACCTTCAGCGGCACGTCGATGGCGACTCCGCACGTCTCAGGCGCGGCCGCCCTTGCTCTGTCGACCGGGTACCAGTCGGTTTGGACGCTGAAGGCAACGATGCTCGCCGCCGTCGATCCGCTCGCGTCGCTCGCGGGCCGCGTGGCGACCGGCGGGCGATTGGACGTGTGCAAGGCAATCCCCGCCTGTAGCGGGGTGGCCCCCCCGCCGACGCCGCCGCCGCCGCCCCCGACGGTCGGGGACTTCTCCATCAGCACTGTCGACGCCAGACAGGCCGTCAGCCCTGGAGGGTCGACGAGCTACACCGTCGACGTCACTCCGGCTGGCGGCTTCTTCGGCCAGGTCGCCCTCGGCATCAGCGGCCTCCCGGCCGGGGCCGTCGGCACTGTCACCCCGACGCCGCTCAGCATCGCCTCAGGCCCTGGGTCGTCGACCCTGAATGTGGCCGTGGACCCGGCGACGCTGCGCGGCAACTACACGCTCATGATCACCGGGACGTGCGCGAGCCTCATGCACACCACGAGCGTCGTGCTCCAAGTCAAGAACAACTAGCCGGATCGAAGAGACGGAGGGGCACCCTTTCGGTGCCTCTCCGTCATCCCTCGAGCTCCCAGCAGGCTAACTGTAAAAAGCGGGCGGAAACGAAGAACGGCGGCGACCCCGGGTGGAATCGCCGCCGTCTCTTGTGTCTCTTGTGTTACGGGGTTACTACTAGCAAGCGGTGCCGGTGCCGCTAGCCGTGTAGTTGCGGCAGAAGACGAGCGTTGAGCCCTCTGTGATTTCGAGATGTGCGGCTGTGGCAGTCAGGCTGTTAAGCGTGACCTTCCAGTTGTTGCTGCCGCCTCCCCCACATCCAGCCTCTGCTGCGGTGGGAGTGTCGGGGGCCGTCACGGATGCAGTGATGCTCGTGATCGTGCCGCGGCCATTGTGATCACTGTTGCCAAGGTTGAATGGCCCGGACGATCCCGGGTTCGCCGGCACCGGGTTCTGGCCGGGGGCCGCATTGCCACCTTGGTTGGTGCACGTATACGTCGCCAGCCCCGTGACCGTCAGGTTTGCGATCGCTGGAGTGTTCCCGAGGCCGCTGAAGTTGCCACCCGTGAGAGTCACCGAAGCTGCATCAGGCGACCCGAAGGTGGCCGTGGGGAGCGACTTCACGGTGACTGCTGCCAGTGCTGTGCTTGTCATGGCGGCCACGACCAGCACCGCCACGAAGATTGGGATTCGCCGCATGATCTCCTCTTCTCGTTTGATGTGCCCTCGCCCGTGTCCTCGGAGTCCCCCGTGTCCTCGGAGCCGGGTAAGCCTTCATGACCTCCTTTCCGTCGCTAGTCGCCCCGCGACGAGCAAAACGTTCGGAATTTGCATAGGGATCATCTCAGTGGTTGGCCCCACTTCAAGGGGATATTCGAACCACTTTAGAGCCATAAAATAGAACCACGCCGAATGGTTCAGTTCATGTGCGAAAGACGCGGCTCGCCCGACGCATCCCCGCATCGCCTCGGGGCTCATGCTCCCGACGACGTAAGGCCGTGCGGCGTCACTTCGGTCTCATCTGTGGTCGCAGCTGGGATCTCTTGGTCATCGAAGGCAGCCTGGTAGAAGGCCGTCGCAGCTCGCCGCGAGGGCACCTCAAGCTTCTCGAGAATGTTCTGCACATGGCGCTTGACTGTGAACTCGGAGATGAACAGCGTCGTAGCGATCTCCTTGTTGCGTGCACCTTGCGCAACCAGCTCGAGCACTTCGAGCTCTAGCCAGGACGCGCGGCAGCGGGGCCTCGCCGGTCCTGACGCCACGCAGCGAACGCACTAGACCAGCACGGGAGAGCTCCTTGTCGAGGTAGCCCGTCGCGCCCGACTGAATCGCCTTCAGCACGGTGGCGCCGTCCGGAGCGAAGCTCCACAGAATCGGGTGGAGCGAGCTGAATTTGGCGAGCCGCCTAACCGCTTCGATCCCGCCGCGCGGAGGAAGATCCAGATCGATCAGAGCGATGTCGGGGCAGTCGCGCGCGACCACCTCGAGGAGCTCTCGCAGGTTTGACGCCTCCATGGTCGTGAAGTCCTTCTCCTGGCCGAGAACGTCACGCACCCCCGACCGGAACATCGTCAGTGGATCGGCGATCACGACGCTTGTTCGCGTCATCGGGCAGGGGCTTTCGGTTGAGGACGAGGACTGTCAGAACTCATTCGCGGAAAACTGCCTCCCCGCGATCGCCGCAATTTGCGCCTTTTAGGGTACGAAGGCCGGCCCTTGACTTCAAGGGGACCAGCTTGATCTACGTCGCGGTATGGACGTTCCGAGATTGGGGCGAACGGCCCCGGCAGGAACGTCCGACCCGGTGCCTAAAGTCATGGCGTGAAAGTTCTCGGTATCGATCCGGGCACAGCCGCGTGCGGATGGGGAATCGTCCACGAAAGAGGAGGCCGCCTCAAGGCGGAGGAGTGGGACTGCTGGCGAACGCCGGCGGGGCGCCGCCCCGAGCTGCGCCTGAAGACGATCTTCGACGGGGTGCAGGAGCTGATAGCGGAGTTTGCGCCGGACGCCGTCGTGCTCGAGGAATCCTTCGTCGGCGTCGACGCCCGCACCGCGCTCTCCGTCGGCCAGGCGCGAGGTGCCGTCATGGTCGCGGCCGCCGACGCCGGGGTCGAGTGCGCCGAGTACGCGCCCGCGCGCGTGAAGCAGACGGTCTGCGGCTACGGGCGCGCGGAGAAAGCGCAGGTGCAGCGGATGGTGATGGCGATCCTGGGACTCAAGCAGCCGCCGACGCCGCACCACGCCGCGGACGCCCTGGCGGTGGCGATCTGCCACGCGCTCGCGCCGCCGTTGCTCAAGATTGCCTAGCGGCGACGTGCTGAAGGATCGTCCGACCTCGCGCCTAACCTGACTTCATGATCTCGCGGCTTCGCGGGGAGGTTGTCACGCGCTCGCCGATCGGCGTCGTTCTCGACGTCGGCGGGGTCGGCTACCTCGTCAACCCCACCGACAGCGCGCGCCGGAAGGCGGAGCTCGGCGTAGAGGTCGTGCTGGAGACCTACCTGCACGTCCGCGAGGACGCCCTGCAGCTGTTCGGCTTTGCGGAGACGGCCGAGCGCGAGCTCTTCGAGTTGCTGCTCTCTGTCCAAGGCGTCGGCCCGAAGGTTGCGCTGGCGATCGTCTCGGGCTCTTCGCCGGACGAGCTGCGCCGGGCGATCGCGCTCGAGGACACGGCGCGCTTCCAGGCAATTCCGGGAATCGGCAAGAAGACCGCCGAGCGGGTCGTGCTGGAGTTGAAGGAACGGCTCGGCTCGGTCGGGGAGGCGCAGTCGGCGACGCCGCTCGCGCCGAAAACGCACCTCGTCGCGCGAGACGCGCTCGTCGAGCTCGGCTACTCGCTCGCGGAGGCGGAGACTGCGCTTGCCGGTACCGATCCGGAGGCGCCCCCGGAAGAACGCGTGCGTGAGGCTCTGAGGAAGGCGGCGTGACCAGTCAGGCCGCGGAAGAGACTCAGTTTCTCGCGCCGGCGATCCGGCCGGAGGAAGACGAGCTCGAACGCTCGCTGCGGCCGCGCAACCTGGGCGAGTTCGTCGGCCAAGAGCGCGTCAAGGAGCAGCTCGCGATCACGCTCGAAGCCGCTCGCGGCCGCAAGGAGGCGCTCGACCATCTCCTGCTGATCGGCCCGCCGGGCCTTGGTAAGACGAGCCTCGCCTACATCGTCCGCGAGGAGCTCGGCGTCGGCCTCCGCACCGTCGCCGGGCCGGCGCTGGAGCGGAAGGGCGACGTGGCGGCGATCCTGACCGGGCTGCGGTCGAGGAGATCCTCTACCCGGCGCTCGAGGACTACCGGCTCGACATCGTCGTCGGCCAGGGCCCCGCCGCACGGACGCTGACGCTCGACCTGCCGCCCTTCACGCTGATCGGGGCGACCACGCGAACTGGACTGCTGACGACGCCGCTCCGCGACCGCTTCGGGATGACCTTCCGGCTCGAGCATTACGAGCCGGACGAGCTGGCGCTGATCGTTCGGCGCTCGGCTCGGATTCTCGGCGTCGAGATCTCCGAAGACGCGTCCACCGAGATCGCCGGCCGCGCGCGAGGGACGCCCAGGATCGCGAACCGGATCCTCCGGCGCGTCCGCGACGTCGCGGAGGTTCGCCATCAGGGCAAGATCACCGTCGAGATCGCGCGTGAGGCGCTCGAGCTGATGGAGGTCGACGGCGACGGCCTCGAGCGCTCCGACCGCGCGCTCCTGCGGGCGATCGTCGAGAAGTTCGACGGCGGTCCGGTCGGGCTCTCGACTCTGGCGGTAACGCTCGGGGAGGAGCCGGACACGATCGAAGACGTCTACGAGCCCTACCTGCTCCAGCTCGGATTCATCCAGCGAACGCCCCGCGGCCGGATCGTGACGAAGCTCGGCCGCGCCCACGTCGGAGCGCCGGCACAGACGGACCACGAGCGGCTGTTCTAGCCGTTGGAATTCGACCACTACACCATCGCGCTGCTGATCCTGCGCCCGGACGCGCCGGATCTCGACGAGGAAGCGGCTGCGGCGCTTCAGGACGCGCACATGTCGCACCTCGCCGACTTGCACGAAGCCGGCTACCTGCTCGCGGCTGGCCCTCTTTCGGACGAGAAGTACCGCGGCCTCTCGATCCTGAATGTCGACCCCAAACGAGCGCTCGAGCTCAAGGAGCAGGATCCGGCGGTCAAGATTGGCCGATTCTCGGTCAAGGTCATCCCCTGGATGCTGCCGGCCGGCGCGATGAGCTTCTCGCCGGCCCGGTTTCCACGCTCGGTCGCCGACACCGAGACGTAAGCCGCTCGCGGGCCTGGGCGACGTTGTCGACCAGGCCCCTTAGCGCCTGAACTGCACCTCGTGCCAGGACGGGATCGGCGCCACCTCGAGCAGGGCGCGGTCGCCGCGGCGCGGGTCGACGTACGCGAACTCGCCGGTCTCGTCCTCCCACGCGACTTCGAGCCGGCCGTCTTTGACCCAGTGGTCGAGCCAGGCGCCCCGGAACACCAGCTTACGCAGCCAGTAGACCAGCGACTCGCCTCCCACGAGCGACAGCTGCTCCCAGTGGCGCACGAGGTAGATTCCGAGCCCGCTGCGCGGCTCCGCGATCCGGCCGTCGGCGGTCAACTCGACCAGGTCGGCGGTCTCGTCCTCGTCGAGGTCGTTGCCCTCGACGAGCCCGAGCTTGACCGCTGCCGCGGTCACGCGTTGCTCGAAGTCGAAAGCGTTGAAGCTGAAGTGAAATCCGAGGAACTCGACGACGTAATCGTCGCCCGAGGAGTAGCTCGGTTCTGGCACGTCCAGAGGATAACCATGGGTAAGTGGCCTGACCGGCGACGCCGGCCGAGCTCCCTGGCCCGCGTCACGCGGCACCAGAGTCCACGCTCGCCCTTGTCAAGGCTGCCCAGCCTTGCCTGCGGGCGATCGCGGCCTCTGGCTTGGTGCTCGCGACCCAGGAAGCGGGCAACGTCACCGGCCAGACCACTAAAGTCGTCACTCGTGAGCGCGCGAGCGGCAGCGATTTCAGGCCTTGTGGTCGGAGTCCTCGTGCTTGGGGTCGCGTGGCTATTCGACGTCTCGGTCAGCCACGTCACCCTGCTGGCCCCTGTCGTGGTGCTAGTCGCCGCCGCCGTCGCTGGGCTCGGGGTCTTCTGGTACCGCGCCGCGGCCGACTCGCTTCGCCAGTCGAGGCACCCCCGCTTGATCCTGGGTGCCGCGGCCGCCGTCGTGGTGCTCGGGATCGTGCTGACGGTGCTCGGCGTCGAGCTTCCGCGCGAATAAGAGCAGCAAGCGAACGCCTGCGTAACGAAAGTGCGCCGGCTGCTGGCGGCGGCGCCGTTTTCGCCCGCAGGATGAGAATCCCGCCCTCGTTCCGTCCGGCGCGCTCCCTAGCGTGGACTGCCCATGAACGAGGGCACCTGGACGATCGAACCTTGCGAGCGCGGCGCCGTCGCGACACTCACGCGTGAGCTCTCGCTCAGCCCGACCACGGCGGCCGTGCTCGTCCGCCGCGGGTACGAAGACGTAGCTCGCGCACGGGCGTTCCTCGAGGGGGCACTACCGGCGCACGACCCGTTCGAGCTCGGGGACATGGCGGCCGCATGTGAGGCAATTCGGGCCGCGGTCGCGTGCGGCCGTCGCATCTGCGTGTACGGCGACTACGACGCCGACGGCATCTGCGCGACCACGCTCGCCGTTTTGATCCTGCGGGAGCTCGGGGCCGAGGTCGAGTGGCACCTGCCGAGCCGCTTCGACGAGGGCTACGGCGTCCGCGGCGAGACGCTCTCGAGGCTGGCCGACGACGGCTGCGGTCTCGTCTTGACGGTCGATTGCGGGATCACCGCGACCGCCGAGGTCGCGGCAGCCAAGGCGCTCGGACTCGAGATCGTCGTCAGCGACCATCATCGTCCCGCCGAGGAGCTCCCGGACTGCCCTCTCGTCGGGCCGTATCGCGAGTCCGTGTACCCGTTCGGCGAGCTCTGCGGCACCGGCGTCGTCTTCAAGCTCGGCCAGGCCCTTCTCGGGACGGAGTCGGAAGCGTTGCCGCGCCACCTCGATCTGGTCGGGATCGCGACGATCGCGGACGTTGTCCCGCTCGTCGACGAGAACCGCGGCCTGGCGATCGCGGGCCTGCGGGCGCTCGCGAGCACACAGAAACCGGGCCTGCGCGAGCTGATGCAGGTCGCACGGGTCGATCCGGCCGCAGCCGACGCTGCCGCGGTCGGCTTTCGGATCGCGCCGCGACTGAACGCGGCGGGGCGGCTCGGCCATCCCGAGGCGGCGCTCGAGCTGCTGCTGACGGAGGATCGCGACCAGGCGGCCAGGCTCGCCCATCGCCTCGACGAGCTCAACCGCGACCGGCAGACGGTCGAGGAGCGGATCCTCCGCGAAGCGGTGGAGGAGGTCGAGTCGTGGCCGGAGGCGAAGCAGCAGCGGCGCGGTTACGTGCTCGCGCGAGAGGAGTGGCACGAGGGCGTGATCGGGATCGTGGCCTCCCGGCTGGTCGAGCGTTATCACCGCCCGGTGGTCTTGATCGCGGGCGGCGAGCGCGAGTGGAAAGGCTCGGGCCGTTCCACCGGCAGCTTCGACCTCCACGGCGGCCTCGCGGCCTGTTCCGAGCAGCTCGTCCGCTTCGGGGGTCACCGCGCGGCGGCCGGGCTCTCGATCGAGCCCGCTCAGGTTGAGGCGTTCGCGGTCGCCTTCGCGGCGCACGCCGATGCGAATCTGCCCGAGCAGGAGCTCCGGCCGCGGACCGTGGTCGATGCGCTCGTGCACGGCTCGGAACTGACGCTGGATCTCTGCGCCGAGCTCGCGCGCCTGGCGCCGTTCGGTCTCGGAAATCCCGGCGTCACCCTGCTCGTGGCGGGCTGCGAGCTCAGCGACGTCGGGACCGTCGGAGACGGGAAGCACCTGCGCTTCCGGGTCAAGGACGGCGCCCGCGATGCCGGCAGTGCGATCGCGTTCGGCTTCGGCCGGCAGCTCGACCGCTTCAGGCAGGAGCTGCAATTCGACGTCGCCTTCCGGCTCGAGGAGAACCGCTGGAACGGCACCGTGGCGCCGCAGCTCGTGGTCAGGCGGATCTTCGACGGCGAGCCACGCTACCGAGAGCTGCGCGACTGGTTGGCCGGCCTCTGGCGCGCAGGGGCCGAGGCGTGGCCGCCCGAAGCGGCGGCAATCTTTGCCGAGCTCGGGCTCGGAGACGACGCGTCCGGACGCCGCCATCTCCTCGAATCGCCGGCGTTCCGCGCTTTGCTCGAGGAGCCGTCTGGGCTGGCGGAAGCGGCCTAACCAAAAGGAGGTCACCCGGAAGACCCGGAGTACACTTTTTCCATGAGCGTCCTCGAAACCGGCGAGAAGCACCAAGAGCTGCTCGACGAGCTGCTTTCGGACATCGAGGCCTACAACCCCGAGGTCGATCGCGAACTGCTCGCACGGGCGTTCCGGTTCGCCGCCGATGCGCACGAGGGTCAGCAGCGTCGCTCCGGCGAGGCGTTCATCCGCCACCCCTGGGGCGCCGCGAAGATCCTCGCCGAGTTGCGCCAGGACGAGCAGACGATCGCCGCCGCGCTCCTCCATGACGTCGTCGAGGACACAGAAACGGAAATCGACGAGGTGCGGACCGAGTTCGGTGACGAGATCGCGCAACTGGTCGAGGGCGTCACCAAGCTGACGCGGATCCATTTCCAGAGCCGCGAGCAGGCGGAGGCCGAGAACTATCGCAAGATGATCGCGGCCATGGTCGGGGACGAGCGCGTGATCCTGATCAAGCTCGCGGACCGCCTCCACAACATGCGGACGATCGAGTACCTCGGCAAGCAGAAGCAGCTGCAGAAGGCCCGCGAGACACTCGAGGTCTACGCGCCGCTCGCACACCGCCTCGGTATCCACAAGCTCAAGTGGGAGCTCGAGGACCTTGCCTTCGAGACGCTGCATCCGCGCAAGTACGAGGAGATCAAGACGATGGTCGCCGAGCGGCGGACCGACCGTGAAGAACTCTACTCGATCTACGACAAGATGGCGAAGAAGGGCCGCGAGTTCAACGAGATCTACGACCTGACCGCGATGCGCGTGATCGTCGAGCGGTCCGGAGACGAGGGGACCCGCGACTGCTACGGCGCGCTCGGGCTGATCCATTCGCTCTGGAAGCCGATGCCGGGGCGGTTCAAGGACTACATCGCGATGCCGAAGTTCAACGCCTATCGCTCGCTGCACACGACCGTGATCGGGCCGGAGGGCAGGCCGCTCGAGATCCAGGTACGAACGCGCGACATGCACGAGATCGCCGAACTCGGCGTCGCGGCCCACTGGCTCTACAAGCGCGGCAAGCGCGACCCGCAGTGGACGGCCTGGGCGAAGCAGCTGATGGAGTCTCAGGCCGACGAGGCCGATCCGCGCGAGTTCATGAAGACGTTCCGCACCGACCTCTTCGACGAGGAGGTCTACGTCTTTACCCCGCAGGGCGAGGTGAAGAGCCTGCCCGCCGAGGCGACGCCGATCGATTTCGCCTACGCAGTGCACACGGATCTCGGGCACCGCACGGTCGGAGCCAAGATCAACGGCCGGATCGTGCCCCTGCACTACCGCCTGAAGAGCGGCGACGTGGTCGAGATCTTGACCACGAAGACGGGGCGCGGCCCCTCCCGCGACTGGCTGTCGCTTGCGGCCTCGTCGCGTGCCCGCAACAAGATCCGTCAGTGGTTCTCGCGCGAGACGCGTGAGGAGACCGAGAAGAAGGGCCGCGACGCACTCGAGCAGGGCCTCAAGAAGCAGAGCCTTCCCTACAAGAAGCTGGTCGGGTCCGCCGTCCTCGCCCAGGTGATCCGCGAGACCGGCTTCAAGAAAGCCGAGGACTTCTACGTGGCGCTGGGCTCGGGCAAGGTGCCGGTCGGCCAGATCGTCAACAAGGTCCTGAACCGACTGAAGACCGAGGAGGTCGCTCAGGAGGAGGCGGTCCCGCTCAAGGCCCCGAAGGGCGGCCGCGCGATCGCCGGCGATGATCTCGGGATCCGCGTCAAGGGCGTCGAGGACGTGCTCGTCAGGCTGGCGAAGTGCTGTACGCCCGTCCCCGGGGACGAGATCGTCGGCTACATCTCGATGGGAAAGGGGATCACGATCCACCGGTCCGATTGCTCGAACGTCAAAGCCCTACGCCGCAACCCGGAACGGTTCACGCCCGTCGACTGGGACGGCGGGGCCACCCATAGCTTTCTCGTCCAGATCGCGGTCGACTCCTGGGACCGGCCGCGGCTGCTCGAGGATGTGGCGCGAACCTTCGCCGAGCACGCCGCCAACATCGTCGAATACGGCGGCCATGTCGAGGATCAGCTTGCCAAGAATTGGTATACGGTCGAGGTCGGCGACGTCAAGGCCCTGCGCGGCCTGCTGACCGCGCTCCGAAACGTCGACGCGGTCTTCGACGCCTACCGCGTCACACCGTCCTAGCGGCGCCGCCGCGACCTAGCGCCTTCCGCGCACCCAACCGAGGGACATGTCTGTCGCGGCCGTTCCCCTCGGGGCACCCCTAACCCACCACCCACCGGCCATCCTATCGCGAAAAATGTGCCGTATTTGCAGCCGAAATGTCACAATTCGGCCGTCTCGGACGAGAACCCTCGAACGAGGGATCGTCCCTCGAATGTGCGGGGTACCTGGAACGAGGGATAGCGCCTTTGGCCGATCCGGCTTACAACGAGAGCGGGGAGAGGTCAGCGCAAGAGCTGTGGCGCCCGCCGCTTCGAGGACGGCGAGCGGGCGCCCGGCGCGCTCTTGGACCCGGTTTTCGGGAGAGCAGCGGCTCGGACGATCCCTTCGCCCTGCTCGCCGACCGCGAGCCGATCACCGAGACCGTTGCTCCCGGCGACCTGCACCCTCGCGAACGAGATCCCTCGGGAGCGAAGGGGCCTCCAGCACCGCACGCGGAACCTCCTCGCCGCCGCCGCGGTTGCGGATCCGCTCGACCGCCTCGAGCGCACCGCGGCAGTCGGTCTCGCCGCCGCTCACGCGGCCGCGATCTCGCAGTCTCCGTCCTCGAACCCGCGGATCGCGTCCCGGTACCACCCGGGAATCGTGCGGGCGCGGCGCTCCGCGAGGTCGACCAGCACGAGCGCCTGCGTGGCCGTCACCATCAGCACATCGTCATCGACGCGATAGGCGGCGCACTCGTACGTCGCGCTCGTCCGGCCGATCTTGCGCATCCGGATGAAGATCTCGATCAGATCGTCGAATTGCGCCGGAGCGAAGTACTCGACCGAGGAGGC
This sequence comes from Actinomycetota bacterium, assembly GCA_005883955.1. Taxonomy (GTDB): domain Bacteria; phylum Actinomycetota; class Thermoleophilia; order Gaiellales; family Gaiellaceae; genus 13-2-20CM-68-14. Next base: position 2,925 of record VAXH01000114.1, on the reverse strand, counting down.
GCGCATGACGAACTGCTCCTCGCCCATCGCCTCGGAGAGAAGGTCGAGGTGACGGTGGTATTCGACCCGCGCCTGGTCGAAGTAGGGTAGGTACCTGCCGTAGTAGACGATTCCCTGCGCATCGGTATCCGAGAAGCCCACGCGCGTGAAGGCGGCGTACTTGAACGGCGGCTTGCGATCCGTGGCGTGGCCGAGCTCGATCTTCACGACCGGATGGCCGCCAGCACTTCGTCCCGCTTGCGCTCCATCAGCTCCGGCGTACGTGCTTCGAGATTCAGCCGCAGCAGCGGCTCCGTATTGGACGGACGCACGTTCATGTGCCAGTCGTCGGCGTCGATCGAGACGCCGTCGAGATGGCTCACCTCCCCCTCGCCCCCGAAGCGTTGCTTCAGCTCCTCCAGCGTGCCCGCCACGTCGGCGACCGGGGTGTTGAGCTCCCCTGTCAGGAAGTACCGCCCGCGATAGTCCGCAAGGATCTCCGACAGCTTTCGGTCCTCCTTCGAGACCAGCTCGAGCATGAGCAGGAAGGGGACGACTCCGGAGTCCGCCTGCGAGAAGTCGCGGAAGTAGTAATGCCCGGAGACCTCACCTCCGAAGGCTGCGTCCTCCTCACGCATCCGCTGCTTGATGAACGCGTGGCCGACGCGGTTGATCAGGGGCACGCCGCCGCCGCGCTCGATCGTCTCCGGCACGGCCCAGCTGGCGCGAAGGTCGTAGATGATTTTCGCGCCGGGCTCCTTCTCGAGCAGCGACGCGGCCAGCAAGGCGGTGACGAAATCACCGGGCACGAACTCGCCTGTGTCGTCGACGAAGAAGCAGCGGTCGGCGTCGCCGTCGAACGCCGCCCCGAGGTCGGCGCGCTCCTCCAGCGTCTTGGCTACGATGAACTCGCGATTCTCCGGCAGCAGCGGGTTGGGCGGGTGGTTCGGAAAGGTCCCGTCGGGCTCGAAGAAGCAGCGGGCGGGGTCGATCGGCAGCCGCTCGAGCACAGGCGGCAGCATCGCGCCGGCCATGCCGTTTGCCGCGTCGATGACGACCCGGAGGGGCTTGATCGCCTCGACGTCCACGAAGGAGAGCACCTGCTCCACATAGGCGGGCCAGATGTTGTACGGCTCGACGCGGCCGCGGGCGCCCGTCTCCGGGCGGCCCGTGATCTTCAGGGCGCGGTCTCGGATATCGAGCAAGCCCGATGCTCCGCCGACCGGCAGCGCGCCGCTGCGGACGACCTTCATGCCGGTGTAGTCCTGCGGATTGTGGGAGGCGGTAACGGCGACGCCACCGTCGAGCTTCAGATCGCCGACCGCGAAATAGAGCATCTCGGTGCCGATGAGGCCAAGCTCGAGGACGTCGGCTCCAGCGTCCGCGGCCCCGTCGCTCACCGCTGCGGCCATCGCGGGGCTCGACACGCGCATGTCGTGTCCGACCGCGATCTGCTCGGGCTCGAACTGCTCGACGAAGGCGCGGCCGATCGCATAGGCGCCCTCCTCGTCGAGCTCCGCGGGGTAGATGCCACGGACGTCGTACGCCTTGAACACCTTGGGGTCGAGCACCGGCCTGATGCTAACGCGGGAGGTGCCGTCCAACGGCGCCCCGGCAGACACTGCGGCAAAAGGTCGACCGGGGCGCCGCTGAGCTTTGAGCTTGCCGCGCCCGGACTGGTGGAATGCGGTTCCGCGTGGCCTCGAGGGGAGGGGGAGATGCCGATCGCGGCCTTTGCAGACTCAGCCCGACAAGCAGTGGACACTCGTACCGCAAGCACCCGCTGTCAAACGGAGGCTCCGCAGTTTGCGTTCATTTTTTGTCAGCTTTGGTGGTTTTCCGTCGAAACGCGTCCGTTTTTCAGTGGATCGCGTGCCCGCACGGCGACGAACATGAGGATCGCCACGCCTGCAGATCCACCGCCGCGGTTTTTGGCTTGAAATCTGGATTTTCAGGACTTTTGACGGCCGAGCGGTCGTTCATAGACTTAGGCTCGTGGAAAGGAAGCTGGCAACCGTTCTGTTCGTCGATCTCGTCGATTCGACGTCGCTTGTCGCCGGCGCCGACCCGGAGGTCGCGCGCCGGCGGGTGTCGCAGTTCTTCGAGCGAGTCTCACATTGCGTGACCACGCACGGCGGCATCGTCGAGAAGTTCGCCGGCGACGCCGTCCTGGCGGCCTTCGGGATTCCGCAGGCTCACGAGGACGACGCCGAGCGCGCGGTCCGCGCTGCCTTGGCGATGCTCGACTCGGTCGCGGAGTTGGGACTCGAGGCTCGTGTCGGCGTCGAGTCGGGCGAGGTCGTCGTCGACGAGAGCGACTCGACCTTCGCGACGGGCGAAGCGGTGACCCTGGCAGCGCGACTACAGCAGGCCGCCGGCGCCGGAGAGGTACTGATCGGTCCCCACGCCTACCGGCTGACGAGCGGACGGCTCCAGGCCGAGGATGTCGGACCGCTCGAGGTCAAGGGTTTCGGCGACCGGATCTGGACGTGGCGGGCCGAGGCGGTACTCGACGGCGCACCCAAGCGCGGCGCGGCGGCGGCACCGCTCGTCGGGCGTGAGACCGAGCTCGAGCTGCTGCAGAACACGTACGAACGCGCAGTCCGCAATCGCCGCGCTCACCTGTTCACGATCTACGGCGACCCCGGAGTCGGCAAGAGCCGACTCGCGCAAGAGTTCGTGGAGGGCCTCGAAGGCGCGACGGTGCTCGCCGGCCGCGCGCTGCCGTACGGCGAAAGTGTCACGTACTGGGCGCTTGCGGAGATGGTCAAGTCGGCGGCCGGAATCACGGACGACGACCCGCTCGAAGTAGCGGTCGAGAAGCTCCGCGAATCGTGCGAGAACGAGGCGATCGCGGATCTGCTCGGGCTCGCGTCCGGCGTACTCGAAGCGGTCAAAGGCGAGCGGAGCCAGCAGGAGATCGCTTGGGCGGCACGCGAGTGGGTC
>VAXH01000113.1 GCA_005883955.1 Actinomycetota bacterium | reverse complement strand
GTCGGCCTTTCCGGAACGCAGGTCGGCACCCTGCAGCGGGTCTTCGTCTTCCAGCCGGACGGGGAGGAGGAGCCTCCGCAGACGCTCGTCAATCCCATCCTGACCAAGACGTCCGAGGTCACTCTCAGCGATACGGAGGGCTGCCTCTCCATGCAGGGGGTGAGCATTCCGGTCGAGCGGCCGGCGAAGGTCACGATCGAGGGCAAGGACGAGAACGGCGAGGACGTCAGGCTCGAGCTCGAGGAGCGCGATGCGCGGGTCGCTCAGCACGAGCTCGACCATCTCGACGGGATCCTGATCCTCGACCGAACGACGGCCGAGGCCCGGCGCGAGGCGCTGGGAATCCTGCGGCCTGAGCCAATTCTCGGCGCTCTCTCGTCCTAACCGTGGCACGCATCGCCGTCGCTGCGACGGCGCCGTTCGGGGCGGACGTGCTCGAGCGGCTCGCCGCACGACACGAGATCGCCTACCTGCTCACCCGGCCCGACCGTCCGCGCGGCCGCGGCCGGCGGGTTGCGCCACCGCCGGCGAAGCACACCGCCGAGACCCTCGGCATCCCGGTCCGGCAGCCGGAGCAGCTCGGCGACGACTTCGATCCCGAGGTGGACACGATTGCCGCGGTCGCGTACGGACAGCTTGTCCCGCGCGGCCCGCTCGGGCGGGCGCGCTGGCTCAACGTCCACCCGTCGCTGCTGCCGCGCTGGCGCGGGGCGGCGCCCGTCGAGCGGGCGCTGATGGCGGGCGACAAGGAGACCGGAGTCACGATCATCGAGCTCGTCGAGGCGCTCGATGCCGGGCCGGTCGCCGCGCAGGAACGCTTCGAGGTCGCGATCGACGACGACGCCGGTGCCGTCTTTGCCCGCGCCGCCGAGCTGACGCCCGATCTGATCGACACCGCGCTCGGCAATCAACAGCCGGTGCCGCAGGCCGAGGACGGAGCCACGTACGCCGAAAAGATCGGGCCCGCCGACCGGGAGCTCGACTGGTCGCGCCCGGCAGACGAGCTGCACAACCGGATCCGCGCGTTGTCGCCGCACATCGGCGCGCGAGGCCTGGTCGAGGGGCGGCCGGTGATCGTCTGGCGCTCCCGGCTCGCCGACGGCCGGCTGGAATTGCTCGAGGTGCAGCCGGAAGGGCGTCGCCGGATGGCGTACGACGAATTCCTGCGCGGCCTGCGCTGATGGTCTCGCCGGCGCGGCGAGCGGCCTTCGAAACCGTGCTCCGCGTCTTCGAGCAGGACGCGTATGCCGACCGGGCGCTCCGAACGGCGGCCGCGAGCCTCGACCAGCGGGACCGCGCGTTCGCGCAGCGGCTCGCCTACGGGACCATCCAGCGCACGCGGATTCTCGACTATGCGATCGAGCAGCTGGGGCGGCGGCCCGTGCGCAAGCTCGACCAGCCGGTTCGCGCAGCGCTGCGGCTCGGCGCCTACGAGCTCGGCTTCATGCAGACGCCCCGGCACGCCGCGGTCAACGAGACCGTCGAGCTCGTCCGCGCGGCCAGGCTCGAGCGTGCGGTCGCCTTCACGAATGCGGTCCTGCGCCGGGTCGCGGACGGGATCGAACCGCTGCTCGAATCGCTGCCCGAGGGGGCGCTCAAGTACTCCTACCCGGACTGGGTCGAGCAGGTGTGGACGCGCGACTTCGGCCGCGAGGAGGCGCTGGCGCTGATGCGGGTGCAGAACGAGGCCCCGGAAACGGTCGTGCGGCTGCTTCGCGGCAGGATCGACGGCGAGCCGACCGACATCCCGCACGCCTATCGCGTCGAGCGAGTGGACGAAGAGGCGCTGGCCGAGGGGAGGATCTGGCCGCAGAGTCGTGGTTCTCAGCTTGCGGGCCTCGTCGTCGGCGCGCGCGACGCCGACCGGACTCTCGATCTCTGCGCGGCGCCGGGCGGCAAGGCGACGCAGCTGGCCGGAGCGGTCACTGCCGTGGAGAAGCACCCCGGGCGGGCGCGGGAGCTCGAGGAGAACGCGGCCCGACTCGGGGCCTCGAAGGTCAGCGTGGTCTGCGCGGACGCGCTGGAGCTGCCGCCCGAGCTCCGCGACTACGACCGGGCTCTCGTCGATTCGCCTTGCTCGGGCCTCGGCGTTCTCGCCTCGCGGCCCGACCTGCGCTGGCGCGCGGAGCCGCTGCCCGAGCTGCAGCTCGGCCTGTTGCGGGCGGCGGCAGAGCGCGTTCGGCCGGGCGGAACGATCGTCTACTCCGTCTGCACGCTCAATGCCGACGAGAACGAGGCCGTCGTCGACGAGTCCGGCCTGAGGCCGGAACCGCTCGGCGAGCAATGGCCGCGGTTCGCCCATCCGAGGCGGCCGGAGTTCCTCTTGACCCGGCCTGACGTGCACGGGACGACCGGCTTCTTCATCGCGAGGCTCCGGGCTTGATCGAGGTCCCGGAGCGGCTGGGCTGGTGGCGCGACCGAGCCGGCGGCGCGGCCTGGCTGGAGTCGCTGCCGCGGCTGGCGGACGAGTGTGCGGAGCGCTGGTCGCTCCGGCTCGGCGAGCCCTTCGGGCAGGGCAACGTGTCGTTGGCACTGCCCGCGAGGCTCTCGGATGGGAGTCGCGCCGTGCTCAAGCTCAATTTTCCGGAGGAAGAGAGTGAACACGAGGCCGACGCACTTGCGCACTGGCACGGCGACGGCGCGGTGCGCCTGCTCGAGGTCGACCGCCAGCGGAACGCCTTGTTGGTCGAGCGTGCCGATCCGGGCACTTCGCTCTGGGAGGTCGGAAACGACGACGAGGCGACCCTTGCTGCCGCCTCGGTGCTGCGACGCCTGTGGCGGCGTCCGCCCTCCGAGGGCCATCGGTTCCGGGTGCTCGCTACGGAGGCCGAGCGCTGGCCGGTGCAGGTTCACTCGGACTGGGAGGCGCTCGGCCGGCCGTTCGAGCCCAGGCTCGTCGACGCCGCCGCCGCCTGCGCCCATGAGCTCGCCGGGTCACAGTCGCCATTTGGTGGTCTGCCACCAGGATCTCCAGGGAAGCAACGTCTTGAAGGCGAAGCGGGAGCCGTGGCTTGCAATCGATCCCAAGCCGATCGTCGGCGAACCGGCGTTCGACGCCGCGTCGCTGCTTCGCGACCGCCGCTGGTCGATTGATCGGCGGATTATCCAGAGGCGCCTCGACCTACTCGCGGCGGAGCTCGACCTCGAGCGCGACCGCATGCAGGGCTGGGGCCTCGTCCATGCGCTTCATTGGGGCGTCGGGCCGAACAAGATCGAGCCCGAGCTGGTCGAGTGCGCTCGACTGCTGGCGGCGTAGGATCAAGACGAATGGCCTGGGCGCAAGGGTTGCGAGACGCCGAGGTCGAGCCCTCCCTCTATGCGGCCGACTTCGCGAGACTCGGAGAGCAGATCGACAAACTGCTCGCCGCGGGGACGCGCGTCTTCCACTACGACGTGGGCGACGGGCACTTCGTCGAACCGATCATCATCGGCCCGATCGTGCTCCAGTCGGTCGGAGGCCTGATTCACGGCGGCGGCGGCCTCGTCGACGTCCATTTGATGATCGAGTCGCCGGAGCGGCACTTTCGCGCCTTTCGCGAGGCCGGCGCCGACAGCGTCACCTTCCACTACGAGGCCGTGGAAGATGTCGCCTCGATCGCCGCCGCCGCACGCGAGGAAGGCCTAGGGGTCGGCGTCGCGCTCAAGCCGGAGACGCCGGTCGAGGAGGTGGCCGAGGCGGCGATCGCGGCGGAGGCCGACCTTGTCCTCTGCATGAGCATCGAGCCCGGCTACTCGGGCCAGAAGTTCAGGCCCGAGGCATTCGAGCGACTGCAGCGGCTGCGCGGGCTGTTACCGAAGGCAATGCAGCTCCAGGTCGACGGCGGTGTCAACCACGACAACATCCGCGAGGCGCAAGAAGCAGGCGCGAACCTGCTGGTCGCGGCGACGGCGGTCTTCGGCGACGGCGATCCGGCCGGCGGCTATGGCGCGCTCGTGGAAGCGCTGTCGTGAACTTTCTCGAGCGAGCAATCGAGCTCGCCGAGCGCGGGCGCGGCACGACTCAGCCCAATCCGGTCGTCGGCGCCGTACTCGTGCGCGACGGCGAGCTTGTCGGCGAGGGCTGGCACGAGCGCAAAGGCGAGGCGCATGCGGAGGTGAACGCACTCGCGGCGGCCGGCGACCGTGCGCGCGGCTCGACCCTCTTCGTCACGCTAGAGCCGTGTGCTCACACCGGTTCGACGCCGCCTTGCGCTCAAGCGGTGATCGACGCCGGCGTGGCGAAGGTCGTCGTCGGTGCGAAGGACCCGGACCCGAATGCGGCCGGCGGGCTCGAGCAGCTTCGGGCGGCCGGCGTCGAGGCCGAGCTTGCCGACGGTGAGCTCGGTTTCCGGGCTCGGCAGCAGATCGAAGCGTGGCTGACCTGGGTGACGAAGCGCCGCCCCTTCGTCACCTACAAGGTCGCGATGACGCTCGACGGGAGGCTGACGCTGCCGGGGTCCCGGTGGATCTCGGGCGAGGAGAGCCGGACGCTCGTCCATGAGCTGCGGGCGGCCTCGGACGCGGTCGCTGTCGGCATGGGAACCGCGCGGATCGACCGTCCGACGCTGACGGCCCGCGGCGTCGGCGCTCCGAAGCAGCCGAGGCGGCTTGTCTTCGGTAGCGGGCCTCTGCCGGAGGACGTCGACCTCGAGCTGCGCTCCGGCCCGTTGAACGAAGAGCTCGGTCTCCTTGCTGGTGAGGAAGTCCAGTCGCTGCTGCTGGAAGGCGGGCCGACTCTCGCGACCGCATTCGCGCGAGCCGGCCTGATCGACAAGCTCCTGGTCTTCGTGGCGCCGAAGCTCGCCGGCTCCGGGCCGACGCTGTTCGGGGAACTTGACGAGCCGGTCAAGTTGCGTCGTTTCGATACACGCACGATCGGTGAGGACGTTCTCCTGACTGCCTATGTCAACGAGCCCTGAGAACATTCGGGTAGCCGATCGACTCGTGATCGCGATTTCACGCTGGCTGACCCAACACATCTCGGATGCCGACCTCCGCGGCGAGCTCGAAGCCGTTGAGCTGGTGGGCCTCACGCCCACTCAGGCGGAGGCCGTGCTCGAGCTCCAGAACGAGCTCGACGTCGGCACCGATCGCCCGGCGCTCGAGATGATCGCCCGCGAGGCGCTCGAGGCCGTTGCGCTCTGCGACTGATCTTCCTGCGCCGTGCTGCCTCAGCGCTCGCCCGATCGCGAAAACCGCGCGCCGTTAAAAGGATCACGCGCGCGCATCCCCACCCGGGTGGTGGTTATGTCCACCCGCCACCCGCGGTCAGCGTATCGCCGAAAAGCGCACGTGTCCGGCGCACGGCTGTGACGATTCTGTGCCGTTACCCGAGGCGGCTGCCGCGCCGGTGCCGTCGGCCACGGCTCGGCGCCACTGCGTAGGCTTTCGACCATGTTCACCGGCATCGTCCGCGAGCGTGCGAAGGTCGCGTCGTTCGACCAGGGACGACTCGTGGTCGAAAGCTCGCTCGACCCCACGGTCGGAGACTCCATTGCCGTCGACGGCGTTTGCCTGACCGTTGCCGAGCGCACCAACGGCTCGCTCGCGTTCGACGTCATGCCGGAGACGCTACGGCGCGCCAAGCCCTTTGGAACCGAGGTAAATCTCGAGACGGCGCTTCGAGCCGGCGACCCGCTCGGCGGTCATTACGTCCAGGGTCACGTGGACGGCGTCGGCCGTATCCGCGCAATCGAGCCCGAGGGCGAGAGCCGTCGCGTCACGATCGAAGCTCCTCCGACCGTGCTTCGCTACTGCGTCGAGAAAGGCTCGATCACCGTCGACGGGGTCTCGCTAACGATCACGGCGCTGACCGAGCACAGCTTCGAAGTGGCTCTTGTCCGGCACACGCTCGAAGCGACGACGCTCGGCTCGCTGAAGCGCGGCGACGGTGTCAACCTCGAGGTCGACGTCCTCGCCAAGTACGTCGAGCGGCTCGCCGCTCGGTGAAGCTCGCGCCGCTCTACCGCGTCGAGTTCTCCTATCCGGAGCACTACGACATCGGCGGGCCCGATGTGGGCGGCGTCTTCGTGGCCGAGGGCCGCTGCGACGGCGCTCTGACCGGCCGTTTCCGAGGCCTCAACCATCCGCGGCTGCGGCCTGACAACGTCTACCTGCCGAACTTCCAGGGCGTGATCGAGACCGACGATGGCGCGAAAATCGCGTTCGACTACCGCGGTTACGGCCGCGCTCGCAACTACGGGCGAGAGGTCGTCGGCACCGCATTCCACTCGACCGGCGACGAGCGCTACTCGCGCCTGAACGACGCCGTCGCCGTCCTCAGCGGCGAGGCCCGCGACCGCCAGATCAGGCTCGAGATCGCGGAGCTTCTGTGGGAGCCGCACTGAGCCGCGACCTCGCTAGATCCCGCCCCCTGTGCGCCTGTCGATGACGCCGGGATTAAACGGCCGCGGTGACGGAAGCGCACGCCACGCCGGCAAAGCCGGCATGGCCTCCACTCGGCGTCGCAAGCGACGCCTCAGGACCACGGCCTCGAGGTCGGGATCGCGAGCGACGCCTTGGAGCGAGGGTACGATCCAGCGGATGGCAACAGAACTCGAAAAGCAGGCGCCTTTCGCGACCGTCGAGGAGGCGATCGAGGATATTCGCGAGGGCAAGTTCGTGGTCGTCGTCGACGCTGCCGACCGCGAGAACGAGGGCGATCTTACGATCGCCGCCCAGTTCGCGACTCCCGAAGCGATCAACTTCATGGCGACCCACGGCCGGGGCCTGATCTGCCTCTGCTTGACCGAGCAGCGCTGCGACGAGCTCGGGCTGCACCCGATGACCGACCGCAACGAAACGCCGTTCGGGACCGCCTTCACGGTCTCGATCGAGGCCCGCGAGGGGATCGCGACCGGCATCTCTGCGCACGACCGCTCCCGCACCGTCCAGGTGGCGATCGATCGCAGCAAGGGCGCCGACGACCTCGTTCGGCCGGGTCATATCTTCCCGCTGCGCGCACGTGACGGGGGCGTTCTCCAACGTGGCGGGCAAACGGAGGCGTCTGTCGACCTCGCCCGGCTCGCGGGCTTGACCCCGGCAGGGGTCGTCTGCGAGATCATGAACGAGGACGGGACGATGGCCCGGGTCGACGACCTGATCCCGTACTGCGAGCACCACGAGCTGAAGCTGATCACCGTGGCCGACCTGATCGAGTACCGACGCCGCCACGAGAAGCTGGTCGACCGGACGACGACGGTGCGGCTGCCTACGGCGTACGGAGAGTTCACCGCGGTCGCCTTCCGCGAGACCCTGACCGGAAAGCACCATGTCGCGCTCGTCAAGGGCGACGTCGACGGAGCGCAAGACGTGCTCGTCCGCGTGCATTCGGAATGCCTGACAGGCGACGTCTTCCACTCGCTCCGCTGCGACTGCGGCGAGCAGCTCGAGCAGGCGTTGCTGCAGCTCGCGCGCGAGGATCGCGGCGTCCTTCTCTACATGGCGCAGGAGGGCCGTGGAATTGGTCTGCTCAACAAGCTCAAGGCCTACGAGCTGCAGGAGAGTGGCCTCGACACCGTCGAGGCGAACCTCGAGCTCGGCTTCCCGGCCGACGCGCGAGACTGGGGGATCGGCAACCAGATCCTCGCCGACCTCGGCCTGTCGACGATCCGGATCCTGACCAACAATCCGAAGAAGATCAGCGGGCTCGAGGGCTATGGCCTCACGGTCGTCGAGCAGGTGCCGATCGAGGTGCCGCCGAACGCCGAGAACCGCCGCTACCTGGTTGCGAAGCGGGACAAGCTCGCGCACAAGCTTCACCACCAGGACCTCCGCTTCGAAGAGCCGGAGAGCGACGCGTGACCGAAGAGCGCTGGCCCGGCGAGGACCGGATGCCTGCGACAGATGAGGAGCCGGGAACGGAGGCGCCCGAACCCGAGCCCGATGTTGCGCCCGTGGAAGAGGAGCACGCCGAGGCCGACGGCGAGTCGGCCCCG
>VAXH01000068.1 GCA_005883955.1 Actinomycetota bacterium | reverse complement strand
GCAAAGCCCGCACGGCCTCCAGGCGGCATCGCAAGCGACGCCGCTGCTGGCGCCTGCCTCGTTAGCCTGCGCGCGTGCTCCCGATCGTCCTCGTCCTGCTCGATGGGCTTGGCGACCGCGCCCACGACGTTCTCGGGGGGCGGACGGCGGCTGAGGCGGCGGCGACGCCGAACCTGGACGCGCTTGCGGGTCGCGGCTCGTGCGGACTTCTCTACGGCGTCGGACCGGGCCGCGCGCCGTCGAGCGAGGTCGCGCACTGGGCGATGCTCGGCTACCGGCCTGATGAGTTTCCCGGCCGGGCCGTCTTCGAGGCGCTGGGCCGGGGGCAGGAGGTCAGCGCCGAGCACGTGTTCGCTTATGCGGCCCTGCGTCCGGCCGACCGGCGGGAAGACGGGTGGTGGCTGACCGGCCGCCCGGATCCGGAGCGCGATGCCGAGTACGCCGCCGAGCTCGTCGAGCGCTGCGACGGGGTCGAGATCGACGGCCTCACCTTCTTGCTCGAGCCGGTCTGGCGCGGGGAAGCCGTGCTGCGGATCTCGGGCGGCGCGGACGAGCGCGTGACGGACACCGACGCGTTCTTCCGCGACCGCCATCCCGTCTTGCGGCCCCGGTCGCTCGTCCCGGAGGCCGAGGCTACAGCGCGTGCCTGCGAGCAGTGGAGCCGTGAGGCGATGAGGCGCTTGGAAGGCGAGCGCTTCAACGTGATCACGCTCAAGTGGTTCGGCCGGCCCCGGGCGGTTCCGAGCTTTCTCGAACGTCACGGGCTCTCCGGAAGCTTTGCGGCGGAGTCGGCCTTTCTTCGGGGTCTCGGCCGCTGCCTCGGGCTGGAGCCGGTGGAGGCGAAGCTCGATCTCGACCTGGTTTCGGAGCGGCTGGCCGCAGGCGACACCTTCATCTACGTCCACGACAAGCGTGTGGACGAGGCCGGTCACACGAAGGACCCGCAAGTCAAGCAGCGGGCGATCGAGGAGCTCGACGCTCAGCTCTCGGCTTTGCCCACCGACCGTGCGATCGTCTGCGTCACCGGCGACCACGCCACGCCCGCCTCGCCGGACGTGATCCACTCCGGCGACCCGGTACCGCTCCTCGTCGCCGGGCCGGGCGTCCGAGCCGACACCGTCATGAGCTTCGGCGAGCTCGACTGTGCCGGAGGCATCCTCGGACAGCTTCGCGGGCCGGATCTGCTGCCGGTGCTGCTGAACGCCGCTGACCGTCCGCTCTTCCTCGGCTCCCGGCCAACTCCGGTCGACGGTGCCGACGGTTATCCGGCCATGGAGCTGCTCGAGCCGCTCATTTGATCCCGATCCGGAGGCGGTAGCAGCGCAGCTCGAGACACGCTCGGTCGCGGAGCACCCGGTTCGCGGTCTCGCGGAGCCGCGCGAACGCGTCGCCCACCTCAGGCGCCCTCTCGTTGAGGAGCGCTTGGTGACCGCCGATGCTCTCGGCCAGCCCGATCACCCGCTCGGCATCGGTCTCCCGCCAGCCGTGGGCAACGAGCTCGCGTGAGTAGCGGAAGCGCCCGCTCGCACGGATCTGCTCGAGGTGCCTGTCTTTCGGCCAGTTTGTCGCGCCGGCAGGGATCGACAGGCGCTGCCGTGCGTCGCGTCGAGCCTGCATGAGAGCCGCGAAGGCCGTGTCCACCTCCGGCTCCACGAACGGCGGGACGTCGTAGTCGCACGCCGCGAAGACACCGCCGTCACGAAGGAGCCTCGCCGCCTCGGCCAGCACCGGCTGCGGCTCCATCCAATGAAATGCCTGCCAGGCCGTGACGAGCTCCGCCTGGCCTCCCGGCAGCCCCGTCTCGGCGGCGTAGGCCTCGACGTAACGCACGTTCGACTGCTCGGTTGCGGCCCGCGCGCGTTCGATCATGCGCGGGTTCGGCTCGACTCCGATCACCTTCTCGGCGCGGGCGGCCCAGGCACGGGTCGAGAGGCCCGTGCCGCAGCCGAGGTCGACCACCAGCTTCGGCTGCTCGACCCCCGCGACGAAGCAGAGCACGTCGAGCACGCCGCGCGGGGGCGAGGGACGGTAGCGGTCGTAGACGTCGGCGAACCCCTCGTTCAGGTAGCCCGAACGCCCGATCAGCTCTTCCGAGAACTGCGACACGAAACGCCGATGCTAGTGGCCTGACCGCCAACGTTGGCCATGACCCCAGGAAGCGGGCAACACCACCGACCAGACCACTCGGGCGGCGGTAGGCTGATTCGTGTGCACGTCGAGTCGACGTCGGCGGCGCGCCGGGCGCGCTCGTTCGCGCTTCAGCCGGTCTGGTTCCTGCGATTCGCCGCGCTCGAGCTGTTTGCACTCTGGGTGATCGTGGCGACAGGCGCGGCCGTGCGGTTGACGAGCTCAGGTCTCGGCTGCCGCCACTGGCCCGGCTGCGAGGCCGGCCACCCGCTGCCGGCGAAGAACTACCACGCCTACATCGAGTTCGGGAACCGGGTGGTAGGCGGCGTGACGATCCTGATCACGCTGCTCGTCGCGCTGGCGGCCTTCTGGACGCCGCTCGAGCGTCGAGGGAAGCAGCTCGCGGTCGCGCTCTTCGCTGGAACCCTGGCGCAGGCGCCGCTCGGCTACCTCGCGGTCAAGACTGACCTGCGCTGGCCGGTCGTGGCGGCCCATCTGTTGCTGTCGATGGTGCTGCTCGCAGGGGCGGTCGTGCTCGTCTTCTTCGCCTTCGAGCTCGTGGGCGGGCGCGCCGAGCCGCTGGTGCCGCGGGAGCTCCGGCTCTACGGTGCGGGCGTCGCGGTCGCGGGGCTGGCGCTCGTCATCAGCGGCGCGCTCGCGACCGCGGCGGGCCCTCATTCGGGTGGAGGAACGACCCAGGTGCACCGGCTGGCTCGTCTCGAGCCGGTTCTCTACGCCCACGCGGGGGTCGTCGCGGTGTTCGGCTGCTCGTTCCTGTTCCTGCTCGGCTACCTCGCCGCTCGTCGCTCCCGCGCGCCTCGCCTGTTTCTCGCCGCCCTCGCGGTGCTCGGCGTGCTGCTCGTGCAGGTCGGTCTGGGGGAGTTGCAGTATCGCCTGCACCTGCCCTGGTACCTCGTGCAACTGCACGTCATCGTCGCGGCCACCGCCTGGGCCGGCATCGTTGCGCTTGTTACGGCCTTCTGGCGCCCGCCTGCTTGGATCGCGGCCGACGCTGGCGGCTCTCCAATCCGCCCCCCCTGCCAGGGCCGGGTTTAACGGCCGCACCGGCAAAGCCGCCACGCCCTCCCAGAGAGGCATCGCGACCGATGCCTCAGCAGGTCGCGCGTAAACTTCCGGGATGGAATCGGAGCTTCGGGTTTCCGTCCGGCCGGAGCTCAACCGGCCGGTGCTCATAGCCGCGTTCCGCGGCTGGAACGACGGCGCGCAGGCGTCCTCGCTGGCGGCGGGGTACCTCGCCAGGCTCTGGGGCGCCGACCAGATCGCGGACGTCGATCCAGAGGGCTTCTTCGACTTCCAGGCGACCCGCCCGCACGTCTCGCTCGTTGACGGCATCACACGCCAGATCGATTGGCCGGAAACGGCCTTCTACCACGCGAAGCCGCGCCGCCTCGACCGAGACGTGCTGCTGCTGCTCGGCATCGAGCCGAACCTGCGCTGGCGCACGTTCAGCGACCTGGTCGTCGGCCATGTTCAGGAACTCGGCGTCGAGCTCGTGGTCACGCTCGGCGCGTTGCTCGCCGATGTGCCGCACACACGGCCTTCGCCTGTGACCGGCAGCGCCTCCGACCAGGATCTCGTCAAGGAGCTTGGTCTCTCGACCTCGCGGTACGAGGGGCCGACGGGGATCATCGGCGTGCTCCACGACGCTTGCAACAAGGCCGGGATCCCATCCGCGAGCCTCTGGGCGGCGGTTCCCCACTACGTCTCGCTGACCCCCAGCCCGCGGGCCGCGGCGGCGCTGTGCGAGCGCCTCGGCGCGCTGCTCGGGATCAAGATCGACACGGCCGAGTTGGACCAGGCTGCCGAGACCTACGAGGAGCAGGTCAGCCAGGCAGTCGCCAGCGACGAGGAGACCGCCGCGTACGTCGAGGAGCTCGAGCAAAGGGCCGACACGATGGACGAGGATTTCGAGCTTCCGTCCGGCGACGCTCTCGCGGCCGAGCTGACGCGCTACTTACGCGAGCGCGAGGCGGGCAACGGCGAGTCCGGCCCACGCGGGCCGGCCAGCTAGAGCTAGCCGAAGGTAAACGAGTAGACCGAGACGCCGGGCGTGAAGCTGAGGCGAAGCTGCGCGTCCAGGAGCACCGGCTCGCTGAGCACCGTGTAGAGGCGACTGATTCCCTTGACGGCGATCGTCGGCAGCGCGTGGCCGTCCACTGAGACGCCGACTCGGCCGCGCCCGCCCATGACGAGATAGACGGCCTTTGCGTGGAAATGCAGCGCGAGCTTCGCGTCGCGCGCCGCAGTCGTGTACTCGCGGCCGAGCCGCCAGCGGCCTGACAGCGCCCAGCCGTTCTGCGTCACGTTCCGTGGGGCCTTGTAGTCGGCGGCGTGGCCGGGCACGGGGTGCGACCCGACGTAGTCCGCGAGCTGGTGGCTGTAGCCGAGGTAGGTCTCGGGCGTCGTCAGCTCGGTCGGCGTCATGTCGGCGAGCTCCGCCTTCGCTGGCCCCGACTCGCCGAGCAGCTGCCGGATCAGACCTTCGGTCCGGCCGTACTCGCCCTCGCCGAAATGCTCGTTGCGGATATCACCGCGCTTGTCGATCAGGTACTCGGCCGGCCAGTACTGGTTCTGGTAGGCGTTCCAGGTCTTGTACTTCGGATCGAGCGCCACCGGCCAGGTGACGCCGAGCTGCCTCGACGCCGAGCCGACGTTGTGCGGTACGGCCTCGAACCCGAACTCCGGCGTGTGGACGCCGACGATCTCCAGCCCGGCGCGGTGGTAGTCCTTCCACCAAGCCTTCAGGTGCGGCAGCGTCCGCAGGCAGTTGATGCAGGAGTAAGTCCAGAAATCCACGAGGACGACCTTGCCGCGGAGCTGCCGGAGCGTCAGCGGTTTGGAGTTGAACCACTTGCTGATTCCCGTGAAGGCCGGCGCGGGCCCGAAGTTCGCGAGCTTGCTCGACTCGTGGTGGCAGCGTCCGGTCAGCCGTTTTTGAACCGCGCAGCTGTTCTGGATCTTGTCGGCGAGGCCCAGCGTGCCGATGTTCGCCAGGGAGCGGTCGACGTGGAACGTGATCAGCAGAGCGGTCGCGGCGATCACCAGGCCGAGGCCGGCGCGAACCTGCGCCGCGTGCGCCCGAAAGACCTGCAATCCGCCGGCCGCACGCCTGCCGCCGTAGGCGACCGCCAGCATCGGCAGCGCGATGCCGATCGCATAGGCGAGCGCCATCGCGTCGCGTGTGCCGCTGCCAACGCTCGCAGCGCCGGTGATGATCGAGGCAAGGATCAGGCCGCCGCAGGGCACGAAGACGAGCCCGAGCGCCAGCCCCAGTACGAACCCGCCGCCCAGATCGCCCCCCGGCCTGCGGCTGAAGCGAGCAAGCGGGCGCTCGAGCACCTGACCCAGCCGCGGAACCAACAACGTCGCCGCGACGACGAAGAGCAGCGCGACCGAGATGTTGCGCAGCAAGTCCTGAGGCAGGTGAAGCTGTCGCAGCAGCCACGAGACCGCGAGCAGCGAGCCGGTGAAACCGACGACGACACCAGCGATGATCGCGAGCGGGCGCCGCTTGCCGCCGCTCGCGCCGCCCGCGAAGACGATCGGCAGGACTGGGAACGCGCACGGCGAGACGGCGGTGATGACACCGACCAGAAAAGCGACCCCGAGCAATAGAGCCACGGCTTATGGTCCTTCGGAGAAGGTGGGCGTTACGGTTCTTGCGCCGGAGCGGGCTCTGGCTTGGCCGGCTCGCCGCCGGGCTTGTTGCCGTCCTGCACCGCCTGCGGTTGCTGCTGGCCGTTCTGGCCCTGTTGCTGCTGCGCGGTCTGCGACTTCTTTTTGCGCCGCCTGCGCCGGCGGCGAGAGCGCCCACTCGGCTGCTTCGGCGCCGGCAGGTTCTCGGCGAGCCCGTGCGCGACTTCCTCCAGCGTGCCGAGCTGCTCGCGAGCGGCGTCGATCAGCTGGTTGGCACGAGGTGTGTAGCCCTCGGCCGAGGCCAGCAGTGCCGCGCCGACTTCGAGCGGCTGCTCGCGCGCGGCGTTGACGAGCTTGGCGGCGTTCTCCTCGTGCCGGTGGCCTCTTGAATTGGCCAAGGCGCCCAGCAGGCGTTTCGCCTCCGGGAACTCGGCGCTCGCCCGGCGATCCTGCACCTTTCGCGTTGCGCGGGCGAGCCGCCAGATCCAGCGGGCGAGGATCTGCTCGGGGGCGTCGGCTTTGCCCTCGCCGATCGCTCGCAGGAGGATGCGGACTCCCTGGACGCGGTCCTTCTCCCAGGTCGGCGCCTGGGTGACGAGGGTGACGAGATCGTCGAAATCGGCGCGCTCGACCACCATCGAGACCCGGTCGGCGAGCGCAGTCATCCGCAGCCGGCGGTTCGGGTTCTCGGCGGCGCAGGTGGCGAGGAAGGTCTCGAGTGCGCCTCTGGAGGCGCCGCCCTCGGTGAACTTCTTCGCGAACTCGACGCGCTCGTCGAAGCGGACGTTGCGACCGGCAATCGTGGCCCAGTAGCGCTGCTCGTCCTCGTCGAGGAAGCGTGGGTCGATCCGCTGCCACTCGCGCGTGATCACGCCGAGCCGGCGCTTCACGTCCGCGGTGACCGGCACGAGCCACGGCGCGGGCGAAAGTTTTCGTCTCGCGCGCCGCTGCTGGCGGCGCCGCGGAGCCGGCGTGACGCGCGCGCCTTCCCGGTAGAAGTCGGAGTCGAGCAGGCTGTGCAGCGAGACGACGCGCTCGTTGTGCGTGGCCGCCTTGGGTACGAAGTCGACCACGACGCCCGCTTCCTTGCGCGGGTGGATGCGCATGATCCGGCCGATCCGCTGCTGGTAGACGCGCCTGCTCGCCGTCGGCGCCAGGTGCATGCAGACGGTTGCGCGCGGCGAGTTCCAGCCTTCTGCGAGCAGCATCGCGTTGATCAAGACGTCGATCTCGCCGCGCTCGTAGGCGGCGAGAATCTCGGCCAGCTTCACCGGCGGCGTCCGGCCGCTGACCGCTTCGGCCTTCAGCCCCGCCGCTCGGAACTCCTTCGCCAGGTTGTAGGCGTGCTCGACGCCGGCCGCGTAGACGATGCCCGGCGTCGAGTCGAACCGGTCGCGGTACAGGCTCGCGGCCGCCTGGTTCAGGGCCTGGTGGTCGAGCGCCTGCGCCAGGGCGCGCTCTTCGAAGTCGCCGCCGACGATCGGCACGGTATGGATCGCCGCGGCCGGGGGCACGCGCAGCGAGCGTAGGGGCGCGATCAGCCCGCGACGCGCCGCATCGGCCAGCGGCAGGTCGTCGACCGATGCGGGAAAGACGTCCGAGACCTGCTTCGCGATCAGTTGCTCGGTTGCGGTCATGCCGATGTAGATCGGGTTCGTGAAGCTGCGGATCGCCGCGCTCGTCTTCTCGCCGAGGGCCGTATGGGCCTCGTCGGCGATCACCAGGTGATACGCATCCGGGTTCAGGTCGCCCCAGTGGCGTGCAAACCACGCGTAGGTCTGGATGGTCAGCGGGCTCGGCTTCGGCGCTTCTCGACCCCGTTCGACTGCGTCGACGATGCGGTCGCCGTAGCCCTCGGTCGTCAGGTCGCGGTTGAACTGCGAGACCAGCAGCCGGCGGTGGGTGAGGATGAGGACGCCGAGCGTGCGCGCGGCCTCGACGAATCCGGCCGCGGCGATGGTTTTGCCGGACGCGGTCGGATGCCGGAAGCGGAAGCGGCGAACGGCGCCGGGGTCTTCCTCCGGCGAGAGCGGCAGCGGCAGCTCGTCTGCGGCCGGCGGCGGCTCGAGCTCGTCTTCCTCCTCCTCGTCGATATCGGCCTCGGCATATGCGCCGTTTCCGTTGGTCGGCTCGGGCGCAGCCTGCGCCGCCGCGATCAGCTCCGTGAGCATGCCGGCCAGCGCGTCGATCTGGTGCTTGCGAAGCTCCGTTCCCGAGGCGAGCCGCGGCGGACGGTTGGTGAGGACGCGCTCCAGCCCGAGCATCAGCGCGTAGCGGCGTTTCCACTCGTAGGAGGGCGCGGCGTGGCCGGCGTCCATTTCCTCGACGGCGTCGTCGAGGGCGAGCCTCCGGGCGGTGCCGGGCGCCAGTACAACTGCAGGGTCCTCATCGGCCCGGAGAAATGGTTCTCCGGCCCAGTCTTGGGCGCGGGCGGCGGTCTCGCTGAGACCGTTTGCCGCCTCCGGCGCTAGCGTCGGCTGCTCGGTCGTCTTTTGCATCGACGCAGCACTTTCCAGTGCTGCAACCCTCGTAATGAGAAGCGAGCCCGCGTCAACCCCTTGGGCGAGCCTCGCAAGCCGCAGCATACCCCATTTCGGGGGCATGGAGAAACCGCGCTCAGAGAGGAGTGCCGGAGCCGCCCAGGCCGCCGAAGATGGCAAACGGGTTCTGGGGGAGTGTTTCGTAGACGAGCTGCCCGCTCGCCTCGGCCTCGCCGTGGAGCCGTTCTGCAAGCTCGCGGGCCGCGTCTTCGGAGTCGGCGCCGACAAGGACGAACCGATAGCGGCGCACGACGCTGTAACCATCCGCAGCGAGCTTGGCGGCGAGCGTTTCGCCTTCTTCGGCCGAGCCGGCCTCCAGCCGCACCTCCCAGGGCGACAAGCCTTCCCTCAGCACCTCCTGCTCCGGCTCGAATTTCTCCGCCGGCTCGTCGTCCCAGTGGTCTGCGTCTGCGAGCCAGTGCTCGATCGGGCCGACGCGGCCCTGGAGACCGGTCTCGCGGAGCTCCGCTTCGATGATGTCGCGGGCGCGTTCGGCTTCGAGCTTCGAGCCTGCGTAGACGAAGAGCGTCTCGTCATCGCGAGAGACGACCAGGCGCCGCCCCTCGAGCTCCTCGGCCAACCTGCGGGCCTCGAAGCTGAGATCGAGCCCGAGCCGCTCGAGCAGGCCTGCGGCGTGCTCGTCCTCGACGTCGACCCTGATCCGCCAGTCGTCGTTCACGAGGACATTCTCTCCGAGATGCGCAGCTGCTCGAGGTGCTTGGTGATCCCGCCGAGCCAGAACGGAAAGCCGGCTCCGAGGACCAAGGCGGTGTCGACGTCCGCGGCCGAGGGCACGACGCCCTCGTCGAGCAGGTGGCGGACCTCGTCCGCGATCGCCGCCAGCGCCGTCTCGAGGATCTCGTCCGGGGTGTGCGGGCGCTCGTCGATGACGGCGACCTCCTCAACGCCCCCCGCGTAGTTGGTGAGCGTCTGCGAGAGCGGGAAGCGGTCGGGGTAGGCGTCGTGCAGCGTCTCGAGCACGTGCAGGGCGACGGGAGCCCCGACCATCTGCAGCAGCACGGACGGCGCCATCGGCAGGCCGAGCCGCAGGACCGCCTCGTCCGTCTCTTCGATCGAATTCCCGCGCTCGAGCGCGGCGAGGACGACAGAGAGGAGCCGCGTCAGGATCCGGTTGACGACGAACGCCGGCGCGTCTTGGACGAGCAGGGGGCGCTTGTGGAGCTTCGTTGCGAAGTCGACTGCGGTCGCGACGGTTGTGTCGTCCGTCCGCTCGCCGCGGACGACTTCGACGAGCGGCAGCAGCGCGACCGGGTTGAAGAAGTGCATGCCTACCACGCGCTCTGGATGCACGAGCTCCGCGGCCATCGCGGTGACCGAGAGCGCGGAGGTGTTCGTCGCCAGGACGCAGCTCGGTGCGACGATGTCTTCGAGCTGGGCGAAGACTTCGCGCTTCAAGGTCAGCTGTTCGAAGACGGCCTCGAGCACGAACTCGCAGCCGGCGAAATCGGCCCGGCCGGTGGTCGTCCGGACGAGCGAGGCGAGGAAGCGCGCCTTGCCCTCGTCGTAGCGGCCCTTCGCGACCTGACCGGCCAGTTCCGCCTCGATCGCGCCGCGGGCACGCTCGAGCGCCTGCTCGTCGACGTCCGCGATTACGAGCGGCAGCTCGAGGCGGCGCAGGAAAAGCGCCGCGAGCTGTGTCGCCATCAGGCCGGCGCCGACGATGCCGACCCTGGTGACGAGTCGTGGATCGGCGTCGAGCTCAGGACGTTTCTTCGCCCGCTCGACGAGGTCGTAGGCATAAAGGGAGGCCTGGGCCTGTGGGCCGGGCAAGAGCTCGGCAATCGCGTCCTCCTCGGCCCGGTATCCCTCCTGGAGCGTCCAGCCCGAGAGCGCGCCCTCGATCAGGTCGAGCGCTCTGTAGGGCGCGGGCGCGGCGCCGTGGACCGAGTCGTCGAGTCGGGCTCTGGCCCGCTGGAACACGGCTGCGGGGGGCGTGTCCACGGGGTTGGCACCGGAATGCGTCTCGCGCGGGACTGTCGCGAGCTCGATGGTGTAGGCGATGGACTCGTCGACGAACTCGGCGGGCTCGAACAGGCGGTCGGCAAAGCCGAGCTCGTGCGCCCGGCGGCCGTCGAGCATCCGGTTCTGGCGGAGCGGGTTCTCGACGACGAAGTCGATCGCGGTCTCGGCTCCGACGAGCCGTGGGATGAGCTGCGTTCCTCCCCAGCCGGGAACGATCCCGAGCAGGCACTCGGGGCAGGCGAAGTGGCGAACCGCAGTCGAGATCGTGCGCGCATCGCAATGAAGGGCGAGCTCGACGCCGCCGCCGAGACAGGCGCCGTTGATCGCGGCCACGGTTGGATAAGGCAGGGACCGGATGCGGGTAAAGAGCTCGTGGCCGGTCCTGCTGCCGTCGCGCGCAAGTTCCGGCGAGACGCGTGAGAAGTCGTCGAGGTCGGCACCGGCCGAGAAGAAGTACGGCTTGCCCGTGATCAAGAGCGCGGCCCAGCGGTCGGCCTCGAGCTCGGCGAGGACGCGCTCCAACGACTCGAGTGCCGACCGGCCGAAGACGGTTGGCTTTGTGTGGTCGGCGCCGTTGTCGATCGTCACCAGTGCAAGCGGCCGCTCGAGCTCGGGCCTCCCAACCTCTGTGAGCTTGAACTGGGTTAGCTGCTCAGACACGCTCCCACAGGAGCGCCGCGCCCATCCCCATCCCGACGCAGAGAGCCGTCAGTCCGTACCGGGTGCTCTGGCGCTCGCGCATCGCGTACGCGAGTTGCGCGACGAGCCGCACGCCGGTCGCCGCAAGCGGATGGCCGCAGGCGATCGCGCCTCCGTAGGGATTAAGCCGCTCGTCGTCCGGCGAGATTCCCATGCCTTCGCACCACGTCAGCACTTGCACGGCGAAGGGCTCGTTGAGCTCGAAGGCGTCGATCTGGTCGATGCTCAGTCCGGCTCGCTCGAGCGCTTTCTTCGTCGCCGGCACCGGTCCCATGCCCATCAGCTCCGGCTCGACGCCTGCGAATGCGAATGAAACGAGCCGGAGCTTCGGCTCGAGCCCGAGCTCCTTGGCCGCCCGCTCGGATGCGAGCAGCGAGGCGGTCGCACCGTCGGTGAGACCCGCGGAGTTCCCCGCTGTCACCCGGCCGCCCGGCCGGAAGGGCGTCGGCAGGTCGCGGATCGCGTCGAGAGAAGTGTCTGGCCGCAGGAACTCGTCGCTGTCGGCTTCACGCCAGCCTTCTTCCGTGAAGACGCTCATCGGTACGACCGTCTCGCGCATGACGCCGTTCTGCCAGGCCTCGGCCAAGCGGTGATGCGAGCGAACCGCATACTCGTCGGCGTCGTCCTTCGTCAGCTCCGGAAGCCGGTCGTGCAGGTTCTCCGCTGTCTGGCCCATGGTTGCGGCCGACGGGTCGATCAAGCGCTCGGCGACGAAGCGGGGGTTGTACTCGACATCCTCGAGCATCGGGTGGCGGCCCATGTGCTCGACGCCGCCCGCGAGGATCACATCTGCCGCCCCCATCGCGATCTCGCCGGCGCCCGCGGTGATCGCGGTCAGCGCGCCCGCGCACATCCGGTCGACGGCAAAACCGGGAACCGTCCGCGGCAGGCCCGCCAGCAAGGCGACGTCGCGCCCGAGCGTCAGGCCCTGGTCGCCGACCTGGGCAGTGGCCGCGAGAACGACATCGTCGATCCGTTCCGGTGGCAGCGAATCGTTGCGGCGGAGTAGCTCGCGGACGAGCTTGACAGCCATGTCGTCGGCCCGCGTGCGCCAGAAGACCCCCTTCGGGCCGGCGCGCCCGAAGGCACTGCGAACGCCGTCGACGTAGTAGACCTCGCTGAGCTCGCGCATCGACGCAAGGCTAGTAAATGCCCACGCCCGGGCAGGCCGAGCGGTCATCACACTTTCGGCGCGATCCCGTCACCCACTCGTGCGCCTAGGCTCGATACGCTCGACGCGGGGAGGAGGTTGGCTGTGCCTAACCAAGAGGCAAGCGCCGGCGAGGACTGGCAGGCCCACGTCGACCGTGAGGAAGCGCGCTACCGCGACGGCGAGAGCCGCCTGCCCGAGGCCGCCGACGGCGACTCTCGCCAGCGCCAGCTGACACGGCTCGGCAACGCCTCGGCGGGCGCGGGCCTTGCGCTGCTGATGGCCGGCCGTCGGGACGAAGCCGCAGGTCACCTCATCCGCGCCTCCGAGCGCTACCGGGAGAGCTTCGCCGACGCCCCGCCCGGAAGCTGGGGGCGCCCGATCGGGGCCATGAAGGCACGCCTGCTCGCGGACGACTGGGAAGGTGCGAAGGCCGATGCGCGCTGGGCGCTCGACGCCGGCGCCGCGGATGCAGACTCGCCGATCGGCCGCTACGCGGCTGCGCTCGCCTTCCTCGTTCTCGGCGACCACGAGCGTGCGCGCATCCACGCTGACGCGATCCGAACCCGAGACGACTTCCCGTCCGACGTCGGCGACGCGCTTGCCTTCCTCGCGGCGCACGACGTCGACGGCTACACCCTGGCCGTCGAGGGAGTACTGGAGTCGTTCGAGCACCGTGACGAATACCTGGAAGACATTCCCGTCGCCGACACTGTGCTCGTTCTCCAGGCCCTGGCCGCTCGCCGCGGCTTCGCCGCCGAGCTCTCCTCGCCGCTTCTCCCGGCGGCCTGAGAACTCCCCGGACGTCCTCGTGGTCGGCGTCGCAGGCGAGCGCCTTAGTCAGTGCTGCCGGTGCGGACCGGGTGCATGAACGCTGTGATCACGAGCGGGTCGGCCTCGTCGGTCTCCTCGTCGCGCACGCGTTCCGCGATCTCTTCGATCAACCGCAACGCGCGCTCCGCGGGAATTCGGACGGTGGTCTGCGTGATCCGGAACGCGCCCGACGCGCCGAACGCGTCCCAGGCTCGCTGAAGGTCGTCGAGCATCGAGGCGCGAACATCGTTGCCGAGCCCCGAGGAAACGAGCTCCGGCGCCACCCGAACCGTTCGCGCGACAGCCCGGTAGGGCTTCTCACGACCCTTCCCGCCGTCGGCCCGATCGATCAGGCCTGCGCGCAGAAGCATCCGGACGTGGAAATGCAGATGGCCGGGGTCGACGCCAAGTCGCTGGGCGAGCTCGCGGTTCGTCAGCGAGCCCTCCTCGCTCTGGCCCAGCATCTCGAGGACGCGTAGCCGGAGAGGATGGCCGAGGGCCTTCAGCTGCTCCGGACGGTCGATGGTGAAGACGTCGAGTAGCGGCGGCTGCGACTCGGGTGACGACACTTCTGCCTATATATACAGAACGCAGGCCGTTGTCTAGTCGCGCAACCGTGAAGCAGCCTTTTGGTCCAGGATCGCGAGCGTCTCGCCGCTCCCCGCCCGGATCAGGCTTCCGGGCACGGCTGGATCGGGGCGCCCGCCTAGAGCGCTCGCCACGGCCTCGGCTTTTTGCTCGCCCGTGACGAGGAAGACGATGCGGCGGGCGCTGCGAAGCGCGCGCGGCGTCAGCGTCACTCGCGCGACGAAGGGCTCCAGATTCGGCTGGGCGGGAATCGCGAGGCGCTCGCTCTCATTCAGACCGGGCGAATTCGGAAAGAGCGACGCGACATGCCCGTCAGGACCGAGACCTAGCAACACAAGATCGAGCGTTGTTCCCCTCAGGTCCTCGTCGTACGACGCTGCCGCCGCGGCGGGATCGTCCTCGCCGTGGATCCGGTGAAGCCGACCCGGTTGGGCCTCGAGCCTGTCAAGGAGCGTCCTCCGCGCGAGACCGAAGTTCGAGCGATCGTCGTCAGGGGGCACGCAGCGCTCGTCCCCCCACCAGACGCCCGCGCTGCTCCAATCCGGCTCGAGCTCGGCGGCGAGCTCGTATGCGCGACCCGGAGTCGAGCCGCCGGTAAGCGCGATCTCACGCCCGGCGCGAGCGGCCTCCGCGAGCAGCCCGGCGACTCGCTTCGCCGCGGACTCTTCGTCGTCCGCGACGACCAGCTCGGCGTCCCGCACTCTCACGGGGCGCCGGCCGCGAGCTCGCGCGAGCGCTCCATCGCCGCCTCCTCCGCGGCCGCGTGAGCGGCCGCTCCGTCGCGCGGGGGAAACCATGTTTCCCCCGCGGGCCCCCTTCTTCCGCAAAGGTTCGCCGCGACCTGCCGGTCGCGGACACGAAACGGGGGAACCTCCTGGTTCCCCCCAGACCCCCTCCACAGCGGCGATGAAGCGCGGCTCACGGCGCGCCGGCCGCGAGCTCGCGCGAGCGCTCCATCGCCGCCTGAATCGCGTTCAGGAACGCGGCGCGTACGCCCGCCTGCTCGAGCTCGCGGACCGCCCTGATCGTCGTGCCGCCCGGCGAAGTGACGCGTTCGCGGAGCTCGACGGGATGCATGTTCTCGTCCCGGAGCAGCTTCGCGGTCCCGAACATCGTCTGGATGACGAGCTGCGTCGAGACATCGCGCCCGAGGCCGAGCAGAATGCCTGCCTCGATCATCGCCTCGGAGAGGAGCGCGAAGTACGCCGGCCCCGAGCCGGAGACCGCTGTGACGGCGTCCATGTAGGGCTCGGGCACGCGAACGACGGAGCCGAGATGCTGGAGCGCTTCCTCGGCGAGAGCAAGGTGCGGCTCGTCGGCATGGGCTCCGGGGCACATGCCTGCGATTCCCTCGTGCACGGTCGCCGGCGCGTTCGGCATCGCGCGCACGACAGGAACGCCGTCTGGCAGGCCCTGTTCGATTGCGGTGGTGGGGATGGCGGCGGCGACCGAAAGCACCGTTTGCTCCGGGCTGACGACTGGCGCGATCTCCGTAAGCAGGACGTCGAAGTCCTGCGGTTTGACCGCGATCACGACCAGGGCCGCGTCGACAACCGCGTCGGCATTCGACAGGGTCGCCTCCACGCCGAGCCTTTCTCGGAGCTCGTTTACGCGCTCCTCTCGGCGGCCGGTCGCGACGATCTCGCCCGGCTCTCGCCAGCCGCCGCTGAGCAGGCCGGCGATCAACGCCTCGCCGATCGTGCCCGCGCCGAGCACCGCGACCCGCCTTTCGTTCACGGCCATCCTGGAACTCTAGGAGACCTGACGTGGGGGTCGGTTTTGCAGACGGGGATTGGACGGATGCCCGGGCGAAGCCCGGCCGTCCTTTGGTCGGTGTCGCAAGCGAGCGCCTAGGCAGCGAGACGCTCGGGGACCGCGATCGTCCCCTGACCGAGACCGGCCAGCATGTAGACACTCGCCAGGCCGGCCCACTCGCCGTACGGCTCGAGCAACTCGGCGGTCTCCCAGCCTTCGACCCGGCGGCCGCGCATCCGGGCGAGCAGCTTGATCAGACCAAGGTCGCCCACGAGCCCGCGCTCGTAACGGCCGAGGCCCTCGAGGCAGACGACGCCGACCGACCAGGGGCCGATCCGCGACTCGCGCACGAGCCGCGCCGCGGCGGCGTCGGTCGACACTCCCCGGAGGCGCTCCAGGTCGATCGAGCGGCAGATCCGGACGAGCGCGCTCGCGCGGGGGCCGCCGAGGCCGAGCGCCCGGAGCTCGGCCGGCGAGAACCGGCCCATCACGGCAGCCGTCGGCGCCGCGTGCAGGCCTTCGAACGAAGGTGTCGTTGCCCGCACGACCCGGCGCTCGATCTCGCGCGCCCTGCGCGCCGTGATCAGCTGGCCGCAGAGCGCGCGGAGCAGCGCTTGCGTCACCGTCGCGCACCGAAGCGGTCTCAGCCCCTTGAGCCTTCGCACCGTTGCTCCGAGCAATGGATCTCGGGAGAAGCGCTGCAGGAACTCTGAATGGTCGTCTTCGACCCCGAGCGTGAACCGGACGCGCTCGATCGCCTCCTCGCTCGCCGCGCGGACGAGCATTGTGCCGTCAGGCAGCTGTCGTGCCTCCGCGATCTCTAGCCGGCCGCCCACCTCGTAGACGGCGCGGAGGACGCCTCCGGCTGCTACGCGCGTCGCGTCGCTGCCGTGCCGGGTCGAGAGTCTGAGGGAGTAGGGGCCGCGGGCTCGGAGCGACGCCTCGATCAACGGCGACCCTGAACAGATGCTGAGGAACTGAGCTGGGCGGCCCGGTCGAGAACGTCGAGCGCCTCGGACTCACGGCCGGTCTTGCGGAGATACCGGGCCCAGGCTCGGAATGTGTCCGCCTTCTCGACCTGCCGCCCATGCTCCTCGATCAACGCGACGGCTCGTTCGAAGGCCTCGTCCGCTTCGGGCTTCTCCTGTTGGGCAAGCGCGTCGGCCAAGATCGCCAAGGCGACGCCGTGCTCTGCCGGATGGTCGTCGCCGAGTGCGGAGAGTGCTTCGCGGGCAAGCCGTTCCGCCTCCTCCGGCTGGTTGAGCAGGCCGGCGCGCCTCGCCTGATCTGCGCGAAGATTCGCGAGATCGAGCGGATCCGGCTTCGGCCCGAACATCCGCTCGGCTGCGGCGAACTGCGCCCCCGCCTCCTGCGGCTTCCCCTGGGAGATCATGATTGTCCCGCACAGCAGATGTGCACGGGCGAGATGGAGCGTGTCTTCCGTCACCTCGAGGAGTGCGATCGCACGGCGGATGTACTCGAGCGCCGCCGCCGGCTGGTTACGAATCTCGTTCAGACGAGCGAGCGACCAGTAGAGCCGGACTCGCGTATAAGGATCGGTCACCTGCTCGGCCTGCGCGAGCACGTCTTCGAGTACGGCCTCTGCGCGGCTGAGGTCGCCGAGGTCGCTGAGTGCGTAGCTGAGGTAGGTCGAAAAGCGAACTTGATTGGTGGTGTCTTCGGGATGCTCCTCCGCCACGCGGACGAGACAGGTTTCGAAGAGATCGACGGCGCGCTGCGGTTGGCCTAGCGCCGCGTAGCACTGACCGAGCGTCGCGTACACGTCGGGACGTTGTGACGGAGTTAGGAGCTCGGATTCGACAGCGGCCTCGAGACGCTCCACGGCGCCGGGGTTGTTCCCGGCGCGCGCCTCGGCAAGGCCGAGCGCGACTCGTGCGCGAAGCGCAGAGGTCGAGTCGCCGGCAGCAATCGCATCCGCGAGGATCCCCTGGACAGTGCCGAGGGCGTCTCCGGGGTCTTCGGCCAGCCGTAGCTCGAGCTCCGCATCGGCGAGCCGAAGTTCGCGTTCGTCGACGTCGCGGAGATCGGACCCCGTCTCGAGGTATTCCACGGAGACGCCAAGCTTTCGAGCGAGCTGTCTAAGGGCCTTGACGGACGGCCGCCTTGCTCCGGCCTCGATGCGGGAGATGTAGGCGTACGAGACGCCGGGGGACGAGAGTTCGCGTTGGGAAAGCTTGCGTTCAACACGTAATCGGCGCAAGCGCTGCCCGATTGACTCTGGTCCATTCGCCTGTGGTCCCACCATCGCCTCGAGCCCATCTTCGTCCCTGGAGCGGCTGGCGTCAAAAACCAAGAGTTGGACGCCTTGACAACAAATGGCTACGGCGCTTGCGTACCCACCTCGTTCGTAAGCCAGGTGACGAAGGGAGGTGGACTCATGTCCGGTCGCGTGAAGGCACTGCTTGTGGCTCTCGGCGCCCTCGGTTTTGCAGCGATGAATGGCTCGCTGCCCTGGGGCCCGTAGCCCCTCGATGTATGGGCGGGAGCGCCGACCTGGGCTCCCGCCCTTAGCTTCGAACTGATGTCGGAGAGGCGTACCGCGATGGGCATCGCCGGTTGGATTAAACGGACGTCCGAGCAGAGCCCAGACGTCCTCTTGGCGGCGTCGCAAGCGAACGCCCTAAGCTTGGCGCATGTCAGAAACGATCGATCCGCGCGTCGACATCGGGCACGTCCATCTGAAGGTGTCCGACATCGACCGGGCGCTGGGCTTCTACCGCGACGTGCTCGGCTTCGACGTCACCCAGCGCTACGGCGACGAGGCGGCGTTCCTCAGCGCCGGTGGTTATCACCATCACCTCGGCCTCAACACCTGGGAGAGCCGCGGCGGCTCGCCGCCCCCTCCTGGGACGACCGGGCTCTACCACGTTGCGATCCGCTACCCGGACAGAGCGACGCTCGGCGACGCGCTTCGCCGGGTCAGGGATGCGGGCATTCCGATCAGCGGCGCAACCGACCACGGGGTCAGCGAGGCGATCTACCTGCGCGACCCGGACGGGAACGGAATCGAGCTCTACCGCGACCGACCGCGCGAGGAATGGCCGCGCGCGCAAGACGGAGAGGGCGTCGCGATGTACAACGCGCCGCTCGACCTCGAGGCGCTGCTCGCGGAGGCGATCCCCTAGCTTCCTAGGAGGGGCTAGCGGAACGGCGCTCGTCGTCGGGGTGCGATGGTCGTTCCGTGGGGAGGACGCAGGGAGCGTCAATAGCAGAAAGCCATTGGCGCGCTTGAGGACGCTGCCACGGGGCGAGCAGCGCGGCCCGGCGGCACAGACTCTGTTTCGCTAGACCCTCCTACTAGGTTCCCGGTGAAACTGTCCGCTGGGGCTGCGGCTCTGCGACCTGGGTGTCCTGGACCACGGCTCGCCGAGAGAAGAGGCCGAGTGCGTAGCCGGCGAAGTAGAGGATCAGGCCGCCGGGACCGTAGACGTGACCGATCCAGCGGAGAGCCTGCATGTTCTGGGAGCCGTACGGGTGGATCGTGCCGCTCGACCAGAGCGGGTAGAGGATTGGGCTGACGATCAGCCAGCCGCCCGCTGCGAAGGCGAGTAGCGCACCGAGCGCGCCGCCGCCGCGTGACGGCGTCATGAGCATGAGGCCTCCGACGACGGCGACGATTCCCGGGATCAGCTGTGTCTCCCACTGCTTTGTGGACAACTGCCAGCTCGTGTCGTTGAAGAAGCCGAAGTTGAAGAGCGGCCCGACGAGCGCCGCGGCAACGACCCAGCCGCCGAGGAGGGCGATCAGGAAGCCGAAAGGAATCGCCTTTGGCGTCCACGCGGTCGTTCGTCTGGAGGCCACGAGTCGGTTATGCACCTTTTGCGCGAATCGAAACGGTGTAGCTTTGCCCCATGCCGCGGGGGTACATGGAGGGGCCTGCCGCCGAAGAGGCCGAGCGCCGGCTGGAGGAGCTCGAGCGAGGTCCGAACGTCGAAGAACCCGAGCGGCGCCTCGCGGTCTACGGCTCGACGGACGACGATGCCGAACCGCATTTCCTCGGCTGGCGCGACGAGGTCGATCCCGACGAGCTGTTCGAAAGCGGCCGCGCCTGGGGCCTCAAGGTCGTGCGGCGCAGCGCCGCGTAGCTCATCGAACGGCCACGGCTCCTCTCGACCGGCGCAGCCCCTTTGGGGGTGCAAACGAACCCCTACCGAAACGCTATCGAAGCGCGGCGCACATGTCTGTGACGCGGTTGCGACTGAGAACGACTGAACTGTGACGACACTCGCGCCGCGGAAAATCCGCGGCGCGCATTCGGAGCGCCGCGCATGCCCTAGCACGCTCGCTGCGCGAGAGGCGATGACCAAGAGCTTTCCCGTGAAGCTGAAGAGAGGACGGCAACTGGGTCTGGGCGTTCGCGCTCGAGCCGGCAGCGGGGGCCGGACGCGCCTGATCAGCCGCAACCGCTTTCGCTCGAAGGCGATGCCGCTGCCGATGCGGCTCGTCTGGGACCTCGTCATCGACCCCGGCTCGCTGGTGATGGAGCGCAAGATGCTACGCGGGATCAGGCAGCGTGCGGAGCGGCTCGCCGCCCAAAGCGGCACCGCATCCGTCTGAGCCGAGCCGGCTGCGCTATACCTATGGAAATGGCCAAACAGGCCAAGCCGGTCGAGCAGGTCGACAGCGTCATCGTCCGCTTCGCGGGCGACTCCGGCGACGGCATGCAGCTGACGGGCGGCCGCTTCACGAGCGAGACCGCCGTGCTCGGGAACGACCTCTCGACCTTTCCCGATTTCCCGGCCGAGATCCGGGCACCCGCGGGCTCGCTCCCCGGCGTCTCCGGGTTCCAGGTCCACTTCGCCGACCACGACATCCTCACTCCCGGCGACGCGCCGAACGTGCTCGTGGCGATGAACCCTGCGGCGCTGAAGACGAACCTTCGCGATCTTCCGCGTGGCGCGACCCTGATCGTCGACCAGGACACGTTCTCGGAGCGCAATCTTGTCAAGGCGGGCTACGAGGCCAACCCGCTCGAGGACGGGTCGCTCGATGGCTACGACGTCCACACCGTGCCACTGACGTCGATGACCCTCGAGGCGACGAAGGAGGTCGAGGGCGTCACCAAGCGCGAGGCCGAGCGCGCAAAGAACATGTTCGCCCTCGGACTGATGTCGTGGCTCTACCACCGTCCGACCGAGCACACAGTCGCCTTCCTCGAGCGCAAGTTCGCCAAGCGGCCCGAGATCGCCGAAACCAACAAGCGAGCCTTCCGGGCCGGCTACGCGTTCGGCGAGACGACCGAGGATTTCGCGGTTTCCTACGAGGTCAAGCCGGCGAAGCTCCGTCCGGGCACCTACCGCAACATCACCGGGAACCAGGCGCTCGCCTACGGGCTGATCGCCGCTAGCGTCAAGTCCGGGCTGCCACTGTTCCTCGGCGCGTATCCGATCACGCCCGCGAGCTCGATTCTCGAGGAGCTCGCTCGCCACAAGAACTTCGGGGTTCGCACGTTCCAGGCCGAGGACGAGATCGCGGCGGTCGGCGCGGCGCTCGGCGCCAGCTTCGGCGGCTCGCTCGGGGTCTCGACCTCGGCCGGCCCCGGGGTCGTGCTCAAGAGCGAAACGGTCGGTCTCGCGATCGCGCTCGAGCTGCCGCTGCTGATCCTCGACATTCAGCGCGCCGGCCCCTCGACCGGGATGCCGACCAAGCCGGAGCAGGCCGACCTGCTGATGGTTCTGTTTGGCCGCAACTCCGAGTCGCCCGTGCCGGTGCTCGCTGCATCGACACCGGCGCAGTGCTTCGAGGCCGCGATCGAGGCGGCGCGAATCGCGCTCAAGTACCGGACGCCGGTCTACCTACTCTCCGACGCCTACCTTGCCAACGGGTCCGAGCCGTGGCTGTTGCCGGACGTGGACGCCATCGCCGAGATCGACGCGGGCTTCACGACCGAGGTGCCCGCGGATGGCGAATTCCTGCCCTACGTACGCGACGACGAGACGCTCGCGCGGCCGTGGGCGATCCCCGGTACGCCCGGTCTCGAGCATCGGATCGGCGGGCTCGAGAAGCAGGACCTGACGGGCAACGTCTCCTACGACCCGGAAAACCACGATCTGATGACCCGCCTGCGCGCGCAAAAGGTCGCCGGGATCGCCTCCGACATACCCCAGCTCGAGGTCGACGACCCAGATGGCGCCGACCTGCTCGTTCTCTCCTGGGGCGGCACCTACGGGCCGGTCGCGGCCGGCGTACGCCGCGTTCGCGGCGACGGCGGCAAGGTCGCACACGCGCACCTGCACTACCTGAACCCGTTTCCCAGCAACACCGGCGAAGTCGTCGGCGCTTACGAGAAGGTGCTGATCCCGGAGATCAACCTCGGCCAGCTGCGCAAGCTGATCCGCGCCGAGTTCCTCGTCGACGCGGCCGGCTTCAACCTCGTCCGGGGGCTGCCTTTCCGCGCCGGCGAGGTGAAAGAGGCGATCGAGGCAATGCCGTGAGCGGGACCCAACGCGCCTGGTCGCTCGGCGGCAGTCGCTGGTCGGTGTTGTTCGTCATCGCTCTGGTCGGCGCCGGGGTCTCGATCATCGGCGGGATGTGGATACAGGCCGCTCTCTTCTTTTCCGCCGCGGTTGTGCTCGCGGCCGTGGCGCTGAGGGTGGCGAGGAGGTAGCGATGTTCGAGAAGCTTCTGGAAAAACTGCGCGGAAGCTCGCGGGAGCCCGACGACCTCGCGTTAGGAACGACCCGGCCCGGCGACTTCGCGGAGGAGCCCGACGTCACGCCGAACCCGCACGACGAGGAGGAAGACAATGCTCAGCCTTCGTAACCTCACCCGGCGGCTGCGATCAGTGCAATCGGGAGAAGAAGAAGGGCTCCGCCGCGGCGGCGACAACGTCGACGCGATGGCGGCGACCCGTGGAAGCGGTTCGGATCCGGGCAGCGGCATGCCCGCAGGGATCCCGCCGAACTACATCAAGACGTATGACGAAGGGCGGCCGCGGCCTTGAGCGAGCCCAACGGCAACGGCGCGCAGCCCAAGCTGACCGCAAAGGACTACAAGACCGATCAGGAGGTCCGCTGGTGTCCGGGCTGCGGCGACTACGCGATCCTCGCGGCGCTGCAGGGCTTCATGCCCGAGCTCGAGATTCCGAAGGAGCGAATCCTGTTCGTCTCCGGCATCGGCTGCGCTGCACGCTTCCCGTACTACATGGAGACCTACGGAATGCACTCGATCCACGGCCGCGCGCCGGCGATCGCGACCGGGCTCTCGACCTCCCGCCCGGATCTCTCCGTTTGGGTAGTCACCGGCGACGGCGACGCGCTTTCGATTGGCGGCAACCACCTGATCCATGCGCTGCGCCGCAACGTGGATATCAAGATCCTGCTCTTCAACAACGAGATCTACGGGCTGACGAAGGGCCAGTACTCGCCGACCAGCCCGCGTGGGAAGGTGACGAAGTCGACCCCGATGGGGTCGCTGGACTGGCCCTTCAACCCGATCTCGCTCGCGATCGGCGCCGAGGCGACCTTCGTCGCGCGCGCGATCGATACCGACCGCGCCCAGCTGACCGAGGTGCTCCGCGCGGCCGCTCATCACAACGGCAGCGCGTTCGTCGAGATCTTCCAGAACTGCAACATCTTCAACGACAACGCCTTCGACTTCGTGCGCGAGGACAAGGAGAACCGGATCTACCTCCAGCACGGCGAGCCGGTGAGGCTCGGCCTCGACGGCGAGCGCGGCGTGCGGCTCCGCGGGGACGGCTCGGCCGAGGTCTTCGACGGTGACGGTGACGCGCTCGTCTGGGACGCGCATCATCCGGAGGCTTCTCCGGCGTTCGCGCTCTCGCGGCTGACGCGTGACACAGTCGGCGCGACGCCGATCGGTGTCTTCAGGGACGTCGAGCGGCCCGTCTACGACGAGTTGATGGCCGAGCAGATCGCGACCGCGCGGGAGGACAGGGAAGGCGAGCTCGGCGCGCTCCTTGCAGGCGGTGACACGTGGACGATCTCGTAGTCGTCGAAACGGTCCCGACTGCGATGGAAGCCGGCCTGGTCTGCGGCATCCTCCGCAATGTGGGGATCCGGTGCCTCGACCGGCCAACGAACTTCAGCGCGGCCGCGAACGACGGTTGGCCCTCGGGCGGCTGGCGGGAGATCGTGGTCAACGGTGAGGACGCCGACGAGGCGCGCAAGGTTCTCACCGAGCAGCGAGCCGATCCCCGCACGCGGAACTAGAAAGAACTGACCCGCAGGAATAGCGTCGGCGCTGACGCGTTCTCACGTGCTCTGCCCCCACAGCAGGAGGACTCCATGGCAACCGAAGGCGCAACCGCTGCCGACACGATCGTCCTCGTCCACGGTCTCTGGCTGACGCCGCTCAGCTGGGAGAAGTGGATCGAGCACTACGAAGGCAAGGGCTACAACGTCATCGCCCCAGCCTGGCCGGGCATGGACGGCGAGATCGACGAGGTCCGGAGCAACACCAAGCCGTACGAGAACCTCGGCGTCCGCGAGATCGCCGACCACTACGAGCAGATCATTCGCAAGCTCGACAAGCCGCCGATCATCATCGGCCACTCCTTCGGTGGCCTGATCACGGAGGTCTTGCTCGACCGCGGCCTCGGCGCCGCCGGGGTTGGGATCTCACCCGCGCCGATCAAGGGCATCCTGGCGCTGCCGTTCTCGAGCCTGAAGGTCGCTTCGGTGGCGTTGAAGAACCCGGCCAACCGGCACAAGGCCGTGACGCTCACGCCGGACGAGTTCCGCTACGGCTTCGGGAACCTGCTCAGCGTCGAGGAGTCAAGGCGGGCCTACGACCGTTTGGCGATTCCGGGCCCGGGACGTGTCCTCTTCCAGGCTGCCTTCTCGAACTTCACCCCGAACTCTCCGGCGGCCGTGCATCCGAAAAGCAGCAACCGCGCGCCGTTGTTGCTGATGGCCAACGGGAAGGACCACACCGTTCCCGCGGCGGTGACGAAGACCGCGTTCAAGATCCAGCAAAAGGCGAGCTCGCCGACCGGGCTGAAGGAATACCCGGATCGCTCCCACTACACCTTCGCTCAGGACGGCTGGGAGGGCGTGGCGGACCAGGCGCTCGAGTGGGCGGAGCAGCACGCGAGCGTGCCTGCCGCGGCCTAGAGCCCCTTTCACAATGAAGCACTGTGCCGCCGGGCCGCGCTGGACGGCCACCGGCTCCGCCCTGGTATCGCAGTCGTGCCCGTATCAACCGAGACGGGCACTCCCTGCGTCCTTGCCAGGAACCGACCATCGCACCCCGGCGACGAGGCCCCATTATGAAAGGAGCTCTTAGCTGTTCGGGAGCAGCCGGCGCGGCTTGCCGCCCCAGCAGAGCATCACCCGGCCGGCGAGCTCGTCGTTTTCCACAAGCTCGGCGACTGCATCCGCGATCTCTTCCGACGCGATCAGCTCGCCTCGGAGCGGCGGGGGAAGGTCGGCGCCGTCGGCCTCGAGTTTGGCGATGGTTCCGAGGACCTTCTCCGTCGCGACGGTATGCGGGCAGACGCAGTTGACGCGAACGCCCCGGTCGGCGAGTGGGGCGAGCGTGGCCGTCAGTCGGATGACGCCCGCCTTTGCGGCCGCATACTCGGGTCCGGGATGGGGTGCGAGGGCCAACCCGGCCGACGAGGCGATATTGACGATTGCGCCCCCGCGTCCGGCCATCGCGGGCACGGCATAGTGGATCCCGAGCATCACGGAGAAGAGATTGAGCTCGACTGTCCGCGACCAGTACTCGAGAGGCGCGTCGGGAAAGACGGGCTTCTCATAACCGCCCGCGTTGTTGACGAGGATTTCGAGGCCGCCGAATTCCCGCTCGGCGTGGTTAATCATGGCCCGGACATCTGCCTCCCGAGTCACGTCGGCCGCGAGGAACCCGGCTTCGAGCTCGTCGGCCGCCGCGCGGCCCTCCGGCTCGTCTTGATCGACCACGAGCAGCTGCGCTCCGTCGGCAGCGAACCGACGGCAGATCGCTCGGCCGATCCCGCGGGCGCCGCCCGTGACGATTGCGGTCTTTCCGGCGATCTCCACCTCAGGGGACTCTAGGACGCTCGGGACGCGTGATGACCCTTTCGGGGCTGTGCAGCACAGCCCCGAGATCCGATTCAACCGCCGTGGCCAAGGGTTTTCGCGACGGTGCTGGGCTGATGCACGCGAGCTTCGAGCTCGTCCGTCGCGACCCTGCGCTCCTCTGGTTCCCGGTCGGCTCGGCGAGCTGCCTCGCCCTGATTGCGGGATTCTGGATCTTCGAGGGAGCCTGGCTCCACGCCGTGAACGGCCCCTGGTTCTTCTACGTGCCCCTCATCGTGGTCGCGCTCTACTCGCTCTTTTTCGTGGGCATCTTCTTCAACGTCGCCTTGGCTGCAGCCGCCGCGAGCGTGCTCGACGGCGAGGAGGCGGGTCTCCGGGACGGGCTCAACATCGCCTGGTCCCGGTTGGGCGCGATCGCCGGCTGGGCCGGCTATTCCCTCTTCGTCGCGTTCTTGATCAGTCTGCTCAAGAGCAAGGCCTCGCGCTGGCTGGGAACGGCCGCTCAGATCGCCTGGAGCTTCGCCACGATCTTCGTCGTCCCGCTGATCGCGCTCGATGGTCTCGCCGCTGAAGGAGCGCGACGCCGTTCCTTCCAGCTCGCGAAGGAGAACTGGACGGCGGAAACGGGCGGCCTGGGGGCCCTCCGTGTCGCTCTCTTGGTGCCGGGTTTCCTTTTCTACGTGGCCGCGAAGCTGCTCTTCGGCGGCCACGTGCATTCCCCCGGCGCAAAGGCGTTGCTCGGCTTCGTCCTGCTCTGCGGACTCGCCCTGGCGGTCGTGGTGTTCGCCGTCGAGCTTTACCGCGCCTCGACCGGAGGCGACCTCTCTCGAGGTGCAGTCCCCGTAGCGTCCTAGCCACGCCGTCGGCTCCACTTCCTTGTCTGGAGTCCTGGCGGGTCGTGATCATCTCGCAGGTTGGCGACGCGCCGGCGAGTATCGACCGCGTGCTGCCGGCGTTACTCACGTGCTCAGTCCAGCAGCAATCGTCGCAGCGCGCAGCTTCGCGGGGTCGGCGATCACGTCGATCTCGGCGATCCTGCCACCGGAGATCGTGAAGCCGACGACGGCAAACGGCCTCTTGCCCGGCACGACGAGCACCCCCGCGGCGCCGTTCACGATTGCGGGGCGCGCATGAGGGGCGAGCCTGCTGCCGCGCTCCAGCACCCGAGCCGCGACAGCTTCCGCGCCTACGATCGGCGGGCGTGCCGCTGGGGCGACGCCGCCGACGTCGATCCGGAACACGACATCCGGATCGAGTACTTCGAGCAGCGCCTCGAAGTCGCCCGCTCGCGAGGCGGCCAGGAAGGCGTCGACCACCCGCCGCTGCTCGCGGAGATCCGGGTCCGCGGCCGGCGCGGCTCCCCGAACTCGACGACGGGCTCTACTCGCGAGCTGGCGAGTCGCCGCTACAGAGCGGTCGACGATTGGAGCGATCTCTTCGAACGGCATCCCGAACATGTCGTGCAGGACAAACGCGAGACGCTCGGCGGGGGTCAGTGTGTCGAGAACGACAAGCAACGCGAGCCCGACTGAGTCCGCGAGCTCGGCTTCCTCCTCCGGCCCGTTCGCGATCGACACAATCGGCTCGGGCAGCCAGCTGCCGGCGTAATCCTCGCGGCGCGCTCGGCGGGTGCGGAGCATGTCGAGGGAGACGCGCGCGACCACCGTCGTCAGCCAGCCAGCGAGGTTCTCGACCGCTTGGGTGTCTGAGCGCGAGAGCCGTAGCCACGCCTCCTGCACTGCGTCTTCGGCCTCGGTCGTCGAACCGAGCATCCGGTACGCGACCGACGTCAGGTGCTGCCGGTTGCGCTCGAACTCCTCCGTTTGCCAGTCGCTTCGGGTCACGTCACATCTCCGCGTTCGAATCCGTCATCTCCCTGACGAACGAAACGCGGCAGTTGTGACTGCCCGAAGGGAGCGACATGAACGCAATCGAAGCGACCAAGCTCAGCAAGACCTATCCCGGCGGTGTCGAGGCCGTGATGGGGATCGACTTCGAGGTTGCCGCCGGCGAGGTCTTCGGCCTGCTCGGGCCGAACGGGGCCGGCAAATCGACCACTGTCGGAATGCTGACGACGACGATCGAGCCGACCTCCGGCAGCGCCCGGCTCGCCGGCTTCGACGTCGCGGCTGAGCCGCTGTCGGCCCGCAGAGTCA
>VAXH01000067.1 GCA_005883955.1 Actinomycetota bacterium | reverse complement strand
TTGTAGAGGAAGACGAGCGTCGAGGCGCCGAGGAAGAAGGACGCGATCGAGATGAAGAAGTTCAGATCGGCGGAACGCGGCGCGTAGTCGGAGACCCGCCTCGGCATCCCCTGGATCCCGAGGTAGTGCATCGGGAAGAAGGTCGCGTTGAAGCCGATGAAGGTCAGCCAGAAGTGCAGCTTCCCGAGCCGCTCGTCGTACATGCGGCCGGTCATCTTCGGGAACCAGTAGTAGATGCCTGCGAAGATCGTGAACAGCGAGCCGCCGAAGAGCACGTAGTGGATGTGGGCGACGACGAAGTACGTGTCGGAGACGTGAATGTCGATCGGCACCGCAGCCAGGTAGATGCCGGAGAGCCCGCCGATCACGAACATGGAGACGAAGCCGAGCGCGAACAGCATCGGCGTCGAGAAGTTGAGCTTGCCCTCCCATAAGGTCGCGAGCCACGAGAAGACCTTGATTCCGGTCGGGACGGCGATCACCACCGACGTCACCATCATCGGCACCCGCAGCCACGGCGCCATGCCCGAGACGAACATGTGGTGCGCCCAGACCGAGAAGCCGAGCACGAGGATCGCCATCAGCGAGAGCGCCATCAGGCGGTAGCCGAAAATCGGTTTCCTCGCGAAGGTCGAGATCACCTCCGAGGCGATCCCGAAGCCTGGCAGCATCATGATGTAGACGGCCGGGTGCGAGTAGAACCAGAAGATGTGCTGATACCCGAGGACGTAGCCGCCCGCCTCGTAGTTGAAGAAGTTCGTGTGCATGATGTGGTCGAACATCGACATGAACTGCGAGCCGGCGATGAACGGCGTCGCGATCACGACCAGCAGCGAGGTCGTGAAGTTCGCCCAGACGAGGAGCGGCATCCGCCAGAAGGTCATCCCGGGCGCGCGCATCGTGATGATCGTGACCAGGAAGTTGAGCGCGGTCATGATCGAGGAGGCGCCGGCCCACTGGACGCCCATGTTGAAGAAGACGGCACCCAGCTCCTGGTGGGTCGAGCAGAGCGGCGCATAGCCGGTCCAACCGCAGCCGAAGCCCGGGACGAAGAAGCTCGAGAGCATCATCAACCCCGCGACCGGCAGCAGCCAGAACGAGAGCGCGTTCAGGCGCGGGAACGCCATGTCGGGCGCGCCGATCATCAGTGGGATCACGTAGTTCCCGAGCCCGGCGAAGGCCGGGATGATGAAGAGGAAGATCATCAGCGCGGCGTGCACCGAGAAGAGCTCGTTGAAGACCTGGTTGCCGACGAACTGCATGCCCGGCCGCGCCAGCTCGGCGCGCATGATCATCGCCGTCAAGCCGGCCGCGACGAAGAAGAAGATCGTCGTCACGACGTACTGGACGCCGATCACCTTGTGGTCGGTGTTGACCCGGAAGTAATCCCGCCAGCTGTAGGCGCCGTGGCCCGAGTGGTCCTCGGGCCGCGTGGGTGAGCCGATCGCGTAGCGCACCCAGTAGTCGAAGCCGCCGAGCCCCGCCAGGAAGCCGAACGGAACCGCGGTCAGCTCGACGGTCGTGATCACCTGGCCGTCCCAGAGCGGGTGCCACCCCTCCGCCCAGCGGACGAGCAGCGTGATCCCCAGGCCGATTCCGAAGAAGAGCGCGCTCATCCACGGGACGCGTAGCCAGCCTGGTGCGAACAGGCGCCGCCAGCCTCGGGGCGGCGGCGCAGGGCCCGCGTGCAGCTCGTCGTGAGCGACGGTTACCGACGTCACTTCTTTGCTCCGCTCAAGAACTGGACGAGCGCGTCGAGCTGCTGCTTCGGCAGCGACTTGAACGTGCTCGGCATGATGTTCGGTTGGTACCCCTTCTCGATGTATGCGTTCGGATCGACGATCGACTCCCGGACGAACGCCGCCAACGGCTTCCCCGCCCGCCGCGCGTAGGCGGAGAGATTATCGAGGTCGGGGCCGGTCGTTGCGGTCGAACCGGCGGGCTTGAAGGTGTGGCAGGCCGAGCACCCGTTGCTGTTGAAGGCGGCGAGTCCCGCGCCTCCGCCTGCCGCCCCCTGGCTCGCACTCGCAGCCGCCTTTTCCTGAGCTTTCACCCACGCCGCAAACGCCGCCGGCTTCATCACGACCGCCTCGCTGCGCATGAGCGCGTGGCCCTCGCCGCAGAGCTCAGTGCAGACGACCGGGTAGGTGCCGAGCCTGTTCGGCGTGATCACCACGTTGGTCTCGATGCCGGGGACGAGGTCCTGCTTCTGCCCGAACTCCGGCACCCAGAACGAATGGATCACGTCCTTGCTCCTCATCTTCAACTGAACCGCCTCGCCGAGCGGGAGGCGCAGCTGCGAGACCGTCAGGCCTTCGTACTTCGGATAGCTGAACGACCAGGCGAACTGCTGCGCAAGCACGTTCACCCGCATGTGGTGCTTAGGGACGTGGCCGTTCTCGGCGAGCGCGACCGCACTGACGACGGCGACGGCAGTCACGAGCACAGCGGGCACCGCCGTCCAGGCGATCTCGAGCGTGGTGTTGCCGTGGATCGGCGCGCCGTCGGAATCGTCGTCCGGGCGCGCCCGGAAGCGGAGCACCGAGTAGAGGATCACGGCGACAACGAGCGCGAAGATGGCGATGCTGATCCCGGTCACGAACCAGAAAACGAAATCGATCCGCTCGGCCTGCTTGGAAGCCGGCTTCGGCAGCCAGGGAACGAAAAAAGCCACCGCGAACGCCACTGCGGCGGCGGCAAGCCCGACTGCGACCAAGCGCACGAGCACTCCCCTGCGCACGACCGCGAGCCTACTGAATCCCCAGGCGAAACGCCTGTTCCGAACAAGCGTCACAAACGCTTTACGAAGCGTTGTTTTCCGACCCGGCGGCCGGGGAACACCGGGACGTACGCCTTTGGTGAAGCACACAAGAAGGGCGTGAAAGGAGAACCAATGGGAATCGGAGTAGGACTACTTCTGATCGCCGCCGGGGCCGTCCTCGTCTGGGGAGTCAA
The DNA here is from genome assembly GCA_005883955.1 of Actinomycetota bacterium. GTDB lineage: Bacteria > Actinomycetota > Thermoleophilia > Gaiellales > Gaiellaceae > 13-2-20CM-68-14. The sequence goes on along the minus strand of VAXH01000067.1, from coordinate 25,746 downwards.
CGGAAACATCGGCGGCGTCAACGAGGACGCGATCGGCTGGATCCTGATGATCGTCGGCGCGGTCGGCCTCGTTCTGTCGATGATCTTCTGGTCGACGTGGGCCGGGCCCGGCTACTGGGCACGGCGCCGAGGCGGTTACGTCGACGAGGCCCCGCCCCCGGGCCCGGGCTACTAGATCGTCGGCATCGATGTGTGAACGGGACGGCTTCGGCCGTCCCGTTGCTTTCTCCAAGCGACTAGGCGGGGATCGGAAGTCCCTCGATCGCGCCGAGAGCGCGGCTCATCTCGTCCTCGTCCAGGGCGACGTCCTTGAGCTTGCCGGCGAAGTAGTTGTCGTAGGCGGCCATGTCGAAGTGGCCGTGGCCCGAGAGGTTGAAGAGGATGGTGCGCTCCTCGCCGGCCTCGTCTGCTGCCTTCGCCGCCTGCAGGGTCCCGTGAATCGCATGCGCAGCCTCGGGTGCCGGGAGGATCCCCTCGCTCCCCGCCAACAGCACCGCCGACGCGAAGACGTCGTTCTGGAGGTAAGCCTCGCCGCGGATCAGTACGTCGCGCACGAGTTGCGAGATCAGCGGCGCGACCCCGTGGTATCGCAACCCCCCCGCGTGGATCGGGGCAGGAACGAAGTCGTGCCCCAGCGTGTGCATCGGTACGAGCGGCGTCAGCTTGCTCGTGTCCCCGAAGTCGTACGCGAAGAGGCCGCGTGTCAGGGTCGGGCAGGCCGCGGGCTCACAGGCGAGCACGTCGATCTCGCGGCCGGCGATTTTCTCGCGCAGGAACGGGAAGGCGAGCCCGGCGAAGTTCGAGCCGCCGCCCACACAACCGATGACGACGTCGGGAAAGGCCCCGGCGAGCTCCATCTGCGCGAGAGCCTCTTGACCGATCACGGTCTGGTGCAGGAGCACGTGGTTGAGGACGCTGCCGAGCGAGTAGGCGGTGTCGTCGCGTCCGGCCGCATCCTCGACCGCTTCGGAGATTGCGATCCCAAGACTGCCGGGCGAGTCCGGATGCTCCGCGAGGATCGCCCGCCCGGACTGTGTCTCCTCGGAGGGGCTCGGCACGATCTCCGCGCCCCAGGCCTGGATCAGCGAGCGACGGTTCGGCTTCTGCTCGTACGAGATCTTGACCATGTAGACCTTGCACTCGAGCCCGATCAGCTTGCAGGCGAACGCGAGCGCGCTCCCCCACTGGCCCGCGCCCGTCTCCGTGGACAGGCGCGTGCGTCCTTCCTGCTTGTTGTAAAACGCCTGCGCCACCGCGGTGTTCGGCTTGTGGCTTCCCGGGGGGCTGACCCCCTCGTACTTGTAGAAGATGCGCGACCGGGTGCCGATCGCCTCCTCGAGCCGCCGCGCGCGGAAGAGCGGCGTCGGTCGCCACAGGCTGTAGATCTCCAGCACTTCCTCGGGGATGGCGATCTCGGCGTCCTCGCTCACCTCTTGCCCGATCAACTCCATCGGGAAGAGCGGCGAGAGATCGTCCGGCCCGACCGGCTGCCCCGTGCCCGGATGCAGCACCGGCTGCGGGGCCGTGGGCATGTCGGAGAGGATGTTGTACCAGCGCCGCGGAAGCTGCGATTCGTCGAGCAGGAACTTCGTCTGGCTCACGGCACTCGCCCGCGTGTTCGGCACCCCGCGAGCATAGAACCTGAGCCCGGTCCGTGCGTACGCTGCCTTTCGCGATGCGGAGACTCGACCTCCGGACCGAGCGCAAGACCCAACTCCTCGACATCACCGCGGAGGTCCGCCGAGCGCTGGAAGACCAGACGGGCCAGGCGGCGGTCGTCTTCGTACCGCATACGACTGCCGGGATCGTCCTCCAAGCGAGCGGCGAGGGCGCTACCCAGGTCGCCGTCGACCTCGAGGCCGCGCTTCGGCGCATCGTCGACGAGGAGTGGAAGTGGAAACACACGGGAGAGGGCGACCGAAACCCGTGGGCTCACGTGCGTGCCGCGCTGACGGCCTCCTCCGTCACGATCCCGCTCGAAGACGGCAAGCTCGCCCTGGGCGACCTCCAAAGGATCTTCTTCTGCGAATTCGACGGCCCCCGCAAGCGACAGGTCTACCTGGCCGTGACCTGACTGCGCGGCGTTGAAAGAATTGCGGCGCGCTTCCGCGGCCGCGACCGACATGGCGGGCGCGGCCCACTGCGGGCCCGAATAGACACTGAAGCCGTTCGAAGTCGTCATGGCTCCGGCGCAGCCGGAGCCGGACTTCGAACGGCAAATGGGCCGTGAAGGATTCGAACCTTCGACCTTGGGATTAAGAGTCCCCTGCTCTACCAACTGAGCTAACGGCCCGAAGCGCGCCTAGGGTACCAGCGCCTTGAAGGTTCTCTCGGTCGTTGGAAACCGGCCTCAGTTCGTCAAATCCGCACCGCTCTCGGTCGCCCTTCGCGACCGCGGGATCGAGGAGATCGTCCTGCATACGGGGCAGCATTACGACTCCGAGCTGTCGCAGGTTTTCTTCGACGAGCTCGGCTTGCCGGAGCCTGGCTACCGGCTCGATCTCCACACCGCGGAGCCGGCGCCGATGCGAGCTGGGATCCGAAAGGCGATCGCCGCCGAGAGCCCTGACCTCGTGCTCGTCTTCGGGGACACGAACTCGACGCTCGCCGGTGCGCTCGCGGCCAACGACACCGGCGTCCGGCAGGCTCACGTCGAGGCGGGCCTCCGCAGCGGCGATCTGGAGATGCCCGAGGAGCGGAACCGAATCGAGGTCGACCGCCTGGCGGCGATCCTGTTTGCGCCCGACGACCAGGCGGCTGAGACGCTGGCGGGCGAAGGCGTCCCCGGGCGGCGCGAGGTCGTCGGCGACGTGATGCTCGACGCGACGCTTCAGCTCGCGCCGGTCGCTGCGCGCCGATCGCACGTGCTCGACGCGCTCGACCTCGAGCCGCGCGCCTACGTCGTCACGACCGTTCACCGCGAGGCCAACGCGGTCCCGAACAGGCTCGAGCAAATCCTCGAGGGCCTCAGCCGGGTCGACGAACCGGTCGTCTTCGCGGTTCACCCGCGGACCCGAAAGACGCTCGACCATGCCGGCCTGGAAGCGCCTGCGAACGTGAGACTGCTCAGGCCGCTCGGCTACCTCGACTTCACGGCGCTCGCCTCGCAGGCGCGTGTGATCGCCACAGACTCCGGCGGGCTGCAGAAAGAGGCGTACTGGCACGGAGTCCCGTGCGTGACCCTGCGCGACACGACCGAATGGACCGAGACGGTCAATGTGGGAGCAAACACCCTGGCCGGGGACGATCCGGACGCGATCGCGGAGGCAGTCACGAGCGCCCGCATGCCGGCAGAGCGACCGCACCTCTACGGCGACGGCCACGCTTCCGAGCGGATCGCCGAAGTGCTCGTTACGCTCTCGCCGTGACGAAAGTCGGCCTCGCGGGCCTCGGCTACTGGGGCCCGAACCTCGCGCGGAACTTCGACGAGCTCGCCGAGCTCGCCTGGCTCTGCGACCTCTCGGAAGACCAGCGGGCGCGGTTCGCGTCGCGCTATCCCGACGCACGGCTGACCGCCGATTTCGACGAGATGCTCGCCGACGACTCGCTCGAGGCGGTGATCGTCGCGACGCCCGTCGTGACCCACGCGGAGCTCGCCAAGCGCGCGCTCGAAGCGGGCAAGCACGTGCTCGTCGAGAAGCCGCCGGCGCTGACCGGCGCCGAGGTCGAGGAGCTCGTCGCGACCGCCGAGGAGCAAGGCCGCGTTCTGATGCCAGGCCACCTGCTCCTCTACCACCCCGGCGTCGTGCGTCTGAAGGAGCTGATCGGCTCAGGCGAGCTCGGTGACGTCCTCTACGTCTACGGCAACCGGCAGAACCTGGGTCAGATCCGCAAGGACGAGAACGCGCTCTGGTCGCTCGGTGTCCACGACCTCTCGGTGATCCTGCACCTGCTGGAGGAGGAGCCAACCGAGGCCTGGGCGCGCGGCGAGTCCTTCCTCACCGAGGGCGTCGAGGACGTCGTCTTCTGCTACCTCCGCTTCCCCTCGGGCAAGGTCGCGCACATGCACCTCTCCTGGCTCGACCCGCACAAGATGCGGCGGATCACCGTCGTCGGCCGCGACAAGATGGCCGTCTTCGACGACATGGAGCTCGACCGTAAGCTGACGATCTACGACAAAGGTCCCGTCGAGCGGGCAGAGACCTACGGCGAGTGGATGACCAGGACCGGCGACATCCACAGCCCCAAGATCCCGAACGACGAGCCGCTGCGGCTCGAGTGCGAGCACTTTCTCCGCCTCGTCGCCGGCGAGGGCGACCCGCTCGCGGCGGCGCGCGACGGCGTCGCAGTCGTGCGGGCACTCGAGCAGCTGCAGGCGTCGCTGGAGCAGACGCCCGCTTGAGCTACCAAGTTGCCGAGACGGCCGTCGTCTACCCGGGAACAGTGATCGGGGACGGCTGCCAGATCCTCGACTACGCCGTCGTCGGCAAGCAGCCGACACTCTCGCACCGCTCGACTGCGAAGCAGGAGCCGCTGCTGCCGCTCGAGCTCGGCCCCGGCACGATCGTCTCGACCGGGGCGGTCGTCTTTGCCGGCGCGAAGCTCGGCGAGCGGGTGATCGTCGGCGACCAGGCCTGCGTCCGCGAGCGCTGCGAGCTCGGCGACGACGTCGTGGTCGGGCGGGGCTCGCTGGTCGAGAACGACACCTCGGTCGGGGCTCGCACGAAGATCCAGGCCAACGCGTACGTGACCGCGTACTCGACCCTCGAGGACGACGTCTTCATCGCTCCCTGCGTCGCGACCACGAACGACAACTTCATGGGACGCACGGAGAAACGGCACGAGTTGAGGAAGGGCCCAACGATCAGGCGCGGGGCCCGGATCGGCGGCGCGGCAGTGCTGCTACCCGGGATCGAGATCGGCGAGGAGGCCTTCGTCGGCGCCGGCGCGATCGTGATCCGCGACGTACCGCCGCGGGCCATCGTCGTGGGCTCGCCGGCGCGGCAGATCCGCGAAGTTCCGGACGACGAGCTGCTGGAAAACCAGCTCTAGAGGGTGACCGGCTTGGAGAGCCCGGGCGCGAAGCCCTTGGCCGCGACTCTCGCCCGGTAGGTCCCCGGCGCCACGGCGCGCGTGAGCGTGAACCGCCCCTCCGCAGTCGTCTTCGCGCTGGCGACGACCCGCCAAGCAGAACCGGCTTGGCGCTGGATCGTGACCGTCGTGCCGGCGGCGCCCGGCTTGACGGTTCCCCAAAAGCCGCTGAGGTCGACCGGGGCGTGCAGCCGGACGGATGGCGCAACCGCAACCCGCACCGCGTCGCTCGCGATCGTGCCGACCACGAGCCGGAACCGGCTCGACTGGCTCGGTCTCACTTTCGGAGCGACCGCACCGCCACGCGGAGTCAGCTTCGAGACCGTCTTCCACCCACCTCCGGGGTCGAGCTGCTGCAAATCAACCGAGCTGACGCCCCGTGCGGTCCCGCTGAGCGCCGTCGCCGTGCCGTAGGTGAGCGGCGTGGAGGGCGCGCCGAGAGCGAGAACCCCGACCTGGAACCAGGTCGAGCGGAGCCCGAGGGCCGAGCGAACCTCGCTGCCCGTCGCAGTTACCTCGCCCTTCGACCCGGTCGCGACGACGCTCTGCACGCGGCCGGACGGCGCCGCGACGGTCTGAATGTCGAGCAGCTTCCCGGGCGACTTCAGGCCGCGGGCCAGCTTGCTCGCGGTGTACCGATAAGGCCCCCAGTCGTGGTACGGAGAGATCGAGTCGTAGGGATCGGGAACGGAAACGAGGTAGGGAACCGGCGGCGAATCCGGGTAGAGATCCTGGATCGACGCCGTCCGCCCGCCGGACGTCGAGAAGAAATAGGTGCTTGCGACCTTGCCCTTGTAGAGGACGACCTGGCCGGCGGTCGCGTTGACAGCGGCCGTCGTCGACGGAGCCTCGTGCGGGATCCCCAGGTAGACCTGGTCGCGGGTATCCGGATAGAGATCGAAGCCGCCGCCCGAGTGCAGGTGCGAGAGCGCGTACGAGCGCGCCGCGACGGCTTGGGCCTTCAGCGCCTCCGGCGCCCAGGTTCTCGGCATCTCCGACGGAACAACGCCGCGGAGATAGAGATCGAGGTCGACGACGTTGACGATCCGAACCTTGGCGGGCCCGAGCTTGAGCACACGGAAGGAGCCCCGGTAGCCGCGCCCGTTCAGCGCCAGCGCCGTCGCGCCCGGCCTGAACTCGAGCGGATAGGGCAGCGCGGCCGGCGTCGCCTGCAGGTCGGTGGGATCCGTGTACTTGAAACCGGCGCCGACCGTGTAGCTGCCCGCGTTCAGAGCGTGTTTCGAGCCGTTCGCGTCGACGAGCTGGAACGGCAGCTTCGAGGCGATCGTGACCTTTTTCGCGTTGTCGACGAGCAGGACGCGAACACGGCTGACCGGCGCCTGCCCGATGGTCGTGCCGGTGTAGTAGTGCTTGACGATCCGGTCGTAGGTCCAGCCGTGCTGGGCATAGCCGTAGGCTCCGTACTGGCTCATGCCGAGCCCGTGGCCCCAGCCGTGCCCGCTGATGAAGAACGTCGGCTGCGTGCGGATCGTCGGAGGCGCCGTCTTCGACCCGCCGGGACCCGCGCCGGCGAGGCCGAGCGCGGCGACGAGGACTATGGCGAAGGGGCGAATTGACATGCCGCGGGACCCCGGAACGGGTCGAGGGTAGCGGATTCGCGAAGCCGCCCAGCCAATCCTTTACAGCCTCCTAATCTCGTCCTGAGCACGCGTTTTCGGTTCACCTGGGCGGGCAGAGAACACGGCGGGGCATTCTGTCTTCGCATGGCCGTCGATACGGACATCCTGCCGCCTCGCTACCGCTCGCCCAAGCGCATCGCGCTCGGCGGCATGGGCGAGGTCTACCGCGCGACCGACTCGGTCCTCGGCCGCGCCGTCGCCGTCAAGCTGCTGGGCGAGCGCTACTCGCGCGACGAAGCGATCCGGGGCCGCTTCACGCGCGAGGCGCTGGCGGCGGCGAGGTTGTCCGGGGAGCCGCACATCGTGACCGTGTTCGACGTGGGCGAGCACGCCGAGCGGCCGTTCATCGTCATGGAGTACCTCGGCGGCGGGTCGCTCGAGGAACGGATCGAGCGGGATGGCGCGCAGCAGGTCGGGCAGGCGCTGGAATGGCTCGAGCAGGCGGGGGCGGCGCTCGACGCAGCCCATCGCCACGGAGTCGTCCACCGCGACGTCAAACCGGCGAACCTCATGCTCGACCGAAACGGCTCCGTCCACGTGGTGGACTTCGGGATCGCGAGCGCGGCGGGCACGGACGCTCTGACGATGACCGGCACGGTGCTCGGCACCGCCGGTTACCTCTCGCCGGAGCAGGCGCAGGGTGAGAAAGCGACGCCGGCAAGCGACCGCTACTCGCTTGCGATCGTCGCCTTCGAGCTGCTCAGCGGGCGGCGGCCGTTCGAGAACGACTCGATCACCGCCGAGGCCGCGGCGCACGTCAATGCGCCGGTGCCGTCGATCGCCCAGATCTGCGAGGGCCTGCCGGCCGAGCTTGACGCCGTCTTCCGTCAGGCCCTGGCGAAGGACCCGGCGGAGCGTTTCGAGACTGCCTCGGAGTTCGTCGCGGCACTACGGGCGGCGCTCGCCGTTGCGGCCGGGGCGACGCGGACGTTCCGACCGACCGCCGCCCCGACGCCGCCGGTGTCGGTGCTCACCCCGGTCAGGCGGCGGCGAGCTCGACGCAGTCGCTGGCCCGTCCTGGCCGCGCTGCTGGCGCTCGCCGCGGTCGGGGGCGCCATCGCCGCGATCGTGCTCGCGAACGGGAACAACAAGTCCAAGGGCGCGGCGCCGTTCAAGCCCAGAACGGTGACGGTCACACGTCAGGGGAGCACGGGCCGGACGACGACGCCCCCGCCGACGACGGCACCGCCCCCCTCCACGGCCCCGACCTCTCTCAGCGGCTCCGCGCTGAACGACGAGGGCTACAGCAAGCTGCAGGCCGGCGACTACGGCGGCGCCCTACCTCTGCTGCAGCAAGCAGTGGCGAAGCTCAGCGGCGTCGGTTACCCCGACGAGGCCTACGCCAACTACAACCTCGGCTACACGCTGCTACAGCTCGGCCGCTGCAACGAGGCGGTTCCGTATCTAGAAAAGGCCCAGCGGCTCGAGCCGCAGCGTCACGAGCCGAAGGACGCGCTCAAGCGCGCCAAGCACTGCTAGCCCTTGGCCCAGGCCGTTTCCTGGACCGGCGCGCGGCCTTTCAGCGGCTCCCACCAGTCGCGATGCTCCGTGTACCAGGCGACGGTCTCCCGGAGTCCGAGCGCGAAGTCGATCGCGGGCTCCCAACCGAGCTCGCGCCGAAGCTTCGAGGAGTCGAGCAGGTAACGGCGGTCGTGCCCCGGCCGATCGGGGACGATCGTCTTGAAGCTCGCCGGCTTCCCCGTCAGCCCGAGGACACCATCGGCGATCTCCTCGATGCTCTTCTCGACGCCCGACCCGACGTTGTAGGTCTCGCCTTCGACACCCGCCTGGAGGACGAGCTCGATCGCGCTGCAGTGGTCGAGGGCGTGCAGCCACTCGCGGCGATTCTGGGTCGAGGCATAGAGCGGGAGCGGCAGATCGTCGAGCGCATTGGTGACGAAGAGCGGAATCACCTTCTCCGGGAACTGGTAGGGCCCGTAGTTGTTGGAGCAATTGGTGATCGTGACCGGCAGTCCGTATGTCTCGGAGTAGGCGCGCACGGCATGGTCGGCGCTTGCCTTCGAGGCGTTGTACGGGGTGCGCGGCCGGTAGGGCGATTCTTCTGTGAAAACCTCGTCGGTATCGAGCGGCAGGTCGCCGTACACCTCACAGGTCGAGATGTGGTGGAACCGCTCCACGCCGACCGTCCGCGCTGCCTCGAGCAGCGTTTGAGTGCCGATCACGTTCGTCCGGAAGAACCGACTGGGGTCGACGACGGCCAGGCTGTTGTGCGACTCAGCGGCGAAGTTGACGACCGTGTCGAGCTCCTCGTCGCGCAGCACTCGCTCGGCGAGCTCGCGGTCGCCGATGTCTCCTTCGACGAAGACGATCCGGTCGTCCACGTCCTCGAGGCTCGCCCTGTTGCCCGCGTAGGTGAGCAGGTCGAGGACGACGACATGGTCGTCCGGGTGCCGTTCGAGCCAGAAGCGGACGAAGTTCGAGCCGATGAAGCCGGCGCCGCCGGTGACGAGGAGTCGCATCGGCGGAACCTTAGTGGACGCGGGTTCGGAGCCCGTTCTGGTCCCGAACAGACGTGTCCTGTGGATGAAACGTCACAGTTTTGTGGCAGTTGCCTTGTCCGTTTGCGGCAGTTCGGGTGGACAGTCCACTGCGGGGACCGCAACGGCACCGGCGCGAGATGACGGCGACCGCTAACGGCCGCGCAGGCGCGCGAGGCACTCGCGTAGTCCCTCGCGCCAGTGTGGCAGCCTCGGCGCCTCCGGCTTCTCGCTGCGCAGCACCGAGTAGGCGGGCCGCGGCGCCGGGCGCCCGAGCTCGGCAGTCGAGATCGGCAGAACGCGACACTCGAGTTCAGCCTCCTCGAAGATCGCCTGCGCGAACTCGGCCCAAGTGCACTCGCCGTCTGCCGCGACGTGCCAGAGCCCATGGGGCAACTCGACGATCTCCCGCGTCGCCGCCGCGAGATGCCCCACGTAGGTCGGGCAGCCGACCTGGTCGTCGACCACCGAGACTTCGTCCTGTTCGGCCCCAAGCCGCAGCATCGTCCGGACAAAGTTGTGGCCGGTCGGCCCGAACAGCCAGGAGGAGCGGACGATCCACGCCTGCTCGCCCGCGGCGGCCTCGCCGTAGGCCTTCGAGCGCCCGTAGGCCGAAAGCGGGTTCGGAGCGTCGGACTCCACGTACGGCGAGCGCTTCTGCCCGTCGAAGACGTAGTCGCTCGAGTAGTAGACGAGGGGGCCGAGCTCGGCAGCGTGCTTCGTCCCGCCCACGTTGACCGCAGCCGCAGCTTGCGGGTCGTCCTCGGCACCGTCGACGTCGGTCCACGCGGCCGTGTGCAGGACCAGGTCGGCGGGCGCCAGGCCTGCCGGCGGGGGCACGCTTATGTCCCAGTCGTCGAGCGTGAGCCCGATGACTTCGTCTTCGGCGAAAGCCTCGACGAGCGCCCGGCCAAGCTGGCCGTCCCCCCCGGTGACTACGACGCGGCGTCTAGGTCCCGGCTGGACAGGATCGGCGATTTCGTGCTCCAAAGATGCTTGACGCGCGAGTCGTCCCAGGCGATCTCCCGCTCGTCCGGATCGGCCGTGTCGTACTCCTCGGTCACGTGGTAGCAAAAGAGCAGATCCGTCAGAGCCTCGAAGCCATGGGCGTGCCGGCCGGGGATCCAGACCGCCACCGGGTTGTCGTCGCCGATGTCGATCGTGAAAGTCTCGCCACTCTCACGATCGAGAACCACGACCCGAGCGATGCCTTGAAGACATGCGAAGAGGTCGTTCTGGCCGCGGTGGTGATAGTGGAGCCCGCGGATCACTCCCTGACGAGAGAAGGAGACGTTGGTCTGCCGGGTCGGCGCGGGCAGCTCGCTCTCGCGCCGGAGCTCCATGAACCAGCCGCGCTCGTCCGCGAACCTGCGCAGCGGCAAGACCTCGACACCGTCGATCACTGCTTGTTTGCCCCGTTCGCGCGCACGAAATCGTTGACCTCGTAGTAGGCGTCGATCGACTCGCCTGCGTCGCCCCAGAACCCCTCGAGCACGTCGTACTCCATCGTCCCCTGCTCGACGTACCAGTTGTTCACGTCCGTGATCTCGAGCTCGCCGCGACCGGACGGCTGCAGCGTCGGGATCACGTCCCAGACGGACTCGTCGTAGAAGTAGATCCCGGTGACGGCGAACTTGCTCGGCGGGTCGGCCGGCTTCTCGACGATGCGGAGGACGCGCCCGGCGCCGTTCAGCTCGGGGACGCCGAGATGCTGCAGGTGCTCGACCTCCTCGACCGGCGAGAGCAAGATCCGCGCGCCGTGCTCCTGGGCTTCGAAGTTCTCGACCGCGGGCCGGAGCGAACCCTCGAGCACGTTGTCGGCGAGCATGACGCAGATCCGGTCGCCGGCCCCGAACCGCTCCGCCAGTCCGAGCGCTTCGGCGATTCCGCCGGCCTCCTCCTGGTAGGCGTAGAAGAGCCGGTCGATCCCGTGCTCGTGCCCGTTGCCGAGCAGCCGGAAGAACTCACCCGCGTGTGTCCCGCCGGTGACCAACATCAGCTCGTCGATCCCGGCGTTGACGAGCGCCTCGATCGCGAAGTTGACCATGGGGCGGTCGTGGATCGGCAGCAAATGCTTGTTGGTGATCCGCGTGAGCGGATGGAGCCGCGAACCCGTGCCGCCTGCCAGGATGACGCCCTTCATCGCGCGCAGATCGTAGTCTGCTACCGCCCGGCGGGGCGAAGAGCAGGGCGCCGGGGCTGCTCGAGCGGCGACTCCGGCACCCGCACGACGCGCGCGAGCGGCCCGGGCAGCCACCAGTTGTAGCGCCCGAACAGCGCCATCAGCGACGGAACCAGAACAGCCCGCACCAGCGTCGCATCGAGGAAGATGGCGACCGCAAGTCCGATCCCGAATTCCTGCAGGCCGACGATCCGCCCGGCAACGAAGCCCGAGAAAGCGGCGACCATCACGATCGCCGCCGCAGTCACGATCCGGCCCGTACGCTCGAGCCCGTAGGCGACCGCGCCGCGGTTGTCGCGCCCGTGATCCCACTCCTCGCGCATGCGGATGACCAGAAAGACCTCGTAGTCCATCGAGAGACCGAACAGCATCGCGAAGAGGAAGATCGGGATCCAGCCCTCGACCTGGCCGATCTGGTAGAGCCCGAGCACACTGCTGCCCACGCCCCACCTGAAGACGACGACGAGCATCCCGTACGCGGCGCCGACGGAGAGCAGGTTCAGGATCACTGCCTTCAGCGGCAGCAGCGCCGAGCGGAAGGCGCGCATCAGCAAGAAGTACGTCAGCACGAGCACCGCGGCCACAAGCCAGGGGAAGTAGCGGTACGCCTGCTCGAGGAAGTCGACGCCCTGCGGCGGCCCTCCCCCGGCGAGCACGCGTACGCCGCTCGGAAACTCCGCCGCGGGAATGAGCTTGCCGCGCAGCCGGTGGACGAAGCTCTGCGCCGCCTCCGAGCCGTACTCGTCGCGGCCCGCGACGATCAGCTCCTCGTAGCGGCCGCTTCGGTCGACGAACGGCGGCCGCGGCGCCACCCGTAGCGAGGCCGTCTCGCGGTCGGCTCTGATCCGCCCCGCGAGGCGCCCGATCGCCGCCTGCACGCCCGGCTCGCGGACGGCTCCCGCCCGCCCCGAATCGACGACGACCTGCGTCGGCGAGATCGCGCCCGGGCCGATCGAGTGCTTGAGCACGTCGAAGCCCCGCACCGACTGCGGGAACTGCGGGATCCCCGAAGCCGACCCGGGAGTCAGCTGTAGCCCGAAGACGGGTATCGCGGCCGCCACGAGCAACACCGCACCGCCGGCGAGGAACGCGACCGGCCGCCGCATGATCGCGCCCGCGAGCCGGTGCCAGAAGCCGGTGTCCTCCTCGGCCCGAAAGCGTTTTGGCAGGAGCGGAATCCGCGCCACGCCGCGCCGGCCGTAAAGCGAGAGCAGCGCCGGCTGCAGCGTCAGCGCGGCCGCGATCGAGGCGAGCGGGATGAGAAAACCGCCGACGCCGATCGAGCGCACGAACGGCAGTGGGATGAACAGGAGCAGCGCGAGCCCGATCGCAACCGTGGCGCCTGAGAAGACGACCGCCCGGCCGGCAGACTTCATCGTCCGGACGATCGCCGTCTCGACTTCGTCCCGGCTTTCCGCCGGCGCGTTCGCCGGCCAGGAGCGTGCGAGTTCCTCCCGAAAGCGGTAGGTCACTAGGAGCGAGTAGTCGATCGCGATCCCCAGCCCGATCAGGAAGACGAGGTTCGTCACATAGGTCGCGGTGGTCAGGAAGTGCGCGTAGACGTAGACGCCGCCGAGCGTCGCCATCACTGTGCAGGCCGCGAAGATGAACGGCATCGTCACCGCGACCGAGAGGCCGAAGACCGCGAGCAGGACGAGTACCGCGATCGGCAGGGCGATCATCTCCCCCTTGCGCAGGTCCTTGGAGAAGATCGGATCGAGGTCGTGCTGGATCGCGGCCTGCCCGGTCACATAGGACTGGACGCCACCGCCGTGCGGCAGGGCCCGGTAGAGCTCGTCGGTGTAGCCCTTGGCCTTGGCCAGGCTCAGAGTCGAGACGACGTCCCCGTAGACGATCTTGCGCCCGGCCGGGACGAGCTGTCGCGGCGTCGAGTCGGGGACGACTCGCGCGGCGCGGTCGGCATCGCGCTGAAGGCGTACGTAGGACGCGCGGTCGACGCCGTCGCGCAGCCGGAAGACGAGCGTGAACGCCCCGTCGCTGCGATCGCCGAAGTGGCGCTCCAGAATCGTCCGCGCGCGCTCCGAGTCGGTGCCCGGAACCGAGAACTCGTTCGAGAGCAGTGAGCTGAGGTGCGTGAACGCGAACCCGCCGGCGAGCAGCACGACGAGCCAGCCGGCGAGGATCGGCCAGCGAAACCGCAGCACCACTCGCGTCCAGCGCTCCATCAACCCTCCTCCACACAGACGGGAATCGACGTTGGCGTAACCACCGTTCTACCCTTAAGCATCGTGCCGGGAAAGAAAGACCACCTCGATCGCCTGCAGAGCGAGGTCCAGGAGCTGATCGACGAGCTCTGGCAGGTCCCCCGCTTCTCGGGCCTGCGCCGCGGGTTCCGGCCGCAGGTCGACGTGATCCGAAGCGACGACCCGGCCCAGTACAGGGTCGTGGTCGAGCTCGCCGGCGTCGACTCGGAGACCTTGCGGATCTTCGCCGACGACGAAGCGCTCGTCGTCGCCGGCTCCCGCTCGCCCGCCTGGCGCGGCCGCTTCTTCCACATGGAGATCGAGCACGGGCCCTTCCAGCGCCGGATTCAGTTCGCCGAGCAGGTCGATCCGGCGAAGGCCCGTGCCGAGTACAAGCGCGGCCTCCTGACGGTCACGCTGCCGATCGCCGAGCGCGAGCCGGTGCAGGCGAAGGTCTCGATCAAGATCGGGCGGGAGCCGTGAGCGAGCTTCTGACCGAGGAGCGGATCGAGGAGATCGAGCTTCCGGACGAGCTGCCGGTCCTGCCGCTCAAGGAGACGGTCGTCTTCCCGCAGTCGATGACGCCGCTCGCGATCGGGCAGGAGCGCTCGATCAAGCTGATCGAGGACGCTGTCGACGGCGAGCGGCTGGTCGCGCTCGTGACCGTCAAGAACGACGAGGCCGAGCAGCCCGGCTGGGACGACCTGTACGAGATCGGCACCGTAGCCGTCATCCACAAGATGATCCGCGTGCCCGATGGGACCCTGCGCATCCTCGTCCAGGGCGTTCGCCGGATCCGGCTCGAAGGTCGCACCCGCGAAGATCCGTATCTGGTCGGCCGGTTCGCCGAAGTACCGGACGAAGTCGAGGAGACGCCGGAGGTCGAGGCGCTCGTCCGCAACGTGCAGACGCTCTTCGGCCGCGTGATCGCCTCGGTCCCGTACCTACCGGACGAGCTCGAGCTCGCCGCCGCGAACGTCGACGATCCGAGCGCGCTCTCGTACCTCGTCGCCTCGACATTGCGGATCAAGACCGGCGAGAAGCAGGAGCTGCTCGAGCTGACGGACGTCGGCGCCCGGTTACGCGAGATCTCCTTGATCCTGAACCGCGAGCTCGAGGTCGTCGAGCTCGGCTCCAAGATCCAGTCGCAGGTCCAGTCCGAGATGGAGAAGGGTCAGCGCGAGTACTTCCTGCGCCAGCAGTTGAAGGCGATCCAAGAGGAGCTGGGCGAAGGCGACGCCGAGCAGGCGGAGGTGAACGAGCTGCGCGAACGGCTCGACGAGCTCGAGCTGCCCGAGGAAATCAAGAAGGCCGTCGACCGAGAGCTCGCTCGGCTGGAAAAGCTGCCGTCGGCCGCCGCGGAGTACGGCGTCATCCGCACCTACCTCGACTGGATCGCGACGCTGCCCTGGAACAAGACCACCCAGGACAACCTCGATCTTGCTCGCGCGCGCGAGATCCTCGACGAGGACCACTTCGACCTGGAGAAGGTGAAGGAGCGGATCATCGAGCACCTGGCGGTCTCGAAGCTCCGCAACGACGCCTCGGGCCAGATCCTCTGCTTCGTCGGCCCGCCCGGCGTCGGCAAGACCTCGCTCGGCCAGTCGATCGCGCGGACGCTCGAGCGCAAGTTCACCCGCATCTCAGTCGGTGGCGTGCGCGACGAGGCCGAGATCCGCGGCCATCGCCGCACTTACATCGGCGCGATGCCGGGCACGATCATCCGCGCCATCCGCGACGCGGAGTCGAGCAACCCGGTGATGCTGATCGACGAGATCGACAAGATGGGCGCCGACTTCCGCGGCGATCCTGCCAGCGCGATGCTCGAGGTGCTCGACCCCGAGCAGAACAAGACCTTCCGCGACCACTACCTCGACCTCCCGTACGACCTCTCGAAGGTGCTGTTCATCTGCACCGCGAACCAGCTGGAGACGATCCCGAGCCCACTGCTCGACCGGATGGACGTGATCTCGCTGTCGGGCTACACCGACGAGGAGAAATTCGGGATCGCACGCAGGTACCTCGTCCCGAAACAGTTCGAGGCGCACGGGCTCGGCGCCGCGCAGATTTCGATCACCGACAACGCGCTGAAACTGGTCGCACGCGAGTACACGCGCGAGGCCGGCGTCCGCAACCTCGAACGCCGGATCGCCGACCTCTGCCGCAAGGCCGCGCGCGAGGTCGCCGAGGGCAGGAAGACCAAGATCAGGGTCGACGAGAAGCGCGTGCGCAAGTGGCTCGGGCCACGCCGCTTCTCCGGCGAGGTGCGCAAGCGAACCTCAGACCCCGGCGTCGCGACCGGCCTGGCCGTCACGGCGGTCGGCGGCGACATCCTCTTCATCGAGGCGACGGCATATCCCGGCAAGGGTCGCCTGACCGTCACGGGCCAGCTCGGGGACGTGATGCAGGAGTCCGCCACTGCCGCGCACTCCTGGGTTCGTTCGCACGCGATCCAACTCGGGCTCGATCCGGCCTGGTTCGCCGATCACGACGTCCACCTGCACATCCCCGCCGGAGCGATCCCCAAGGACGGGCCGTCGGCCGGCATCACGATGGCGACTGCGATCGTCTCGCTCGTCCGCGGCGTGCCGGTCTCCGACGAGGTGGCGATGACCGGCGAGATCACGCTCACGGGCCAGGTGCTGCCGATCGGCGGCGTCCGTGAGAAGACCCTGGCGGCCCAGCGCGCCGGGATCAAGCGCGTGATCATCCCGCACGAGAACGAGCCTGATCTCGCGGAGCTGCCGAAAGAAACCCGCCGGGAGCTCGACTTCGTGCTCGCCGACACCGTGGACGACGTGCTCGCAGCGGCCTTCGACGGTGTGACGATCGCGCCTCGCCGCGCCCCGGTCGCGGCCGACCGCCAAGCGGCGTCCCCCGTTTAGGCGTTAGTTTCCGCGGGGTAGAGAACCGCGAAGCGAGCGAAAGGAATGCTGGGATGGCGAAGACAAGGGACCGCGTCTCGGACGTGAAGCCGTACGTCGAGCGCGCGATCAAGGACGAGGAGTTCCGCGACAACCTGAAGAGCGCATTCGTCGCAGCCCGCGGCGTCTACGACGAGCTGATGGGGCCGCGCGGCGTCAGCGGCAAGGCCGTCCGGGTCGCTTCCGACAAGGACCTGCGCGAGAACCTGCGCTCGGCGGTCGATGACCTCCGCAGCGCGGCCGACCGGATCCAGCGCGGGCCGAGCCACAAGGGCCGCAACCTGCTGCTGGTGACGGGGATCGCGATCGGCATCTTCCTCTTCAACCCGATGACCGGCGACTCCGCGCGCAAGTGGCTGAAGGAAAGCGTCTTCGGCGAAGAGGACGAGTTCGGCTACCAGGGGAACTCGGGCTCGTAGCCGCATTCCTGTGATCTAGATCCTAAGGCGTTCGCTTGCGACGCCGACCTCGAGGACGTCCGGGCTTGCCCGGGCGTCCGAATAACCCCGGGTGGCAAGGCCGGGGGCGATCGGACTTTCTAGAACGTGTGCTTTACGGCTGCTGGCCGAGCAGCGTGCTGACAGTGCCGAGTCGGCCGCCTTCGCTCGCGTTCAGCGGCGTGAAGAACGCGCGCCTCAGCGAGGCCGGGTCGAGGCCGTTCGCGTCCGAGATGTCGCTCGCCTGGAGCAGAATCGCCCCCGGCTTCGGGGCGACGCCAGCGACGCCGGGCAGATAGCCCGCCACCTGGGCGAGATAGAGGTCCTTCTGGTGCTGCCAAGCGAGCAGGTACGGCGTCGGGTCGACGGCTCCGTCGTAGCCGAGCGAAAGGTAGGCGACCGGGTGCACCTCGAAGTGCAGGTGGTAGGGCGTTCCCTCGGCGTCACCCGTGTTGCCGACGAAGCCGACCACCTCGCCCGCTTTGACGCGGCTGCCGTTCTTCGCGGCCGGCGAGTACGCCGAGAGATGCGCGTAGTAGAACTCGTTCCCCTGGCCGTCGCGTAGCCAGAGGCGGTTGCCGCCGACGTTGTTCCAGCCGACCGAGAAGATCGTCCCGTCGGCACAGGCGAGCACCGGTGTTCCGAGGGGCGCGAAGATGTCGTCGCCGTGGTGCCAGTTCCCGGGCACGTCGCCGCGGAAGGCGCCGAACGTATCCGCGAAATCGGCCTGCGGTCCGTAGACCGGGAAGACGTAGCCACCCGCGGTTAACTCCGGCTGGAGCCCGAACGGAATCTTGAACGCGGGTCCGAGGTTCTGCAGCTTGCCGGTCTTCGACGCCGGCGCTTTGGGCTTCGTCTTCTTCTTCGCGGTCGCCTTGCCCGGAGCGGGCGGTGGTACCGGCTGCGGCGTTGCGGCCTGCGCCCAGGACTCGGCGTAGCCGACGAGAATCTCGCTCCCGGCGGAAAGCCCGCCGTGGTCGGCGGTCAGGTGGATGTCGAGCCCGGTGACGTAGCCCCGGTAGCTCTGCGTCTTGCCGGCCGGGGACCGGACCTCGGCCTGCTCGAGCGTGATCGCGTAGCCCCAGTCGCCGAGCGCGACACGCCCGTTGGGGCTCGCCGTCTGGGCAACGCCGCCGACCGTGAGCCCGCTGACGGCCGCGCCCGCGAGGCTCCCGGTCGCGCTCTGCCCACTCGTGGACGCGTTGGCATGACCTGTGATGTTCGACGCGGTGACCTCACCGCCGAAGAGCGAGAGCGAGCTGACCGAGCTCGAGGCGATCGATCGCGCATTCGCCCCGACATCGGTGTTCGCGGAAACCGAGATGGGGCCAGTCGTCAGCACGGAGCCGTCGCTCGGGTACGCAAACCCCGACGTGAAGCCCACCGCATTCGGCGGCGCCGACACCGAAGTCGAGGTCGCGCCCGGCACGATCTTGACCCCGTATGCGCTTGCCGTCGCGCCGGCCTGCGAGCCGGGTGACGACGCGCCCGCTGAGCCGGCGAGCAGCAAGACAGACGCAAGCGCCAAAGCAAGCGGAAGCCGCATCGCTACGACCCATTATGGCCCAGCCTGCGAACGGCGTAACCGATCAGCTCTGTTCGAGCCGGCGACGGGCGAATTCGACGAAGCGTTCGCGCGCTCCCTCGTCCGGCCCCAGAGGCGCATCGTCGGAGACGTCCCGGGCAACCTGTTCGGCGACCGCCCGGACTTCCTCGACGACGCGCGCCTTGTGCTCGGGGTTGTCGAGCAACTGGTCGATCCACGTTTCGGAGCCGTCGTAGGGCTCGATGTCGTTCTCCAGCAGCAGCTCGCCGAGGACGAGACCGACCCGGATGTACGCGAAGGTCCTGAACGCGAGCAACCGCTGCGGCGTGTCGACGAGCGCGTCGATCTCGGCATGATCTGCCTGGATCTGCGCGACAATCGTGCCGATCGGCTCGTCGACGAGCGGGATCCAGACTTCCTCAGGCCGAGTCACAGCTAAACCCGACGGAAGGATGGGCCCCGGCTCCGATCGCTGTCATCGTCTGAAGGATAGGCCGGTTGCGCGCGGAAAGCACGCCACGCGAGACTGGCGGCGACGACGAACATGAAGACGGCGAAGAGCCGGCGCAATACGTCCTCGGACAACGCCTTCGCGAGCTCGACGCCGCCTTCGACGCCGGCGATCGAGCCGAGGCCGACGATCAGCGCTGCGCGCCAGTCGACGTTGCCGTAGCGCTGCTGCCGCCAGGCGCCCGCGACCACGGCCGGCAGGATCGCCAGCAGCGACGTCGCCTCCGCGTGCACCTGGGTGAGCCCGAGCACGAGGACGAGCGTCGGCACGAACAGGATCCCGCCGCCGACGCCGAACAGGCCGGCGAGGATCCCGCCTAGCAAGCCGAGGAGCGCGGCCAGGATCTCCATCAGACGAGCAGGCGGATCCCGACCGCCGTCAGGAACAGCGAGAACCCGATCGTCAGCGTCCGCGTCTGGAGCCGCTGCTGCAGCGTCACGCCCGCGACGGCCCCCAGCGCGGCCGGCAGGCCGATCAGCGCGGCCGAGCCGATCTTCAGATCTCCGTGGAGCCCGTAGGCGACAGCGCCAGCGCCGGCGGTGATCCCGATCGCCGCGAGCGACGTTCCGGTCGCGCGCCGTCCGTCAAAGCCGACGACAGCGACCAGCAGCGGAACGATGATGATTCCCCCGCCCACGCCGAACAGCGCGCTGAAGACACCGGCGACGAGGCCGATCCCGAGCAGGCGCACCACCGAGGCGTCGCTCGCGACGCCGTTGAGAAGGCCGAGGCGGCTTTGCCGGCTCGGCCGTTTCACCCGATCGATGGAAACTGGCTCGTCAAAGTCGAGAAATGGGTGGCAACTCGTATCGTATGGCCGTGGGTTCCGAGCCTCTGCTCGAGGTGCTTGCCGCGAACCCGGCAGAGGCGGCGATCATGCTCGACGTCGACGGGACGCTCGCTCCGATCGTCGCGCGACCGGAGCTTGCGAGCGTTCCGGACGAGACGCGAGCCGAGCTTCGCCGCCTGGTCGCCCGCTACGCGCTGGTCGCGTGCATCAGCGGTCGGACGGGCGTGGACGCCCGAAAGGTCGTGTGCGTCGACGGCCCCGTTTACGTCGGCGTGCACGGGCTGGAGCTCGCGCCCGAGGCGGAGCGCTGGCGCGGACCGCTGCAGGAGTTCGCCGAGAGCGTCGACTGGCCGGTCGAGGACAAGGGCCTGGCGGTCGTCTTTCACTACCGCGGGGCCGAGGACGAAGAGGCGGCCCTGGCCATCCTGCGCGGCGTCGCCGAGCGAGCGACGGCCCTTGGGCTCCAGGCCCAGTTCGGCCGCAAGGTACTGGAGGTGCGGCCGCCCGTCGCCGCCGACAAGGGGACGGCCGTGCGGGCGCTGCTGGAGCCCCGCGGGCTACGGCGGGCGCTGTATGCGGGCGACGACACGACCGACCTCGACGCCTTCCGCGGGCTCGATGGGCTCGACGTCTCGGTACGAATCGCCGTCGCCTCCGTGGAAGGCCCGCCTGAACTGCGCGAGGCCGCGGACATCGTGGTCGAGAGCCCGGCCGCGCTCGTCGAGCTGCTCCGCCTTCTCTAGACGCGCAGGCGCTCGCGCAACGCGCGCGTCTGGCGGCGGGCAACGTCGAGCTCGGTCTGCTGCCGGTCGTCGAGCACGAGCCGGAGCCGGTCGGGACCTCCCCGGCGGACGGCCGCGACCTTGCCGAGATTGACGAGATGGCTCCGGTGGATCCGCGAGAAGCGGGCAGCGGGCAGCGCTTCCCCCAGCTCGCGCAGCGACGAGGTGGAGAGGTAGGCGCGGTCGTAGGTGTGCACGCGGCTGTAGTCGCCGTCCGCCTCGATCCAGTAGACGGCGTCGTAGTCGAGCAGCGTCTTCGCGCCGGCCGCGCTCACGACCGCGATCTTCTCGACCGCTGGAGCCTCGCCGGTGCGCGCCTGCAACAGGCGCTCGACCACCCGCGCCAGCCGCTCGGGCTCGACCGGCTTGACGAGGTAGTCGAAAGCCTCGACGGCGAAGGCGTCGACGGCGTAGCGGTCGTGTGCCGTGACGAAGACGACCCTGGGCCGTTCGCTGCGGTCGAGCACGAGCCGCGCCACCTCGAGGCCGGTCATCCCCGGCAGCTCGATGTCGAGGAAGACGACGTCGTAGCGGACGCTCCCGGCGAGGGCGAGCGCCTCTGCGGAGGTAGCGGCCTCCCCGACCACCTCGACCTCGGGGTGCGCGGCCAGCAGGTAGCGAAGCTCGCCCCGGGCCGGCTCCTCGTCGTCGACGATCAGCGCCCGGATACTCATCCTGCGCCCTCCCGCACTTTCCGCCGAAGTGAATCCAAGAGCCGGGTTTGGACGGCCGCAGCGGCGAAGCCACCAGAGCCTCCAGGTCGGCATCGCAAGCGACGCCTCATTTAGCCGGAACGTCGAGCCGGACGACTGTGCCGAAGCCGCCCGATTTCAGCCGCACGCCCTCGCCGTAGAACGCAGTCAGCCGCTGGTGAACATTCGCCAGACCAAGCCCGGCGCCGTCACCCTCGCCGACGCGCGGCTCGAGGACGCGGTCGAGCGCCTCACGGGCGATCCCGCGGCCGTCGTCTCGGACAGTCACGCGCAGGCGGCCGCGCCGGATACGGGCGCGGATGACGAGCCGCAACGGCCGCTCGGTCTTGCCGTGCTTGACCGCGTTCTCGACAAGCGGCTGGACGAGAAACGGCGGCAGGCGCACCGCGAGCGCGTCGGGTGTGGCATCGATCTCGACCTCGAGCTGCGGCCCGAACCGCGCCTGCTCGAGTGCCAGGTAGCTCTGGACGTGCTTGAGCTCCTCGGCGAGCGTGATGAACTCGCCGGGCCGGGCGAGCGTCCAGCGGCAGTAGTCCGCGAAAGCGAGGATCAGCTCGCGGGCGCGGTCGGGATCGGTACGGATGAAGCTCGCGATCGTGTTCAGGCAGTTGAAGAGGAAGTGCGGCTCGATCTCCGCCTGCAGGGCCTTCAGCTCCGCCGAGGCGGCGGCCCGGGCGGAGCCGGCGAGCTCGGAGAGCTGCAGCTGCGCGGAGAGCTGGTCGCCGAGCGAGGTCAGCAGATCGACGTCGTCGTCGGCGAGCGGCGCGCCGTCGGTCGCGTAGGCGACCAGCGCGCCGACCGGGCCGTCGCTGAGCCGGAGCGGCACGATCGCCGCCGCCCCGAGCGGGCAGGCCCGATGCCCGCACGCGACGCGGAGCGCAAGCGGCGCGACGCGGGTCTCGTCCTCGGCGAGCGCCTCGAAGACCGGGCGGATGGGGACGTCGCCCGGGGCGTGATGATCGGCGCCGGCGCCGACGAAGGCCAGCACTCGGCTCGTGTCCGTGACCGCGACGGCGCCGTAGCCGAGCTTCTCGAAGACCTCGTAGGCGAGGGTGCGGGCGCCGGAGTCCGAGAGGCCGAGCCGCAGCTCCGGCAGGGTCGCGGCGAGCAGCTCGAGCGTGGGAGCCTCGCGGCGCAAGCGGCGAACGCGGGGCATGGTTTTCGGACCGTACCATCGGCCTCGTGCATGTCGATGAGGCGATGCTCGCCCCGCTGCGCGAGCGCTACGGCGAGCCTGTGCGGCTCGAGTGGGAGGGCGAGATCTCGGAGCGTGAGCATTCGCTGGCGACCTACAACCCGAACCGCACGCACGACGTGACCTTGTTCATCTTCAACCGGGAGCGGCTGGCGCTGATCCGCAAGCCCGGCTTTGAGGCCGACATCTGGCGGCCGCCCGGCGGCGGCGTCAAGCCGGGCGAGGACTTCGTCGCCGGCGTGCAGCGGGAGGCGCTCGAGGAGACCGGTCTGCGGGTCCAGCTCCAGCGGTATCTCGTCGACGCCACAGCGCGCTTCGTCTACGTGCCCGAGGCATCGCTTGCGATGCCTCCTCGAGGCCGTGCCGGCTCCGCCGGCGTGGCCGCTCCGACTGCGGTCTCTCGTGGTCACGGACGTGGACTACAACCAGGCCGACGATACGACGTTCACTGGCGCACGCACGTCTTCAGCGCGACGACCGAGAATGACGAGCTCAGCCCGCAGGACAACGAGGAGATTCAGGCGGCCCGCTGGGGCACCCTGCCCGAGCTGTCGGGCCCGTTGAGGGAGCGGCTGCTCGCGACCGGCCGCGCGTTCTGGCGTTACCGCGTGGCCCTCCACGACGCAGCCGCGAAGGCCCTCAGGGGCTAACCACGGGGAGACTCGGGACCAGTCAGTGCGAGGAGACCTCCCCCGTAGAAGGATCGAGGAAGAGGCGCTGCGGGTGCGGATGGCGGAAGTCGAACATGGTGGCCAGCGTCCCCGAGATCGCATCGAATGACTGATCGCCAATCCGGCCCAGGGACCAGTTGTCCTCGATGAACCGGATGATCGCGCTCTGAGCGATCACCGAGTGGTCGACGAAGTTCGTCCTCGACCAAGGCGAGATCACGAGCAGCGGGATCCGTGGGCCGAATCCGCACCGGTCCAGGTAGGCGCCCGGCTTCGGCGTCCCACACAAGCCCGAGCCGTCCAGGACGTCGTTTGCCGGATCGTTGGAGGGGCTGACGATCGGGGGCATTACGTGGTCGTACCAGCCGTCGGACTCGTCCCAGGTGATCATGACGGCCGTGCTCCTCCAGGCGGGAAGCTTTTCCAGCCGGTTGATCGTCGTCACCAGGAACTGTTGCTCGTCGAGCGGATCGGAGTAGCCCGGATGGCCCTGCGCGTAGCTCGGCGCTCGCAAGAAGGACACGGCCGGCATATGACCTGAATCTGCTGCGGCCCAAAAGTCCGACAGGTCGTACTGATGTCGGGCTTGGTCGCTCGAGCCGATCTTCGCCACAGAGCTCGGAGGCACGTGGTGGGCGTTGTTGGTCGAGGGGTAGTACTGGAACGGGTCGTCCTCGCCGTTGAAGTAGTCGTTCTGCGGCACACCGGCGATGTTGTCGTGGGTCGAGCCGCAGACAGCCTTGCCGTTCACGTATGACGTCGGCTTGAACCCGCCGGTGAACCAGCCCCACGTGATGCCCTTGGCGTTCAGCAGGTCGCCGATATTGGACCCGGCCATTTCGAGGGTGGTCGGGTTGACGGCTCCGCTTGCGTCGCAGTCGTCATGCGCCGGCGGCAGGTTTCCGATCAGGGTGCCGTTGGCCACTGCGGAGGTGGCCCGAGACGAGATCGCGCCGTGCGTCTGCCCGCTGATCAGATTCAGCGCCTGCGGCACGGAGGGTCCGAAGGTGCCGGCGAAGTTGTTGTCGCTCATCGCGAAGCGCTGGGCGTAGTCCCAGAGCCCCGTCACCGTGTTGCCGTCGTAGTAGTCCATGGTCAGAGTCGGATCACAGCCGCTGGAGGTGGGACCGACCGCCTGCACGAACTTGTCGAGCAGCCCGCCGTCGTAGGCGGCCTGCATTGGCTTGTAGTTGTGGTTGTTGTCGCAGGTGATCTCCTGGCTTCGGTCCAGGCGCTGGGGATTCGCCGAATTCGGGTTGTCTGTCAACAGCGCTTCCGAGAGCCCGTTTACCGTGGGGGTGTCTGGCCTGGCGTTGAAAGCAGGCTCTCCCTGGGGATTCGCTGCCACGGGGTAAGTCCCGAAGTAATTGTCGAAGGAATGGTTCTCCTGGTAGATCACGACCAGGTGCTCGATGGGGGTCAAGGCTCCCCACGGAAGCGACCCAGGCCACCACCAGAAACGAGACGACGATCCGTACCGGACGCACCCTCCGCCGCGACCGGACAGCGCCCATTACCCACCTGCTGGCGTCCATGGTTCACCACCCCTTTGCAGTCGTCGACAACCTCCGCTTTCGCGCCTGCCGGGGCCATGGCCCAGACGCCTCTTTCCCACGGCTCGGGCCGACCTAACCCGTACCGCTACTCGGCCAGCAGTGACAAGACTTGCGGGATCGCGGTGATGCGCGGCCCCTGCCAGTCGCGCACCTCGTCCCAGGGCGGCTCCTCGCCGGCGCGGTGAATCAGAACCGCGCGCATGCCGACCCGCTCCGCACCCGCAAGCTCATCGTTGGCGCCGTCGCCCACGAACATCGCCTCGTCTGGCGCGACCCCCAGCTCAGCGCACGCGAGGCGGTAGATCCGCGGATCTGGCTTCCGCAGGCCGACCGAGCACGAGAAGACGGTGGCGTCGAAGAGACCCGCGAACGGCGTCTCGCTCCAGACGTCCGGGACATCCTCGCTGCAGACCGTGATCAGGCCGACCCGCCGCCCGAGCGTCCGAAGCTCTTCGAGCGTCTCGACGGCCCCGCACCGCGGCCGGAGCAGGCTACGAGTCGAGTCGCGCCGCAGCGTGACCAGATCGTCTAGGAGCTCCTCCGGAGCGCCGATGTTGAGCAGGTAGTCATGCAGCGTCCCGCTTTCGCGCTGCGCGCGGCCCTCGAGCCAGAGAGCAGCGAACTCGTCCGGATCGCGACCGAGACGCTCCGCGACACGATCCTGAAAGGCGCGTCCGGCAACCGGGTCGAAGTCGACGAGCGTGTCCCAGAGGTCGAAGATGACCGCGCGGATCAAGCCTTGCGCACCCGCACAGCCGTTCCATAGGCGCAGATCTCCGTCCAGGTGTCGCCCATCTCCGAGGTGTCGAAGCGCATGCCGACGACGGCGTTCGCACCCTTCGCCTCCGCCGCCTCGACCATGCGGTCTATCACCTGCTGGCGGCTGTCCACGAGCGCCTTCGTCATTCCCTTCAGCTCGCCGCCGACCATCGACTTCAGTCCGGCGCCGAACTGGGAGAAGACGTTCCGCGAGCGCACCGTCAACCCGAAGACTTCGCCGTACACCTCCTCGGTCTCGTGTCCAGCGATCTCGTTTGTCGTTGCGATCAGCATCAAGCCCCCCTTC
>VAXH01000112.1 GCA_005883955.1 Actinomycetota bacterium | reverse complement strand
TCGTCCCAGGGGATCACGCGGTGCTCGACACCCTCTTGCGCTGGCAGATCTTCGAACGGCGTGTGGTAGCGGAGCCCGACGAGGTCC
Source organism: Actinomycetota bacterium (assembly GCA_005883955.1). GTDB lineage: Bacteria > Actinomycetota > Thermoleophilia > Gaiellales > Gaiellaceae > 13-2-20CM-68-14. The sequence goes on along the minus strand of VAXH01000112.1, from coordinate 14,374 downwards.
TCGCCCCGCAGACGCTCGACATATTCGCGGTCGGGGAAGACTTCGACGGAGACCCAGTCGCCGTTCTCGTTTCGCCCGTACGCCGCATCGGGCTTGACGGCCGCGGCGACGTTCGCCGGCAGGGTCCACGGCGTCGTCGTCCAGACGAGGAGCGCCTCGCCCTCGCGCTCCACGAGCGGGAAGCGGACGAAGAGCGACGGATGCTCCAGCTCTTCGTAGTTCTCGTCGCCGGCCTGCTCGTGCTTCGAGAGCGACGTGCCGCAGCGCGGGCACCACTGCGTCGAGCGATGGCCCATGTACAGCCAGCCGCGCTCATGGATGTTCTTGAGGAAGCGCCAGATGTACTCGATGTTCGTGTCGCTGAAGGTGAAGTACGAGTTCTCCCAGTCCATCCACATCCCGAGCCGCTTCGACTGCTCGGTCTGGACGCCGGCGAAGTGCGCGACGAACTCGCGGCAGCGCCGGGCGAACTCGGCGATCCCGTACTCCTCGATCTCGCGCTTCGAGTTCAGCCCGAGGCCCTTCTCCACCTGCACCTCGACATGGAGGCCCTGCGAGTCGAAGCCGTTTTGGTAGCGGAGGTCGTGGCCGCGGAGGGCCTTGTAGCGCTGGAAGACGTCCTTCAGCGTCCGGCCGAGGCCGTGGTGAACGCCCGCGGGCGCGTTCGCGGTGATCGGCCCGTCCATGAACCGAAACTTCGGCCCGACGCGGTTTTGCTCACGCAGTTGCTGGAAGACGTGTTTGTCCTCCCACCACTGCAGAATCTCCTCCTCGAGCCGAGGATGGTCCGGAACCGGTGGCAGCGGCGTGAAGAACTGCTCCATCCTGCGATTCTAGGCGCGGGGAACAACGGCTCCCCGAGACGCGTTTCACTCAGGGACGACAAAGGAAAGGAACATCGAATGAGCACTGCTGTAACAGAATCGAGCTTCGAGCAGGAGGTCCTCCAGAGCGACAAGCCGGTGATCGTGGACTTCTGGGCCGAGTGGTGCGGGCCGTGCCACGCGGTCTCGCCTGTGCTCGACAAGATCGTCGAGGAGCGGGAGAGCGACCTGAAGCTCGTCAAGGTGAACATCGACGAAGAGCCCTCGCTCGCGCAGAAGTACGGAGTCGTCTCGATCCCGACGATCATCCTCTTCCGCGAGGGCGAGCCCGCTGCGGCGGCGATCGGCGCCCAGCCCAAGGGCGCGCTCGAGAAGTCGCTCGGTCTCGCCGAAGCTGCCTAGGCGCCTTCGGCTGTTTCCTTCTCCGGCTTCGGCAGCGGCGAGGCCGCGCGTGCGGCGGGTTCCGTTACGAGGTTGAGCACACGCATACCGTGGACGAACACGACTGTGCCGCCCAACCAGCCGCCAAGCGTCATCGCTCCGAAGCCGACCAGGGTCAGGATGTACGGGGCAGTGCGCACAGCGCCGTGTGTGTAGCCGCTGTGTCCGACGAGGGCCGCGATCAGGAAGAAGACGGTCGCCGTCACCATTGCGAGGAGATGGGTGCTCGCGGTGCGCCAGAGGGGGCTGCCCCATTCGATCGTCAGCCAGTCAGCGAATCCGCTCAGGGCAGTCGGCACCGTGAAGATCAGGCCGACGATGAGCGCGAGCCACCAGCCGTGCGCCGCGCCTTTCTCGGCGACTCCGACGATGCTCGCGAAGCCCATCACCGTGGCGGCGGTGTAGGCGCCGATCGTCGCGTCGGTCAAAGGCGGGTGGAGCGGGTGTCCAGGCAGCCCGCGGATCAGGTAGCTCAGCTTCACCGCGGGGAAGCTTCCCCGCGGACGGCATTTTTATTCGCCGGGGTTAATGCTTCGCGTCTTCGAGGTACGAGATGAAAGCGGCGTGCTTGGCGAGGTACGCCTCAAGCTCCGCAATCCCGACGCCGGCCCAGTCCTCCAGCCAGCTGTCCTCGAGGTCCGCTTCGATCCGGTGAAAGCCGCGATCACTCATGAACTGAATGATCGGCCCGAAAGTGCCCCGTTGACATGAGCCGAACGGCCTAAATTAGCTGGCCATAGGGCCTATGCTCGTTCGGGTCTTGGCGGGCTTTCTCCTGATCAACCCACGCTCCGGAGGGGGCCGGCCGAGCGCCGACGGGCTTGCTGCCGCAGCGCGGGAGCGAGGAATCGAGCCGCGTGTGCTCCGCTCAGACGACGATCCAGCGGCGCTCGCGCGTGAAGCGGGCGCAGACGTCCTCGGCATCGCGGGCGGCGACGGGTCGCTGGCGCGAGTCGCCCAGATCGGGATCGAGCGCGATTTGCCGTTCGTCTGCGTCCCTTTCGGGACACGGAACCACTTCGCGCGCGACCTCGGCCTCGACCGCGCCGACCCGGTCGCCGCGCTCGCGGCGTTCGGCGGCGACGAGCGGCGGATCGACGTCGGTCGAGCGGGCGAACGGCTGTTCCTGAACAACGTCTCCTTTGGTGCCTACGCCTCGCTCGTCCATCGGCGCGAGGCGCACCGCCGCCGGCGAGACGCGCTGGCCGGGCTTCGGGCACTGTTGCGCATGCCGGCCCACCCGCGTTCGCTGAGGCTTCTCGTCGATGGGAAGCCGCTGTCGGCGCGCGTCGTGCTCGTCGCCAACAATGCCTACGAGTTGCGGCTGTTCGACCTGGGCGCCCGGCCGAACTTGACCGAGGGGCGCCTCCATCTCTACTCCGCCGGCGGGCTGCTGCCGACCGCATGGGACGAGCGCGTCGGCAGGACGTTCGAGCTCGACGGGCCACCTCTTTTGCAAGCCGCCATCGACGGCGAACCGGTGGAGCTGCAGATGCCGCTTGCCTGCCGCCTCGACCCGCAGGCCTTACGAGTGCTCGTCCCGCCAGGCCGCTAGTACGAGCCGAACATTCTGGAACGCAAGGTCGTTCGCCGCGGGAAGCTCGTCGCGGCCGAACCAGCGAAGCTCGGCGACGTCGTCGGCCGGCGCCGCCTTCCCGCCGACGACGCGGGCGGTCCAGTACAGATTCAGCGTCGCCTCCGCTGTCGAGTCGCCGCCGTAGCGGTCGATCCAGATTCCGAGGAAGCGCTGCGGTTCAACATCGAGTCCAGTCTCTTCCTTCAATTCCCGGCGGAGCCCGTCGAGCGGGTCCTCGCCCTCCTCGAGGAAGCCACCCGGGATGTCCCAGAAGCCCTCGAACGGTGGGTGCGCCCTGCGCGTCAGCAGAACGCGTCCGTCGTCGATGCAGAGCGCGCCGGCCGTCGGCTTCGAGCTTGCGTAGACGATGAAACCGCAAGCGCCGCAGGTAAGGCGCGCCGCATCGCCTGCAAGCTCCCCGCCGCAGCGCGGACAGAGTCTCCAGCCGTCGAGTTCAGCCATTGCTGTAGGTGTACACCTACAGGATGAGTCCGAAGTTCGTCCCGGCCGGCCTAGCCGAGCTCCAACGCATCGGATTGCTCGCCGAGCTTCCGGGCGAGACGCTGGTCCGGCTTGCTCAGAGAATGCGCCGCGAGCAGGTGCACGCCGGCGGCGCGGTGGTCGAGGAAGGGGAGGACGGGGACCGCTTCTACGTCGTTCTGACCGGGATGTTCACGGTCAGCCAGGCCTCGCTCGGGCCGCGGAGAGTCCTGCGGCCGGGCGACTACTTCGGCGAGGTCGCGCTGACGATGGACGTGCCCCGCACCGCCTCGGTGCGTGCGCTGACCAGGATCCCCGTATGGCCAAGCGAGTAGCGGCCCGGCTGTGGCCAGACACATACTCCGTGCGGCCCATAGCCGACCGGGATTCGTGCGAGCACGCGGCCGTTCTTCGTGCTGATCGCATAGACCTGCGCGTTGTAGCGCGCCGATAGCCATAGCACCTTGCCGTCGGCGGAAACGCCTCCCATGTCGGGGCTGCCGCCGACGTTCCACTTGGCGACGAGCTTTCGGGTGGCGAAGTCGAGCACCGAAATCGTGCCCTCGTTCCGGTTGGTGATGTAGAGGAACTTCGCGTTGCGGCTGGGATAGAGCCCGTGTGCGCCGGCACCGGTGTGGATGAAGCCGAGCACGTGCCGGCCTGTCCGATCGATCTCCCAGACGCCGTTCGAGGCCATATCCGCGACGTAGAACAACTTCCCGTCGGGTGAGAGCTTTACGTCCTGCGGCATGGCGCTGGGGCGCGGTAGGTGCACGACGCCGACCACGCGCTCCCGCCGTACGTCGACCTTGATCATCTCGGCCGAGAATTCGCAACTGGCGAGGAGAAAGCGTCCGTCCGTGGAGAAGTCCATGTGGTCGACGCCGCTGCACGGCACGTGGAGGGCGCGGTGGAGCTTCATCGTGTGGGCGAAGCGGAAGTCGAGCCGGTGCTCCCGTTCGGCGACCACGATCGCGTAGCGGCCCCCCGGGGTGAAGTAGAGGTTGTAGGGATCGCTGACGGGCACCGGTTTGCCCTCCGGCCGCCCGGTGACGGGGCTGAGGGGCGTCAGGCTGTTGCCGACATCGTTGTCGACCCAGAGCGTCTTGAGGTCGTACGAAGGCGTCACATGCTGGGGGAGCAGACCAACCGGGTAGTGCGCGACGATCTTGAAGGTCCGCTGGTCGATCACGTCCACCGTGTTGCTTGCGCTGTTCGGGACATAAACGCGCGGCGGTACGTTTCGAACGGTCGGGCTGAGATCGTTCACGCCGTCGTGGGCGTAGACGTTGAACGCCAAGGGTGTCGCGCGCCGGCGCGATGAACGCCTTGCTCGCGGGGCGTGCGCCTTGACGACGGCCAGCCTCGTCAGCCCAGCCACAGTCAAGTGGTTACGGCCCCCAGCGACCAGGACCGCTCGACCCAACGTCGTGACGGCTGCATCGGAGAGCGGATGGGGGAGGTGTCCCACGACGCGGATCCGGCCGCTGACGGGATCGACTGCGACGATCCTGCCGGTCGGTGTGTTCGGCCCGGCTGAGCGGCCGCCGATTACGAGCGCCCGGTCGCCGAGCGCAACCGCGCCGGCGTGGGTCGTCGGCGAAGGCAGATTGCCGAGGCGACGCAGAGCACGAGTACGTGGATCGAAGACGTAGACCGCGCGGCTCGCGGTCCCGTTCGGAAGCGATCCACCAGCGACGATGACCTTCCCTTTGACGGCGGTCACCGCGGCATAGCGGAGCGGCGTCGGCAGACGGGCGACGACCTGAGCACCCTGGCCGGGGCGCCAGCCCACGATGGTGTTGAGCCAGTTCGCGCCCGTGTATCCGCCGACGACGTACGCCTCGCCGGCGAGCACTGCGGCAGCGTGATCGCTGCTGGGGGCCGGCAGCGTCCCGACTCGAGTCGTCCCACCAGTCACCGGGTCGACACGGAGGATCTGGTCGAGCTGGCGGACTCCGTCACCGCCGCCGAATTCGTAGGCGAACGACCCGAGTCGGATTGCCGCGCCGTCGTGGAAGACGGTCGGCAGTCGACCGATCGTCCGCGTGCGGCCACCGACGATCATCCGGACATCTGCGGTCGAGGTGTCGGCGGAGTTGAGCCCGCCGAGCAGGAGAATCCGGCGTCCGAACGTCGCGACCGCCGCGTCTTGAATCGGGGCCGCGAGCGAGCCGGCCGCGCGCGAACCGATGCGCAGCGGACCGCTCGGCAGCGCTTGCCGCCGAGCCGCCGGTTTCCTGTCGGCCGGTCGAGTCGAAGTCGCGCGGTCGTCGTGATCCGCAGTGGCCGCCCAGACCCCGGCTGCGCCTGCGGCGGCGGCGAGCAGCAGAGTCGCGATCGCGATCCGACGCCACCGCTTAAGGCTCGCCCGCCGCTCGGCACGCGTGAGAGGCGCGTCCGCCACGGACGCCTAGGATGCCCGACTGGCTAGACGGCTGCGCCGGTCCCGCTCGATTCGGCGAGGACAGCATCCGAGAGTCGGGGCCAGGCCTCCTTCGCCCAGTCACCGAAGCCCCGGTCCGACAGACACCCGCATGCCAGGCCCGCATTCGGGTCGACCCAGAGGAAGCTGCCGCTCTGCCCGAAGTGGCCGAAGGTGCGCGGGAAGTTTCGTTCGCCGGTCCAGTGCGGCCGCTTCTCGTCCCGGAGCTCGAAGCCCAGCCCCCAGTCGTTCGGCTCCATGCGGCCGAAGCCGGGCAACACGCCGGTGAGGCCAGGGAAGGCGACCGCGGTCGCTTCCGTCAGCGTCTCCGGCGCGATCAGCCTCGGCGCCAGGAGTTCGCGCCCGAGGGCGAGCAGGTCGCCGAGCGTGCCGGTGATGCCGGAGGCCGGCGAGCCGTCCAGCGAGGCGCTCAGCCCGAAGGGCATCTCGGCTCGGACGGCGACCACCTTCGCCAGCACCTCGAAACCGGAGTTCGAGTAGATCCGCCGCGCGCCGGGCTGCGCGATCGGAAGCTCACCCTCAGGCGGGAGCCCGGACGCGTGCGCAAGCAGGTGCCGGACGGTCGAGCCGGGCGGACCCGCCGGCTCGTCCAGCTCGACCACGCCTTCCTCGGCCGCCACGAGCGAGGCGAGCGCCGTCAGCAGCTTCGTGACCGAGGCGAAGGGAAACATCGCGGTCTTGTCGCCGGTCGTGCCCACTTCGGCGCTCGCAGCGGTCACCCCTACAGCCGCTGTGCCCACGGGCCACTCCCCGACCTGCCGCAGCGCCTCCACGCGCGGCGATACTAGCCTCAGTGGAGCGCCGCCTCGTGCCCGCCGATTCGCCGTACGCGCCGCTCGTCGGCTACTCCCGCGCCGTTCGGGTCGGCGGCCAGATTCACGTCTCCGGAACGGCCGCCGTCATGCCCGACGGCGCGCCTCCGCCCACCGGGGCGTATGCCCAGGCGCGACGGTGCCTCGAGATCATCCTCGACGCCCTCGCCCAGCTCGGCGCGCGTCCCGAGCACGTCGTTCGCACCCGCGTCTACATCACCGCGGCCGACGACTGGCAGGAGATCGGCCGCGCCCACGGCGAGGTCTTCGGCGAGATTCGACCGGCGAGCGCCATGCTCGTGATCACGGGCCTGCTCGACCCGCGGTTCCTCGTCGAGATCGAAGCGGACGCCGTCGTCCCCGCGGACTGAAAACCGCAGCAAAAGAGGGATACTTGCGGCGATGAAGCAGATCTATCCGGCGACGATCACGGGCCAGAGCTTCGCGCCTGGGGGCAGCGTCCTCGACCATGCGTTCGGCCGGAGCGAGCCCTACACGCTGGGCGTCGAGGAGGAGTACATGCTGCTCGACGGCGAGACCTTCGACCTCGTCCAGCACATCGACACCGTCCTGGCAGCGATCTCCGGACACGAGCTCGAAACGCACATCAACCCGGAGCTGATGCAGTCGGTGCTCGAGATCGCGACGCCGGTCTGCCGAACTGCGGGCGACATCGACCGCGAGCTGCGGCGCCTACGTGCCTACGTGGCGGGGGTCGCGAGCGAGGACAACCTGCGCGTCGGCTCGGCGGGCACACATCCCTTCAGCCTCTTCGAGCGGCAGCGGATCACGGCCCGCGACCGCTACCGGCACCTGATCGACCAGATGCAGTACGTCGCGCGGCGCGAGTTGATCTTCGGCCTCCACATCCACGTCGCGGTCGACGATCCCGAGAAGGCGATCCAGGTCGTCAACGGTCTGCTCGCGCATATCTCCTCGTTGCTCGCCCTCTCTGCGTCGTCGCCGTTCTGGCGCGGCGAGGCGACGGGTCTCTCCTCGAGCAGGCAGATCGTCTTCGCCGCCTTTCCGCGGTCCGGCCCGCCGCCGCGCTTCAAGGACTACGCCGACTACGCGGAGGTGGTCGGCCAGCTGGAGAAGACCGGCTGCATCGCGGACTACACGCACATCTGGTGGGACATCCGGCTACATCCGCGTCTCGGCACCGTCGAGATCCGGATCTGCGACGCCGTCACCCGCGTCGAGGACGCCGTCGCGTTGGCGGCGTACTGCCAGGCGCTCGTCAAGCACTACTGCGAGCGGTACGACCGCGGCGACGAGATCCCTTCCTACCACCGGATCCTGACCACCGAGAACAAGTGGCTCGCCGCCCGCTACGGGCTCGAGGCGCCGGTGATGGATCTCGCGACCGGTCGGCGAAACCGGGTCCCGGTCGCCCAGCTCGTCCGCCGAACCCTGCGCGACGTCGAGCCGCACGCCCGCGAGCTGGGGTCGGAACGCGAGCTGGAGGGAATCCGCGAGATCCTGGCGCGCGGCAACGGCGCCGACCGTCAGCGACGGACGTTCAACGCCAATCGGGACATCGTCGAAGTCGCCAGGGAGATCGCGGATGCGACCGAAGCGGCCGCCTTGTCGGTCGCTGTCTAGACTCGCCCTAAGCTGCTGACTGGCGCAGTTCGGCCGGCAGCTTGAACACGACGTTCTCCTCGGCCTGAGAGAGTTCGCGGATCTCAGGCACGCCGCGGCCGCGGAACCAGCTGCAGAGATCTTCGATGAGCGTCTCGGGCGCCGAGGCGCCAGAGGTGACGCCGACAGTCTCGACACCTTCGAGCCAGCTCTCGTCCAGCTCGCCTTGGTTTTCGATCAGATGGGCTGCCACGCCGCCCGACCGCGCGACCTCGACGAGGCGCTGCGAGTTCGAGCTGTTCGCCGAGCCGAGCACGACCAGTAATTGCACGTGCGGGAGGAGTTCCTTGACCGCCTGCTGGCGATTCGTCGTCGCGTAGCAGATGTCTTCCTTCTCCGGCCCGTGCAGGCTTGGGAAACGGCGGTGGAGAACGGCGACGATCTCGCGGGTCTCGTCGACGGACAGTGTCGTCTGTGTCACGTAAGCGACCCGCTGCGGATCTTCGACCTCGAGCCGTTCCGCGTCAGCCACGGATTCGACGAGCACGATCGAATCCGGCGCCTCGCCCATCGTTCCTTCGACCTCTTCGTGGCCGGCGTGCCCGACGAGGACGACGGTGTAGCCGTCGGCGGCATAGCGCTTCGCCTCCGCGTGCACCTTGGTCACGAGCGGACACGTCGCGTCGACAGTCCGCAGCGAGCGCGCGGCCGCACCGGTGCGAACCGCGGGCGCGATTCCGTGCGCCGAGAAGACAACGAGCCCTCCCTCGGGCACATCCTCGACGCTGCCGACGAAGACGGCGCCGCGCTCACGAAGCTCGTCGACGACGTGCGAGTTGTGCACGATCTGCTTTCTGACGTAGACAGGAGGCCCGTTCTGGGCGAGCGCGCGCTCGACGGTCTTCACCGCTCGCTCGACGCCTGCGCAATATCCTCGCGGCGCCGCGAGCAAGACCCGCTTGACCACAAGGCCAATGTAGCGGCGCCGCGCCCCGACTCCCCGCGCCTTAACAGAAACCTCAACGCCCTTTAATAAGGCCGCCCCCAATCCCACGGAGGCGTCGCTTGCGACGCCGGAGCGTAAAAGGCCGCGCCGACCTGTGCGGCGCGGCCGCTCAACCCGGCTCGGCTCACCCGCAATCGTCACATCAAGAGAGGGACACAAAAGGAAGAGGCCGCGCCGACCTGTGCGGCGCGGCCGTTCAACCCGGCCACAGTTTGCCGACCTCGTGCAGATCCAAAAAAAAAGACAAAGAGAAGGGCCCGCCGCTCGGGGGGTCGTGGCGGCGGACCCTCTCAATTGCTCACCGCAGGCATGGTTAATGCCGCCCAACGGTGCGCATCGCCCAGTGGGAGAGACGCTAGCGTGCGTGGGTGTCCTTGCCAATAGGCCGACCGGCCTATCTTTTGAAACCGGAGACACACGGCAAACCGGAGGCGTCGCTGACGGCGCCGGAGCATAAGAGGCCGCAGCGACCTGGCGGCGCGGCCTCGTAACCCGGGTTGGAATGGAACGTCTGTTGCTCATCGTCCCTCGCCAGGCAACAGGATGTCGCCTCGACGGCCCAGTTTGCGGCTCCTATCATCCCTAGGGCCCAGTGAGCACGGAGACCAAGGCGGTTTTGTTCAACGCAGTGCCGCTGTTTGCGGTGGCTGCTGCTTACCTTGCCGTTGCCGTCGCAGTTGCACCGAGGCTCTGGCGCGACCGCGCCGGACTGACGGCGAACGATCTCGCGCTGGCATTGATGTTCCCGTGCATCGGGATTCCGGCCGCGATTCTCGGCACTGCTGTTCTCGACAATCGCAATGCGATCGGCGGGCACCTCTGGTTCTCGTTCGTGGCGAGCGTGATCGCGCTCCTGCCGGCGCTCGTCTTCCTGGCCCGCTGGGGGGAGCGCGGCGAACTGCTCTCGGGCGGTGCACGCGCACGCGAGGCCGAGCAGCTCGTCACGGTCCGCGGGCGAGAGCTCGAGGCCGTCGCGGCAATCTCCGACGCGCTGGCGCGGACGACTGATCCCGAGGCTGCGGGCCGGGTCCTGCTGGACGAGGTCGGATCCGTGCTCGGACTCGAGTTCACCGCCCTGGCTCTGATCGACGGCGAAGCCGAAGAGGCCAGGGGCTTTCTCGCGCGCGACGCCGGCGTCGACGTCACCTGGTGGCGGGACGTCCGGATCGATCTTCGCAACGAGCCTTCCGGAATCGCGAGCGCCTACTTCCAGGCCGCGCCGGTGGTGGTCTTCGACTGCTCCGCCTCGCCCCTCGTGAGTCCACGCCTCGTCGAGGCCGTCGGGGCCAAGAGCGGGGCGTTCGTGCCGCTGATCGTCGAGGAGCGCATCGTCGGCGTACTCGTCGCCGCGCCGACATCTGTGAAGCGCGCGTTCTCGAGCGAGGAGGTGACGCTGATGCAGTCGCTGGCCGCCGAGGCCGCGCTCGCTCTCGAACGGACGCGCTCGGCAGGTGCACTGGACGAAGCTCTCGCGCGCGAGCGCCTGGTAGGCGACATCTCGCGCCGCGTGAGATCCGTCGAGGGGCTCGCCGACGGTACCCGAATCGCAGTCACAGAGATCGGGCGCGCGCTCCAGGCTTCCCGCTGCTTCATCCGCCTCGGCGAGCCCGGCGAGCCGCAGCGGCTCGCCGCGGAGTGGTTCGCCGCGGGCTTGCAGCCGATCGGTCCGCAGACGCAGAACCTCCCCGCAGCGAACCTCGCGGCGCTGAAGCGGCGAACGGTCGTGGTCTCCGACATCGGCGATGCTCCCGAGCTCGACGATCCTGAGCTCGGAACGACCGAGGCGCTGCGCCGACTGGGAACAAAGTCGCTCGTCGCAACGCCGATGATCGCCCTCGACCGCTCGGTCGGCGTTCTGGGGCTCCACCGAGCCACCGCGGGCGCGTGGTCGGCGGGGGAGATCGCGCTGATCGAGTCCGTTGGGCGCGAGCTCGCGCTGGCGATCAACTCCGCGCGGCTGCTCGACGAGAACCAGCAGCGCCTGCTCGAGCAGTCCGCGCTGCTGAGCGCAGCGCAAGTCGTCACCAGCGAGCTCGAGCTCGAGGCCGTGCTCCAGCGACTGGTCGATGAGGTCGCCCGCCTCCTGGAATGCGAGGCCGCCGACTGCTACCTGCTCGACCGCGAGCGCGGAACGCTGCGCTGCGCCGCCGTGCACGGCCTGGAGCCGGAGCTCGTCGGCTTCGAGTTCTCGCCCGACCAAGGGCTCGCGGGGCGGGCGATCGGCCAGCGTGCGCCGGCCCTCTCGAACGATTACGGCGCACTGCCGGACTCCGTTCCGCATCCTGCGTATCGGGGCTACGCGAGCGCGATCGTCGCGCCGATGATGTGGTCGGATCAGATTCGCGGCGTCCTCGGCGTGGGGACGCACGCGGATCGCACCTTGACGAGCTCCGATGCCGAGTTGCTGGAGGCCTTCGCGACGCTCGCCGCGCTTGCGCTGCGGAACGCAGAGAGCTTCGAGGAACGCTCGCGGCAGGCGAGAATCCAACGCGCCTTCTACGACATCGCGTCCCTGCTCGCGGTGCCGATCTCCCAGGCCGAGACGCTGCGCGCGGTTGCCCGGGCCGCGGCCGAGGCCCTCGGCGGCGCCTCTTCCGCGCTGCTGATGCCGAGCGAGGACGCCTTTGAGCTCACAGCCGGCCACGGGCTGCCGAAGCAGGTTGTCGCCAGGGTTGAGCGTGCCGCAGCCGCGGGCGCCGAGCCGCTCGCAACGTGCGCACGTAACGGGACGGTGATCGCAGCATCGGCGCTGGCCGAGGACGACCGTTTCGACACGGACTGGCGCGAGGCCGCGTCGGCAGCCGGCTATGGCTCGCTGCTGGCGGTGCCGGTGCAGGCGCCGGAGGGCCGCGACGGTCTGGTCGTGGTCTTCTTCGAGGACGTGAGCCGCTTCAGCGACTACGACCTCGAGTTGGCGCGCAATCTCGCGGGAACCGCCCGCGGCGCCCTGGAGCGCAGCGAGCTCTACGAGCGCGAGCGCCGGGCTCGCGGGCTCGCGCAGCAACTTGCGCGCACAGGCACGCTGCTCGCGACCGAGCTCGATCCGGCAGCAGTCCTCGACGAGATCGTGGCGCAGGCCCCCGCCTTGCTCGGCGCCGACGCAGCCGTCGTCCGTCTGCTGGAAGATGACGAGCTCGTAGTCAGCGCAGCGGGTGGGGAGGTGCCGGACGGCTTACTCGACTCACGTTCGCCCGCCACCGGGTGGGCAGCGGCGGACGCGATCCAGATGCGGGCACCGGTCGCGATCGGGGACGTCGAAGGCGAAGGGCCCGGCGCATCCGACCCGGCACTGGCTGTCGGCCACCGTGCATTCCTCGCCGTGCCGCTCGTCGGCTCCGAGGGAGTCATGCAAGGGGTCCTCTCGGTCTACGCGCGGCGCCCGCGCAGTTGGCAGCCCGAGGAGGTCGAGGCGCTCGCGGCGCTTGCGGGTAACGCCTCCGCCGCGCTTGCGAGCGCAGAGTTGTACCAGCGCGTCGCGCTCGAGAAGGAGCGAAGCGTTGCCATTCTCGCGAACATCGCCGACGGGATCGTGGCTGTGGATCGCGAGGGGCGGGTCGTGCTCTGGAACGAGGCGGCAGAGCGGATCACCGGCGTCCGAGTATCGGATGCGATTGGCCGCTCGACCGAGCAGGTCCTCCAAAGGACACTCGCGTCCGGCGATGAAACCAGCGCGGACGTTGGTGAAGACCGCCTCCTCGCGATCCGCCGCGGCGACGAGGATGTCTGGCTTTCGCTGACCGAGGCGATCATGCGCGACCCCGCGGGCGCTGTCGCCGGACGGATCTTTGCCTTCCGCGACATCTCGGCCGAGCGGGTCGTCGAGCAGATGAAGTCGGACTTCGTCACGGCCGTCTCGCACGAGCTGCGGACGCCACTGACCTCGATCTACGGCTTCGCCGAGACGCTGCTCCGCCAAGACGTGCTCTTCGGGGAGGAGGAGCGCCGAACCTTCCTCGGCTACATCGCCTCCGAGTCCGACCGTCTGACCACGATCGTCGACCAGCTCCTCAACGTCGCGCGGCTCGACACCGGCGACCTACAGGTCAACCTCGCGCCGACCGATGTCAGGGCCGTGGTCTCGGACGTCGTTCAGATCGCGGAGCAGGCGCCCGCCGCGAACGGGCACGACTTCGTCGTCGACCTGCCCGAGCAGCCGCTCGACGCGGAGGCCGACGCCGACAAGCTGAGGCAGATCCTCGCGAATCTCGTCGACAACGCAATCAAGTTCTCTCCCGACGGCGGGCGGGTGACGGTGGGTGCACGCGCCAACGACGAGATGGTCGAAGTCAGGGTTGTCGACGAAGGGATCGGAATCCCAGAAGAGGAGCAGCGGCGAATCTTCACGAAGTTCTACCGTGGCGAATCCATGGCACGAGATCCTTCGACGACCGGGACAGGACTTGGGCTCTTCATTGCCCACGGCCTTGTCACGGCAATGGGCGGGCGGATGTGGGTCGACTCGCGCGAGGGTGCGGGGTCGAGCTTTGCCTTCGAGCTGCCCCTTGCGGCTCAGGCCGCGCTCAGCGGTCAGGAGAGCGCATGACGACCGTGCTCGTCGTCGACGACGAGGCCCCGATCCGGCTCCTCTGCCGCGTCAACCTCGAGGCCGAGGGCATGACGGTGCTCGAGGCCGCAGACGGGGACAAAGGGCTCGAGCTCGCGCGCGCCGAGCGGCCGGACGTCGTTCTCCTCGATGTGATGATGCCGGGGCCGAGCGGCTGGGAGGTCGCGGAGGAACTGCTCGCCGACGAAACGACAAGCGGCATCCCGATCATCTTCCTGACCGCGCGCGCGGAGATTAGGGACCGGGCGAAGGGAATCGACCTCGGCGGCGTGGACTACGTGACCAAGCCGTTCAACCCGGTCGAGCTGGCGCCGCTCGTCGAAGACCTGGTGCGCCGCGTCGAGAGCGGCGAGCGAGACGACCTGCGACGCGAGAAGTTCGCCGAGGTTCGCGAGCTGCTCGAGCGGGACTAACCGCGTACGACTAACCAGCGAAGTCGGCGGTGACCACGGTCGCCCTTGCGAAGCCGCCGAAGGCGCCGATTGGAGTCGCGACACCGATGCGGCGCACTGTCGGGTCGAGCAGGATCGAGCGGTGTTCCGGGCTCGCGAGCCAGTCCGCGACAGCTGTCCTCCCCGACATGACACCGCCCGAGTAGGCGAGGTTCTCCTCGAAAAGACGTCCGCGAACGTGGAACCGAG
>VAXH01000066.1 GCA_005883955.1 Actinomycetota bacterium | reverse complement strand
GCGTCTGGAACGACGTCGACCTCCTCGACGCCCGCTTCGCCGAAGGGGACGCGGTCCGCGTGCTCGGCCGGGTCGAGAAATTCCGCGACAAGCTCCAGCTCGAGGTGCGGTCTCTCGAGTCGGCTCCAGAGACCGATCCGGCTGCCCTGGCGCCGGCCATGCGACGCGACGCAGACGAGCTCGACGGCTTCCTCGAGTTCCTGGCCGGCGAGATCGTCCATCCCGGCTTGAAGGCGACAGTCGGGAGACTGCTCGCGGACGATGCCCTGCGTGCCTCGCTGCGCTCGCTCCCGGCCGCCCCCGACGGGCATCACGGCTATGCAGGCGGGCTGCTCGAGCACACGGTGGGGGTCGCGACGATCTGCCGCGAGACGACCCAGCTCCATCCGCGGCTGCGCACGGATCTGCTCCTCGCGGCCGCCCTCTTGCACGATCTCGGCCGCGCCCGCGAGCTCGGCCCGGCGCCGAGTTTCCGCCAAACCGACGAGGGCCGCCTGCTCGGCCACGTCCACCTCGGCCTGCGCCTGATCGAAGACCGCGCCGCCGCACTCGAAGCCGAGGTCCGTGCCGAGCTCCTGCACGCGGTCGCTGTGCATCACGAGCTCCGAGCCGCCAAGACCGCCGAGGCGGCTGTCCTGTACCACGCGAATCAGCTCGACGCAGTCGCTGCCACTCGACCGGTCGAGTAAGGCGCTCGCTTGCGACGCCGACTGGAGGATGTCCCGGCTCTGCCGGGGCGTCAGGCTCATCCCCGTTGGCATTGTTGCCACCAGGTGACTGTTTCGAAGACGGGTTCGTAAATGTTCGCAGCCGCGCTCGCCCTCGCGGCAGCTGCGTCATGGGGAGTCGGCGACTTCTTCGGCGGCGTCAAGAGCCGCTCGCTGAATCCAGTCGCCGTCCTGCTCGTCGCCCAGCCGATCGGCCTGACGCTGCTCGGCATCTGGGTCGCGGTCCGGGGCGAGGGACCTCCCGGCTCGGCCGTTCTCTGGGCCTGCCTGGCCTCGGTGCTCGGGACCACGGGGCTGATCGCGTTCTACCGTGGGATGGCGGCGGGCGCGCTCACGATCGTGGCCCCGATCGCCGGGGCCGGCGCAGCCATACCGGTGATCTGGGGACTGACCGGCGGCGACCACCCGAGCCGCTATCAGGAGCTCGGCTTCGCAGCCGCGCTGGTCGGAGTCGTACTCGCCTCGTTCGAGCGCCGGTCGAAGGCTCGTGGGGGAACCTCCACACCCGCTATGCGCCGGTTACGCCCCTCGACTGGTCTGCTCCGCGGACAGGCCACTGTCGCGGCCGGTGTTGGCTGGGCCGCGATCGCGATGCTCGCCTTCGGCAGCTACTACATCCCGATGCACGCGGCGAGCCAGGGAGACTTTCTCTGGGCTGCGTTCGTCTTCCGCCTCACGTCGACGACGCTGATCGCGGTCGCCTGGCTGGTGTTGCGGCCTCCACGGGCGCGGCGGGCCGATCTGCCGGTTCTCGCCTCGATCGGGATCCTCGACACCGGCGGCAACGTCTTCTTCGCCGCCGCGTCGGCGAAGGGCCTCGTCAGCGTCGTCTCGATCCTCGCCTCGCTCTATCCGGTCGTGACGGTTCTGCTCGCACGTGCCGTTCTGCACGAGCGTGTGCATCGGTCGCAGGAACTCGGAATCGCCCTGGCATTGGCCGGCATTGTGCTCATTTCAGCGGGTTAAACACGACTAAAGCGGGTTAAGCGCGCAACCGATGGGGCACGTTTCCCGTTGTGCTACCTGCAAGAAAGGAGGTCTGAACGTGCTTCTTCTTATCCTGCTCGCGCTGCTGGCGATCATCCTGTTCGGCGTGGGCTTCACAGTTCACTGGCTGTTCATCCTCGCGATCATCGCCGCGCTGCTGTTCGTGATCAGCTTCTTCGTCGGCGGAGCCGGCGGCCGGTCACGTCGCGCTTGGTGGTAGAGCGAGCCTGGTGACGAGCGGGCGGGGTCTGAGGCCCGATCGGCCTCGGACCCACGCCAGCTAGAGCATCATCAGCCAGCTGCGGCCGCAGGCGCGGCATTCGTGGTTCTTGCGCCCGCAGCGGCGGCAATCCCAGTACGTCCACCAGATCCACTTGAAGTGATTGATCTCGAGGACGAAGAGGACGACGATCCAAAGAAAGGCGATGTTCCGGTCCATGCTTCAGCTTTCGTCATTGGAGGTATGGAGCGCAATGGGCCGTTCGGCCTATTTTCTGGGATGAGTGTGCCCTACCAGGCGGCGGCTCGCTCGCGAGTGACGAGCACCCCCGCTGGCGCGGGGCCGCCGCCGATCGCGAACGCGAGCTGTTCCATCGCCTCGGGCACGAGCCGGTAGAAGGTCATCGTGCCGCGTTTGAGCGCAACCTCGATGAGGCCGGCCTCCCTCAATACGCGCAGATGATGCGAAACGGTCGGCTGCGAGAGTCCGAGCGGCGCGGTCAGCTGACAGGTGCAGAGCTGGCTCCGGCCGGCAATGAGGTTGACGATCGAGACCCGGGCGGGATCGGAGAGGGCCTTGAACCTATCTGCCAGCGCCTGGGCAGAGCCTTTCGCGAGCGGAGGAGCACCGGGAGCGCAACAGGGTTGCTCGAGGACGCGCAGCTGCTTCATTGACGGTCATCAATGTATCAGCTAGTCTCGCGAAGGAATCTCTATCGACAATCATCGATGAAAGGAGGCGGCGTGGCCTGTTGCGACTGCGACTGCGGCGGTGGCTGCTGCTAGGTGACGAAAGCGAGGGCGGCGCGCAAGCGCCGCCCTAGACGTTGAAGCGAATGTTCAGCACGTCGCCGTCCTCGACGACGTAGTTTTTCCCCTCGAGGCGCTGCTGCCCTCGCTTGACGACCTCGGCCCGCGACCCCGCCTCCGTGAGGTCGTTCCAGCGGATCACCTCACAGCGGATGAAGCCGCGAGCGATGTCGGTATGGATCGTCGCCGCCGCATCGAGCGCGGTCTGCCCTCGACGGAGCGGCCATGCGCGTGTCTCGTTCTCGGCGGCCGTGAAGAACGAGATCAGATCGACGGCCTCGAACAGCCGCCGCGCGATCTCCCCGACGGCACCGGCTGCGCCCTCCCTGAATGCAGCGGCCTCCTCTTCAGGAAGCTCCGCCAGCTCGGCCTCGAGCTTCGCATCCAGTCCGCCCGGGCCGTTGCGAACCTCGATCAGCGGCTTCGTGGTCAGCGGCTCGAGCCCGGACGGCAACTCTCCGGGCCACTCCGACAGGGGCCGCTCTGCTTCGAGATGGGCGAGCACGGCCTCGAGCTGCACCACCTCGGCGCGCTGCTGAGGATCGCCGGACTTCGCCTGCTTCCGGACGCGTTCGAGCCGCCGTTCGACGTGGTCGCGATCGGCGATCAGCAGCTCGAGCTGAAGCGTGATGAGGTCGTCATCCGGATTCCGCGCGCCGGACCAGGTATCGAGGACGACGAGCAAGGCGTCCACCTGCCGCAGGTTTCCGAGTAGCTGGGCGCCGGTGCCGGGGACGCCGATCACGCGCAGGGCTGCCGGTGTGATCTTCTTCGCATTCTCGACGGCCGCGACCGGGACGAGACGCTCGTCGGGAATCGTCGCCATGCCGACGTTCTCTCTGCCCGGCACCGAGGCCCCGGTCCGAGTGAGCGCCTTGAAGAGCGTCGTCTTGCCGGAGTTCGGCAGGCCGACGATGCCGACCGAGAGGGCCATACGCTCGCGTCCTAGGGTGACGATTCCGGCGGCGCGATCTGCCGGTGGAGAGAGGCCAGCGCGCGGTGCTGGAGCGACTTGATCGCACCCTCGCTCTTGTCGAGGATCGTCGCGGCCTCGGCGTTCGAGAAGTTGAAGACGAACTTCAGCGTCAGGACTTGCTGCTGCTCGTGGGAGAGCTTCTGGATCAGCTCCAGCATGCTCTGCCGGCCGATCGACTCGAATGCCTCTTCCTCGGCCGCGCTTCCGTCGCCGGGATCGGGCTCGGGCACCTCCTCCTCGGGCTGCCAGCGCTTGCTGGCCCGGAAGTGATCCATTGCGAGGTTGTGCGCAATCCGGAACAGCCAGGCAGAGAAGGGCGCCGAACGCCAGCGGAACTTGCCGATCGATTCGAGCATCTTCACGAACACCTGCGTCGTCAGATCCTCCGCGTCGTGACGGTTGCCGACGCTCATGTGCAGGTAGCTGTAGATGCGGTCGAAGTGCAGCAGGTAGAGCTCCTCGAGCGCTTCGCGTTTGCCCTGCTGCGCCTGCTCGACGAGTCGCCCCAGCTCCTGTGAGGAAACCCCGCGGCTCAGCGCGGTCGTCCCGGCTTCATGGGTCATCGAGCCAGGGATGCCCCCTGGGGCGTAACTCGTAACTACGCGACCTTACGCACCGCTCGAGAAGCCGAGTCTGGCCTCGCGCGTGAACCGCTTCACGTAGACCACGCGCCCGAGCGGAAGCGTGTAGCGCCCGTCGTCTGCATCGAGGGTGAGCGCCCCGTCGTTGCGGGCGGCGAGCGCCTGCTCGAGCTCGTCCGCAGACGCACTGGTGAGGCGGGCGCCCATGATCTGGCCGCCGTCGAAGGCGATCTCCACCACGACACGCTCGTCGCTAGGCATGCCTGACCAGCTCCGAGAGGACGCCGTCGACCGCGTCGGGATGCAGGAACGCCACCTCGAGTCCGAACAGGCCCTGCCGCGGCTCCTCGTCGACGAGCTCGACGCCTTGCTCCGCGAGCTCGTCGATCGCGGCACGGACGTCGGCGACCTCGTAGGCAACGTGGTGCATCCCCGGCCCGCGCTTGTTCAGGAACTTGCCCACCGGGGTCTCCTCGCCGAGCGACGCGAGCAGCTCGACGCGGCCCTCGCCCACTTTCAGGGACGCCGCCTCGACGCCCTGGTCCGGAACCGTCTCCCGGTGCTCGAGCCGAGCGCCGAAGATCCGCTCGTAAGTCGTGACCGCCGCGTCGAGGTCCTCGACCGCGACGCCGAGATGGTGGATCCCGCGGGCTTGCACGCGGGCGATGCTACACGCGACGCCCTCGGTGACCATCCCCGAGAGGATGACCACGCGGCTCTGCCAACCGGGATTAGGCGGACTCCGCGTCGAAGCCCAAGCCGGGACGTCCTTTTGGTCGGCGTCGCAAGCGATCGCCTCAGTCGGCAGGCACCGAGACGACCCGGACGGTGCCGACCGTCTCGCTCGAATGGGAATCCGGCTCGATGTCGGCGAGTAGCGCGTCGAGCTGCTCGCGATCGAGCGTCTCCTTCTCGAGCAGGGCGTCGGCGACGCGGTCGAGCGCGGGACGGTGCTTGCGCAGCAGCCGCTGAGCGTCTTCGTACGCCGCGTCGGTCAGCTGCGCCTGCTGCTGGTCGCGTACTCGCTTCGTCTCCTCGGAGAGGGCGTAGTTGTCGGCGCGCATCGTCCGCGAAGTGACGACCGTCGACATGCCGTACTCGAAGACCATCGAGCGCGCGAGCGCGGTCACCTTCTCCAGGTCGTTGGCGGCGCCGTTGGTGACGCGGCCGAAGACGACCTGCTCGGCCGCTCGGCCGGCGAGGTAGATCTTCAGGAGGTCCTGGAACTCTTCGGTCGTGTGCAGGTAGCGCTCCTCACTCGGCAGGTTCAGCGTGTAGCCCAGAGCCTGTCCGCGGGAGATGATCGTCACCTTCTGCACCGGGATCAGATCGCCGACGAGGTGCGACATCAGCGCGTGTCCGCCTTCGTGGTAGGCGAGGATCCGCTTTTCCTTCTCGGTGACGACCCGACGCTTCTGCAGTCCGGCAACGACGCGCTCCATCGCCGCCTCGAAATGTTCCTGGTGGACGAACTGCTGCTTCTCGCGGCCGGCGAAGATCGCGGCCTCGTTGGCGATGTTCTCGAGCTCGGCTCCCGTCAGCCCCGCGGTCTGGCGGGCGATCAGCTTCACGTCGACATCGGCCGCGAGCGGCTTGCCTCGGGTGTGGACGCCGAGGATCTCCTCGCGCCCGACGAGATCGGGAGCGTCGATCAGCACCTGGCGGTCGAACCTACCGGGCCGAAGCAGAGCAGAGTCCAGATCCTGTAGCCGGTTCGACGCGCCCATGACGACGACTTGGTCCCGCTCCTCGAAGCCGTCGAGCTCGACGAGCAGCTGGTTCAGCGTCTGGTCCTGCTCGCGGTTGAAGCCGTGGCCGGTGCGTGAGGCGCCGACGGCGTCGAGCTCGTCGATGAAGACGATCGCCGGCGCGTTGCGCCGCGCCTCCTCGAACAGCTTCCGAATTCGCGCGGCGCCGAGGCCCGCGAACATCTCGACGAAGGCCGACGCGCTCTGCATGTAGAAGCTCGCTCCCGCTTCGCTCGCGATCGCCTTGGCGAGCAGCGTCTTGCCGGTGCCCGGCGGTCCGTGGAGCAGGATCCCTTTCGGGACACGCGCGCCGAGCCGTTCGAACCGGCGGGGATCTCGCAGGAAGTCGACTACTTCCTCCAGCTCTTGCTTGGCCTCCTCGAGCCCGGCGACGTCCGCCCAAGTCACCTTCGTGTTGGACGTGACCGTCTTTGCTGCCGTCACCCGAGGCATGACTTGAAGGGTTCGGTAGAGGACGTACACCATCAGGATCAGCAGGACCGCGAACAGGAGCGGCAGCCAGTCAGAGGCGCCGTTCCGAAAAGTGATCAGCCAATGCATCCCCACTCGTTATCGGCGCGCCGAGGCGATTCGTCAACAGCGACGGCGCTGACTCGGGCCGTGACGGGCTGCGATCAGCCGAGGAAGGCGGTGACTTCGTCAGCCGTCGTGAAGACGACTCCGGCTTCGCGCCAGGCCTTCGTTGCCGCCGCAACTCGTTCCTCGTCGAGACCGCGAGCGGCGTCCTCGACGAAGATGACCTTTCGGCCGCGCTGGCGGAAGCCGCGGATCGCGGCGTCGTCGCAGACGTCGGTGGCGACGCCGAAGAGCACGATCTCGTCAGGGTCGAGTGCGTCGAGCAGGGCGTCCGTGTTCGGGTTCGTGAAAACGTTGAAGTTCTTCTTCAGCAGCAGGATCTCCCGGTGTCCTGAGACGAGCTCCGGGAGCAGGCCGGGCGGGTAGGGAACGAGTGAGAGCGGCAGCGGGTCGGCCTGCTCGGTCTCGGGGATCTTCTCGGCGCCCCGGGTGCCGCGAAGGCAATGGGGCGGGTAGGTGTTCCGGTAGTCAGGGTCGTCGGAGATCTCCGGGTCGGTGAGCTCGTGGTCGTCGGCGGAGGCGACGTGAATCAGGCCGGCCGCGCGCGCAGCCTCGACGAGCTGCCGCATCGCCGGCGCGGTCTCCTCGGCTCCCGGAACGTAGAGCTTGCCCTCGGGGAGCATGAAGTCGACCTGGGTGTCGACGTCCCAGAGTATGCGCGAAAAATGCTTACGCATTTTCTCCGGTTAGACGAGCTCGAGCCGCGGGTTCGGGCGAAAGCGGCGTCCCGCCTTCGCCGACGGGCGGCCGTCGGTGAGCACGACGTCGGCGGTGAAGTCGTTCGAGCCGCGGATCAGCGACGAGCCGATCCCGTAGGAATCGACGGGGACGCCTCGCTGCTCGAACTCGCGGATCTTCTCGACGGTGAAGCCGCCGGAGGCGACGATCTTGATGCGCTCGAATCCGTCGCGGTCGAGGGCGTCCCGGACCTTCCGGACGAGTTGCTCGTTGACGCCGGTCGGCTTGAAGTCGCCCAGCTCGCTCCAGAGGGACCGGTCGACGAGTGATTCGGAGGTGTCGAGCCGCACGCCCCAGAGCCTCGGCCCGAGCGCGCGGGCGACCTCGAGCGCCGTCGAGACCGAGTCGTTCTCGAAGTCGACGAGCACTGTGACATTCAGGTCCTCCGGCGCCCATTCGGCGAACTTCGTCGCGGCGAGCACGGTGTTGCCGCCGTAGGCCGAGATCAGCGCGTGCGGGACCGTGCCGACGCCCTTGCCTCCCCACCACGACGCCTGCGCATCGGAGGTGACGCCGATCGGCGCCCCGACCACCTGGCCGGCGACGTACGCCGCGTAGCCGTCGCCGGTCTGCACACGGTGGTGGTCGTGACGCGCCGGCATGAAGATGATCGGTTTTCTGTTCGCGGCCTCGAGCACGCGCACGACGTTGGTCGTGATCAGCGTGCGCCGCGACAGCACGCCGAGGTAGAGCGTCTCCAGGTGCGCGAACGAGGTGTAGTCGCCCTCGATCGTCATCACCGACTCGTACGGCTCGATGCGGTCGCCGTCGTAGAGCGCGTGGACGGTCAACTCGTCCCAGGCCTCCGAGCAGAGCTTGAGAATCGCGATCGCCTCATCCATCCCGCCGAGATAAGCATCGCGTTTCTGAAAAACCTGCATCACGACCCGGGGGCGGCGTCCATCCTCGACCAGCGTCGCCCGCGTGTGGTTGAAATACGCGTCGGTGTAGTAGCCCTCCCGCATCTTCTCGACGGGGAGCTCGAAGATCTCCGGCGGCAGCCGCCTCCTAGTGCTTTCCTGCAGCTCCACGTTCAAGCTCTAAGCAGGCGGCGAGCGCGGCCTCGGCGACCTCGAGCTGCTCGGGAGTGGGATCCTCGGTCGCCAGCCGGTGCTGCAGCTCGTGCCCCGGCTTCGCGAGCGCGCGTGAGAGCGCCCGGTCCGGGTTGCGCACCATCCAGCTGAACAGCTCCGTGGCGACGCCGACCGCGCCGAGCTGCGCTGCTGCTCGAGCAGGCCCACGCAAGCGCTCGGGCGCGCGTGCGGCGAGTGCGCCACCGACCGCGGAACTGATGAGCAGCGGCCCGACGATGTGTGAGCCGCAGCGCTCGTGTTCCTTCGCCCGGGTTTCGCCGTGCTCGTAGCTTCCGATCGAGATGTGCTCGGCGCCGTGATAGGCCGCTACCTCCGAACCACGCACCGCCAGCGCGGCTGGTGCGAGCGACAGCGCCCCCGCGAGCAGCTCCTGCGCAAGAGGCCGCAGCCGCGAAGTCTTGACCAGGCGTGCGGCGACCGCGCTGCCGACCATCGTCGCCAGGACACGCGGCCGCTCGAACGGCAGGCGCGCCTCGGGGAGGGTGCGCCGGACCTGCGGCAGCAGCAGCATCACCTCGGCGAGTCGGGCCGCCCCACGCAAGAACGGCTGCCCGACCTCCGCTGCGCGGAAGCTCTTCGTCGCGGACTCGACCTTCAGCTCGCCCTCGGGCGTCCGGATTGCGCAGGCCCAGGCGGTGGGCCCGTGCACGAGCACGCCGTTGGCGAGCGCCATCCCGCCGAGCCGGATCTTCTCGTCCGCCATCGTCGGGAGCCTAGCTCGCGCCGTCGAGCTGGCCGCGGTAGGGCGCTTCGACAGGCCTGCCGTACGGCGCATAGGCCTCCTTGGGATCCGGCGTCTCGTTCTCGACGCCGGCGCCGTGCTTCAGCGCCACCTCGTCCACGGGGTAGACAAGCTGCTCGTCCTCTCGGCGACGCCCGATCGCCAGGATCCCGCAGGGCCCGTCGCCCGCGCCGACGAAGACGTGGTTCGTCTCCGGCGGGCAGTGGACGAAATCCCAGGCCTTGAGCGGACGCTCCTGACCTTCGACCAGCAGCAGGCACTCGCCGAAGAGGACGAGGAAGTCCTCCTGCTGGTTCTCGCGGTGGTACATGCACGCCGGCTGGCCCGGCGCGAGCACGCCGATGTTGACGCCGATCTCCTTGAAGTGCGGCTCGCCTTCGAAGGTGGTGCCGGAGCCGAACGCCTCGTGCTCCATCCAGCGGGCCTCCTTGGCGTTGACGACGAACCACCCCTCACCCTTCGGCACCAGGCCGGCGGGGGTCTGCTCGAGCTGCGCCTCTCGAACCATGTTCATCCTCCGATCTGTCGGGCCACGTGCCTGAGGAAGCGGACGCCGAGCTCGAGGTCCTCGACCGCGATCCGCTCGTCCGCGGAGTGGATCAACCGCGCTGCGACTTCCGGATCCATCGTGCGCATCGGGAAGAAGCCGTATGCAACGGTGCCGAACGCCTCGCGAAGATAGTGGCTGTCCGTGAAGCCGGCGAGGCAGAGCGGCGCGACCCTCGCCTCCTGCTCCTCAGCGCCCACGAAGCCCTCGATCGCCTCCCACAACGGTGTTTCCAGCGGGGAGCGCGTGCCTCCCTGGCCCTCGAGCCACTCGAAGTCGTAGTCGGCGGAGCCGAGCGTCTCGCGCAGGAGCCTCTCGGCCTCCGCCTGCGTCTCGCCGGGCAGCAGCCGGCAGTCGACGATCAACGCGCAGAGAGCCGGGATCACGTTGCGCTTCTGCGAGGCGGAGACGATCGTCGGCGAGACCGTCAGGCTGAGCAGAGGCTCCACCAGCTCGGCAGCCAGCGGATGAATGCCGCGCGCGACCTCGAGTGCCTCGTCTGCGCTCACCTCGCGGCCGGCGAGCAGGCGCAGAAAAGCGCCGACCTCGGGCTCCAGGCGCGGCTCGGGCCGGAGCTCTGCGAGCCGCACGATCAGGCTCGCCGCCTTCACGAGCGCGTTGTCGGCGATGCCCGGCATCGAGGCATGGCCACTGCGGCCGTGAACGGTCAACCGGAAGGGCGAGCTCATCTTCTCGGCGGCGGAGCAGAGGTAGAAGATGCGGCCGCCGCCGAAGTCGATCCGGTCGCCTGCACCTTCGTTGACGCAGTACTCCGCCCGGACGGCGTCGGGGTGCTCACGGCAGAGCCAAGAGAGGCCGAAGTCCTCGCCGACCTCCTCGTCGGCCGTCGCGGCGAAGATCAGGTCGCCGCTCGGCTCGAAGCCCTCGCGCGCGAGCGAGCCGATCGCGACCGCATTCGCCGCCACCTGCCCCTTCATGTCGAGCGCTCCGCGGCCCCAGATCTCGCCTTCCCGGAGCTCGCCCGACCAGGGATCGACCTGCCACTCCGCCGCATCCGCGAGCACCGTGTCCGTGTGCGATAGCAGCAGCAGCCGCGGGCCGTCGCCGCGGCCCGGGATCCGGGCGACGAGATTTGCGCGCTCGGGCACCTTGGCATAGAGCTCCACCTCGACCCCGCTCTCGGCCAAGTGCTCGCGCAAGAGCTCGGCCGCAAGGGTCTCGTTGCCCGGCGGGTTGACGGTGTCGAGCCTGATCAGCCGCTGGAGAAGGTCGGTGACCTCCTCGCGGAACGTCATCGTCGCCATCAGCGGCGCGTTCCGAGTACGAGCAGGTAATGCCGCGGCTCGCGCACGCCGTCGGGGGTCTGGTACTGCGACCAGTGTTCGAGCATGGCGGCCCGAAACGCGCCGGCCCGGTCGGGATCGAGCGAGTCGAGCAGCGCCTTGACCGGCGGCGCGCCGCTCGACATCAGCTCCCAGACGTCCTCCGGCGAGTCCCCTTCCAACCACCAGACCCGCTCCTCGAGCTCGAGTTCGAACGCGTCGCCCAGCAGGTCCTGCAACCGCTCGTCCCGGCCCCAATCGTCGGGAGACGGCCAGACGGGCTGTTCGCCCGAGAACGCCGCGTAGACGGCATGCGGCCCTTCGTTCGGGCGCCAGACCGTCAAGCCGAGCCGGCCACGGCAGACGCGCGCCACCTCGCGAGCCACCGCTGCTTGATCGGGGGCGAAGATCAGACCGAAGCTCGAGCTGACGATGTCGAATGCACCGTCCGCGAACGGAAGCGCCTGGGCATCGCCTTCGATCCATTCCACCTCGGAGCTCTTCGAGCGCGCCTGCTCGAGCAGCCTCGGTGCGATGTCGAGGCCGGTCACATCGGCGCCCGACCGGGCGGCGCGAAGAGCGATCTCGCCCGTCCCCGTCGCGACGTCGAGCCAGCGCTCGCCCGCGCGCGGCGCGAGCCTTTCGACCAGGGCGTCATGGATCTCGGCGAATCGAGCCGCGATGAGCTCGTACTGGCCGCCGCTCCAGAGCTCGGCGGAGCTCATTCCTCGTTCGCGAGCTCGGTCAGCTTGTTCCGCGCGTCCCAGAGCTCGGGGAAGAACTTCTGCTTGATCAGGCCGCCGAGCAGCTCGACCGGGGTCCCCTGGGTGCCGACCACCTCGTCGCCGATGATGCGCGACACCACCTTGTAGTGGCGCATGCGCCAGACCGTCAGCCGCTCGTCCCACTCGATCAGGCACTCCGCGAGCTGGTAGAGCTGCTCGTGCGCGCGCCCCTGGACGTACAGGTCGATGAGACTGAGGCCGCGCTCCCGAAGCAGCCTCGAAAGTTCCTGCCCGAGCGCCGGCGTGATCCGCCGGATCTCGCGGAACCCCGGCGAGTCGAAGCCGCTGCCGTGCCCGAGCTTCTTCCGGATTACCTGGTACTCCCAGGGAGACATCTGCTCGAGCATGTCGAGCTGCGCGGTCACGTACTGGGCGCAGAGCGATGCGCGCCTCAAGAGCCGGATCGGCGCGTCGAGCTCATCCCCCGCCAACAGCCGCGTCGCCTCCTCGACCTCGCGCCAGGCGAGCTTCAGCCACAGCTCTGAGGACTGGTGGACGGTCGTGAAGAGCAGCTCGTCGCGGTGAGCCGACATGTCGGGCTCCGGCTGCAGCGAGAGCAGCTCGTCAGTGCGCAGGTAGCGCTCGTAGTCGCTCGCGCCGGGACCGGGGAGAACCGGCTCGGTCAAGTCGTCGACTGCCACGCGCGCAGCATACTTCGGTGCGTGGGAGACCTTTTCTCGGACGCGGCCGAGGTCCGCCTGTCGGACGTGGCGCCGCTCGCGATGCGCCTGCGGCCCTCGACGCTGGACGAATTCGTCGGCCAGGAGCAGGTGCTCGGCAAGGGCTCCGCGCTGCGGTTGGCGATCGCCGCGGACCGCGTCGGCTCGATGATCCTCTACGGGCCGCCGGGCAGCGGCAAGACGACGCTGGCGCGGATCGTCGCCCACACGACCGGCGCTCGCTTCGAAGAGCTCTCAGCCGTGTCGGCGACCGTCAAGGACGTTCGCGAGGTGCTTGCCGCCGCCCGCGAGCGGCTGGGCGCCGAGGGCAGGCGGACAATCCTCTTCCTCGACGAGATCCATCGCTTCAACAAAGCCCAGCAGGACGCGCTTCTGCCCGCTGTCGAGGAAGGGCTCGTGACGCTGATCGGGGCGACGACGGAGAATCCGTACTTCGAGGTCAACTCGGCCCTGCTCTCGCGGACGCAGATCTACGAGTTGGAGCCTTTATCGGACGACGATCTGGCGATCGTCGTCCGGAGGGGAATCGCCGAACTCGGAGCCGAGCTGACCGACGGCCTCGTCTCTTTGATCGCACGACGGGCAGGTGGAGACGCCCGAAACGCGCTCAACATTCTCGAGCTTGCGTCGCAAACCGCGGTGGCCGAGGGAAAACCGCTGAGCGCGGAGCACATCGAGGACGCGGCACGCAAGCGTCCGCTCGTCTACGACAAGGGCGGCGATGCGCACTACGACTTCATCTCGGCCTTCATCAAGTCGATGCGCGGCTCCGATCCCAACGCCTCCGTCTACTACCTCGCGGCGATGCTCGAGGGCGGCGAGGACCCGCGCTTCATCGCACGGCGGATGATCGTGCTCGCCTCCGAGGACATCGGCAACGCCGATCCACGCGCCCTCCAGGTCGCGGTCGCTGCGGCGCATGCGGTCGAGCACGTCGGGTTGCCGGAGGCACGGCTGAACCTGTCCCAGGCGGCGATCTACCTCGCCCGCGCGCCAAAGTCGAACGCGAGCTACGTCGCGATCAAGGAGGCGACCCAGGACGTGCGTGAGCACGGACACCTGCGGCCGCCCGACGAGCTTCGCGACGCGCACTACTACGGGGCGAAGAAGCTCGGCCGGGGGCAGGGCTACATCTACCCTCACAGCAACCCGGCGGGGTTTGAAGTGGACTACTTGCCGGAAGAGTTGCGGGGCCGAAGCTACTACCGACCGAGCGGAGCAGGCGAAGAGGAGGCGAACGATGGCGATTGAGCGCAAGGCGCGGGCGACCTGGAAGGGCGATCTGAAGGGCGGTCAAGGCGAGTTCGACCTCGAGTCGAGCCACGCCGTCGAGCACGAGCAGGTGACCTTCGCGTCCCGGTTCGAGCAGCCGGGCGGGAAGACGAGCCCGGAGGAGCTGATCGCCGCCGCGCACGCGACCTGCTTGTCGATGGCACTTTCGAGCGGCCTCACCCAAGCCGGACACACGCCCACGAAGCTGGAGACCGAGGCTCAGGTGACGCTGGACGATGGCTCGATCACCGCGATCCACCTGACCGTGCGCGGCGAGGTCGAGGGCCTCGACGAAGCCGGTTTCGAGCAAGCCGCGCAGGAGGCGAAGCAGAACTGCCCTGTCTCGAAAGCGCTCGCGGCCGTGCCGAATATCACGCTTCACGCGTCGCTCGCTTCGTAGCCGCCGTCGGGACCGTCTCTTAGGGATCGCGGCCGTTCAGCAGCCGCAGGGCAACGAGCTCGCCCCAGTCGTAGCCGCGGATCTTCGCGACCGCCGGGCCGACGTCGTAGGAGGTGCGGCGGAACTCGAGCTGACCGCTATCGAGCCGGACCGCCCACGCGGCTCGCGGGTCGCCGTCGAGCGGCATCCCGACGCTGCCGGGGTTGACCAGCTCCGTGTCGTTCGGGCCCGAACGCCGAAACTGCAGATGGCTGTGTCCGAAGACGACCTGCCGCTCCTTGACCCCGGCGAGCAGCCGAACGTCGGCGTCGTCCGGCTCGGGCGGGAAACTGTCGACGTCCGAGAGCGGCGAGCCGTGGCAGTAGAACGCTTCTTCGCGCTCGGCGAGCGTCGGCAGGCCGACGAGCGCATCGATCTCGGCCGCAGGCAGCTCGGCGATCGCCGTTGCAAGCGCAGCAAAGACCATCTCGCTCTGCTCCGCGGGCAGCTCCAGCGGCGGGTCGACAAGCCAGCGCTCGCCGTTCCCGCGCAGCCAGGTCGTGTTCGACAGCTCGCGGAGCCGCGCAAGCGTCTCGACGGGCCAGGGCCCGAAGGCGCAGTAGTCACCGCCGAGCAGCCATTCGTCGACCCCGTCGGCCTCGGCGAGCACCGCGTCGAGCGCCGAGAGGTTGCCGTGCACGTCGTAGAGGATTCCCAGCACGGGCTAATCCGAGCCTTTCTCGATCCGCCGGGCGGCAAACTCGCCGAAATCGCCGCCCATCGCGCGGTATGCGGCGGCGGCGGGCTCGACGTCGTACTCGGTCCGCCTGAAGGTGAAGTCGCCGTCCCACGTCGCCCACGCCGCGCGCCGGTCACCGTCGAGCGGCATCCCCACGCTCCCGGGATTGACGAGCTCGGTGCCGTCCGGGCCCGGCCGGCGGAACTGGAGATGGCTGTGGCCAAAAACGATCGTCCGGTCGCGGATGCCCGTGAGCAGACGCTCCTCCCCCTGCTGGGGTTCCGCAGCGAAGCTCTCGTCGTCGGCAAGAGGCGAGCCGTGGACGTAGAGGACGCCGTCGAGCTCGGCCCGAGTCGGCAGCGAGTACAACCACCGCACCTCCTCGTCCGGGATCTGCCCGCGGAAGCGCTCGTACGTCTCCGTCACCTCCGGCCGATCCTCGGGTGGCTCGAGCAGCCAGCGCTCGCCGTTGCCGCGAATCCAGGTCGCGTTCGGAAGCTCGCGCAGGCGGGCCAGCGTCTCGAGCGGGTACGGGCTCGGCGTGCCGTAGTCGCCGCCGAGCAGCCAGCGGTCGACTCCCACCTCGTCGGCATCCGCCGCCAGTACCGCATTGAGCGCATCCAGGTTGCCGTGGATGTCGTAGAGGATGCCGAGCACGTCCGATTAGTCTCCCGCGAATGAAAATCGTCTGCCTCATCAAGCAGGTCCCGCGGCCCGATGCGATCGAGTTCGATCAGGAGACGAAGTCGCTCAAGCGAGAGGGCGTGCCGCTGATCCTGAATCCGTTCGACGCTCGCGCAGTCGCCGAGGCGGTGCGGCTGCGCGAAACGGCCGGCGGCGAGGTGATCGCGATGACGATGGGCCCACCGCAGTCCGAGGAGGCACTGCGCGGGTGCCTCGGGCTCGGTGCCGACCGCTGCATCCAGCTCTCCGACCGGGTGTTCGCGCTCGCCGACACGATCGGCACCTCGCGCACCCTGGCGCTTGCGCTGAGCAAAGAAGGCTCGGACCTCGTGCTCTGCGGCCGCAAGGCGCTCGACGCGGAGACTTCGCAGGTGCCGCCGGAGGTGGCTGCCTTCCTCGACCGTCCACACGTGACGAGCGCGGTCGGGCTGGCGCTCGAGGGCGACCGACTGCGTGTGCGGCGCGAGACCGATGACGGCGAGGAGACCGTCGAGGTTCCGCTGCCGGCGGTCGTCTCGGTCGCGCGGGCCGAACGCGAGCCGGCCGAGGTGGAACCTGGGAATGGCCGGATCGACGTCTGGGCGGCGGACGACCTCGTCGACGACGTGCGCGAGAACGACAAGCGCTTCGGGCAGACCGGCTCGCCGACGCGTGTCCTCGCCGTCCGCGACGTCACACCCGAGCGCGCCAGCGAGCGCGCCGACTCGGTGGAGGAGGCGGCAGCACGAATCCGCGAGCTGGCTCGCGAGCGGCAGGCGGGGGCGACAGCCTGGGACAAGCCGGAACACTTGGCCGAGGAGCCCGGCGCCTTCTACGACTGCTGGACCCTCGTCGAAGTCTCCGAGGGCCGCGCGACTCGCCCCTCGCTCGAGCTGCTCGCGAAGGGGCGCGAGCTCTCGGGGAAGCTCGGCGGCTCGAACGTCGCGCTCGTGCTCGGTCACGACGTCGCCGGGGCCGTCGAAGACGTCTCGCGCCACGGCGCAGACCTCATCCATGTCGGCGAGCACGAGGCGCTGCGTGACTACGTCCCTGAGCGCTGGGTCGCAGCCGTCCGCTCGGTCGTGGAACGCGAGCGGCCGCACGTGTTGTTGTTTCCGGCAACGTTGCGGGGCCGCGACCTCGGCCCGCGCGTGGCCGGCGAGCTCGAGTACGGGATGACCGCGGACTGCGTCGACCTCGGTATCGACCGGGCCGGGCGGCTGATTCAGCACAAACCGGCTTACGGCGGCAACATCGTCTCGGTGATCATGGGCGCGACGACGCCGCAGCTCGCGACCGTGCGCCCGCGGATGTTCGAGCCGCTGCAACCTCGAGACACCGCGGCCGAGATTCGGCCGATCGACCTAGACGCCCTGCCTGAAGGGACGACCAGGATCTCGGAGCGGACCGCGACGGAGCCGCGGCCGAGGCGGCTCGACGAGGCCGACCTCGTCGTCGCCGTCGGCGCCGGCATCGACCCGGCCGCGCTCGCAGAAGCCGCGGAACGAGCGGGTGCAGCAATCGGCGGCGATCGAGCCGCGTGCGCCGCGGGCCGGGTGCCGTGGGGCGCCGAGATCGGCCTCCAGGGCCGCCAGGTCGCGCCGCATGTCTATCTCGCCATCGAGACCGACGCGGGCTTCGACCACCTGACCGGATCGGTCAAAGCCGGCGTGATCGCGGCGATCTCCTCCGATCCGAGCTCGCCGCTGCTCGCCGCCGCCGACGTCGGCCTCACCGGCGACTGGCGCGAGCTCGCGCCCGCGCTTCTAGACGCACTGGACCTGACAGACGCTCCCTAGATCTTCTCCGAGTCCTCCGTCAGGCGGGTTTAGACGGCCGCGGCGGCAAAGCCCCCACGGCCTTCAGATCGGCATCGCCAGCAACGCCTTCAGAGAATTCGCGCGCCCAGCGCGCTTGCGATCAGCTCGACCGCCAGCTTCGCGGTCTCGTTCTCGTTGTCGAGGATCGGATTCACCTCGACGAGCTCGAGCGAGCCGACGAGGCCGGACTCCGCCACGAGCTCCATTGCCAGATGCGCCTCGCGGTAGGAGAGGCCACCGCGAACGGGTGTCCCGACACCGGGCGCGATGTCGGGCTCGAGCGCGTCCATGTCCAGGCTGACGTGCACGAAGCCGGAGCCGGCAATGTGCCTGAGCGACTGGCGAATCACGCGCTCGAGGCCGAGCCTGTCGATGTCGCTCATCGTGTAGACCTCGACGTCGAGATCCGAGAGAAGGCTCGCCTCCGCGGGGTCGAGCGAGCGAACCCCGACGAGGGCAACCCGCTCCGGCGTCACGGCGGGCATCGTCCAGGCCTCGCTCTCGAACTCGGGGCCTGCGAGGCCGAGCGCCACCGCCAACGGCATCCCATGGACGTTGCCGGTCGGCGAGGTCTCCGGACGGTTCACGTCTCCGTGCGCGTCGATCCAGAGCACGCCGCCGGGCCCGTACGCGCGTGAGAGCCCGCCCAGCGTCCCGATAGCGACCGAGTGGTCGCCGCCGAGCACGAGCGGCTGCAGGCCCTCCTCGACCGAGCGCGCAACGAGCTGGGCTACGCGCTCGCACGCCTGCTTGATCGGCGCCAGGAAACGAACGCGCTCGCTTCCCACCTCCGTCGCCTCGGGAACCGCCCCCTCGACGTTCCCCCAGTCGAACACCGGTCTTCCCAGCCGCTCGATCCGAGGGGCGAGCCCGGCATACCGGATCGCGGAAGGCCCCATGTCGACGCCGCGCCGGCCTGCCCCGAGGTCGAGGCTCGCGCCGATCAGGGCGACGGGGCGTCCGCCTGTTTGCACGTTCACCCAGAGGAAACTACCGTTGCACGAAATGTCGGTTGGTGAGCGTCAGGGAATCCGGGTATTGCTCGCAGACGACGACCGAACGTTCCTGGAGGCACTGCGCGAGCTGATCGACCGGCAACCCGAGCTCGGTGTCGTCGGCATCGCCGAGAACGGGCTCGAGGCGATCGAGCAGGCGGACGACCTCGATCCCGACGCGGTCGTGATCGACCTGCACATGCCGTTGGTCGACGGCGTTACGGCGGTTGCCCGGCTTCGCCACGATCATCCCTCCCTCTGTCTGATCGCCCTGACCGGCGATGAAGCGCCGAAGCTGCACGACGCGGTCAAGGACGCAGGGGCGGACGGCGTGCTGCTCAAGAGCGAGCTGGTCGAGGGCCTCGTCGAGCGGCTCGCCAGCGTTCGTCCGACGGGCTGATCCTCGACCGACTCCATGGGCCTCCGCCACAGACTTTTCGCCCTGACGTACGACCGCCAGCTTGCGAAGGTCGAGAAAGCCGGGCTGCAGGAACTTCGCCAAAGGCTGCTGGCCAACGCCGGCGGTCGCGTGCTCGAGGTTGGCGGGGGCACGGGAGCGAACCTGCCGTTCTACGGCTCCGGCGTCGACTCGCTGACTATCAGCGAGCCCGAGCCGCCGATGCTCCGACGCCTGGAGCGGCGCGTGCGCGCGCAGGCCCCCGAGACGAAGGTGGTGCGAGCGCGGGCGGAGGATCTGCCCTTCGACGACGATACCTTCGACGTTGCCGTCTCCACCCTAGTCCTCTGCGGAGTCGACGACCAACCGCGGGCGCTACGCGAGCTGCACCGTGTCCTGCGTCCCGGCGGCCGGCTGATCTTCATCGAGCACGTTCGTTCCGACGAGCCCGGCCTTGCCCGCTGGCAGGACCGCCTGAACGCCCTGAACCGGTTCGTCGCCTGCTGTGACTGCAACCGCCGCACGCTCGACTCGATCAGAGCCGAGGGCTTCGAGGTCGCGGACGTCGAGCACACCAGCCTGAACAAGGTGCCGCCGTTCGTCCGACCGCTGATCGCCGGCACCGCCACCGCGGCAGCAAAACCACCTCTCGTATGATTCGCTGCAACCCGTAACGAGGCGCCAGTCGACCAAGGAGCAGTGATGCGCCAAGCGTTCATGTCCATCGAGAAGGGCTTTACGACTTCGGAGGGTATGACGCGTGGCGCAAAGCAGGCTCAACTTGGGAATCGTGGCGCATGTCGACGCCGGTAAGACAACACTGACGGAGCGGCTGCTCTACGCAGCCGGCGTGATCGACACGGTCGGCAGCGTCGACCAGGGCACGACTCAGACCGATTCACTGGCGCTCGAGCAGCAGCGCGGGATCACGATCAAGTCGGCGGTTGTTTCGTTCGCGATCGACGACGTCGAAGTCAATCTGATCGACACGCCCGGGCATCCCGATTTCGTCGCCGAGGTGGAGCGGGTGCTGAATGTCCTCGACGGCACGGTGCTGGTGATCTCGGCGGTCGAGGGAGTCCAACCGCAGACGCGTCTGTTGATGCGTGCGCTCGAGCGGCTGCGCATCCCCACCCTTCTGTTCGTGAACAAGATCGATCGCCCGGGCGCCGGCTATGAGCGCGTGTTGGAAGCGATCACGGAGCGGCTCACGCCCGCGATCGTCCCGATGGGAGTCGTCGACGAGCTCGGGACACGCGCTGCCACGTTCGCGCCGTGGAGCGCGGGCGAGAGCGCGTTCCGCACGAGGCTGACCGAGGTGCTCGCCGAGCAGGACGACTCGATCCTGGCCGCCTATGTCGAGGAGGACGGAATCTCACGTCACCGGGTGCGCGATGCATTGGCGACCCAGACCGGGCAAGCGCTCGTCCATCCCGTCTTCTTCGGCTCGGCAATCACTGGCGCGGGTGTCCAGCCGCTGATGGCCGGCATCGCAGAGTTGCTGCCTGCGGCCGAAGGCGACGCCGATGGTCCGGTCTCCGGTCTGGTCTTCAAGATCGAGCGCGGTCCGGGCGGTGAGAAGATCGCCTACGTCCGCATGTTCTCCGGGACTATCAGGACACGCGATCGGCTCCGCTTTGGCGACGAGGTCGAAGCCAAGGTGACCAGGATCGACGTCTTCGACCGCGGGGATGCGGCGCGGGCGATGTCGGTCTCTGCCGGCGAGATCGGGAAGCTCTGGGGCCTTGCCGAGATCCGGGTCGGCGACGCGATCGGAACCCCGCGTCCGGCCGCGCCGGAGCACCACTTCGACCCGCCGACGCTGGAGACGGTTGTCGCGCCGAACAACGCCGACGACGGAGCGCGGCTCCACGTCGCACTCGGGCAGCTTGCCGAGCAGGATCCACTGATCAACGTCCGGCAGGACGACACCCGTCACGAGATCTCCGTTTCGCTCTACGGCGAAGTCCAGAAGGAGGTCATCGAGGCGACGCTGGCCGGCGACTTCGGCCTCGACGTCACCTTCCGCGAGACGACGACGATCTGCGTCGAGCGGCCGATCCGCAGCGGCGAGGCCGTCGAGCTCCTGCACGCGGAGTCGAATCCGTTTTTCGCCTCCCTCGGGGTACGTATCGATCCTGCGCCCGACGACTCAGGAGTCGCCTTCCGTCAGCAGGTCGACGATCGCACGGTCCCGCTCTACCTCTACAAGACGGTCGACCGCTTCACGGAGAGCATCGGCGATTACGTGCGCGAGACCCTGCAGGAGGGCCTCTTCGGTTGGCGCGTCACCGACTGCGTCGTGACGCTGACCGAGTGCACCTACAGCGTCCCTGACGGCCCGCCGTCGAGACGCGGCCCGCTCAGCACCGCCGCCGACTTCCGAAAGCTCACGCCCCTGGTCGTCATGCAGGCGCTCGAACAGGCTGGGACAGTCGTCTGCGAGCCGGTCGTCAGAGCAAGCCTCGAGCTCCCGACGGACGCCCTCGGAGCGGTCATGTCCACCTTGGGCCGGCTCGGCGCCGCCGTCGAGGCACCCTCGCTACAGGGAACGCTCTCCAAGGTCGGGGCGGTCCTGTCCGCGGCGCACGCGCAGGACCTCCAACGGCAGCTGCCGGGCCTGACCGGCGGCGAGGGCGTGCTCGAGTCCAGCTTCGCGGGCTACCAGGCGGTGAGCGGCGACCAGCCCACGCGGCCGCGGACGACGGCGAATCCGCTCAACCTCGGCGAGTACATGCTGCACCTCGCGCGACGCGTCTCCGGCGCCTGACGGGCAGTGAGAAGTGGCGAGGGCCGGAATCGAACCGGCGACACCACGGTTTTCAGCCGTGTGCTCTACCGCCGCGTCGCGCCCAAGGGGCGCTCGCTTCACGGGGGAAACCCGGTTTCCCCCGTGATGCCCCCTCGTTGGGATCCACAAGGGCAACGAGGCCGGCAAAGCCGGCCTCTCTTCAACGGCGAGAGGAGGTGGCGAGGGCCGGAATCGAACCGGCGACACCACGGTTTTCAGCCGTGTGCTCTACCGACTGAGCTACCTCGCCGCGTGTCCGAGTCTAGCGGCGGTGGGCCGTGGCTACATCGACCAAAGCCTGAGCCCCTCTTCGTCACGCGCCGCGATTTTTCCCGAGGAGGAGATTTCCGCGAGCACCGATTCGGCGAGCTTTCGCCGCCAGCCAACAGCGGCCGCGACATCAGCGGCCGAGACCTCGTCGGCCCCTGCAAGCACGGCGAGGACCAAATCGCGACGCGCTTCGTCCTCGGCAGGGAGACTCCGAAGCGATTTCCGCCAGCGGCGGGCAAAGATGTCCTGCCGGATTGCGCGCCAGCCTTGCGATTGCTCGGCGGCTCCGGCGTTGGTGAGCACGAGCCGGCGCTGCAGACGGACAACGGCGCGTTCGACCGCCTTCCGATCGGTGGTCGCGAGCAGGCGTCGGATCTCCGGACCGGTCAGCGGCTCGTTCTCGAGCACCGCTTCTGCGACCTCGCGTTCGAGTGGCTCGGGGTCGTCCTCGCGAAAATCGTCAGGCGTGCCGGCGCGACCGGTCAGCGCATACGCGGCAGCGAGCAGCCGAGGCGCGATCAGCAGGGCCGCACTACCGAAGTGCTTGCCAGCGCAGGCGAGCCGGCGTTCCGGCAACTCGTCCTTCCAGCGCCAGAGCCGGTCGAACTCCGGTGAGAATCCAGTCGGCTTCCCATCCTCGTCGCGGACCGCCCAATCCCCGTCCGGCCCACCGATCTCCCGCCACAGGGAAGGCAAGACCAGATCCGCTTTTCCCCACGCGACGGCGATCCCGACCCGATCGACGAACGCCGCGGCCGCTTCCAAGGAATGGATCCGCGTTGTCGATCCCATGAGAGGAAGGCTATTGAGAGAGGCCGGCTTTGCCGGCCTCGTTGCCCTTGTGGATCCCAACGAGGGGGCACACGGGGAAACCGGGTTTCCCCCATGAAGCGAGCGCCCCTTGGGCGCGACGCGGCGGTAAAGCACACGGCTGAAAACCGTGGTGTCGCCGGTTCGATTCCGGCCCTCGCCACCTCTTGTCGCCATTGAAGAGAGGCCGGCTTTGCCGGCCTCGTTGCCCTTGTGGATCCCGACGAGGGGGCGCACGGGGGAAACCGGTTTCCCCCGTGAAAGCGAGCGGGCCGCTTCCGCGGCCCGCAAAGCGAAGCTTCCGCGGCCGGCAAAGCGAAAGAAGGACGTCCGGGCCGGTGCTACCGCGCCGCGAACGTCCTTGTAGGCGAAATCCTACGGACGCTCGCCTTTCCGGGCAAGAAGCGCGGTTCCGGGATCGGTCGAAAATTCCGCAAAATCCGTGAAGCCGCGGCGCCCCAGCTCGACTCGGAGCCGCTCGGGTGGCACGTAGATCGGCGTCTCGGCGCCGCCGGAGAACGCCAAGATCACGAAGCCGCCGGGCGCGACCACGCGGGCGAGCTCGGCGAAGAACGGGATCATGTTGCTGAGTCCGACGAGGTCGAACGAACCGTCTTCATAGGGCAGCTTCGATGCGTCGGCGACCTCGAACCGCACCCGGTCGGCGAACTCGTCCGGCAGGTTCCGCCGGGCCTGGTCGACCATCCGCTCGGCGAGATCCGCGCCCACGATTTCCGTCTCCGGAAAACGGCGCGCGATCGCGAACGCAGCCCCGCCCGTCCCGGTGCCGAGGTCGAGCGCGTGCCTCGGCGGCGGCTCAACCCGTTCGAGCGCCGCCTCGTAGGGGAGGTAGGCGGTCTCGGACCGCATTGCATCCCATCTCGGCGCCAGCCGGGCAAACTGGAACCGCATCAGCCCACGTAAGGCGAACCAGAGCCGCGGGCTGCGCACGACGACGTTCGTGGTCAGGCGAGCGAACCGCCGGCCCAGCTCCTCCCAGCTCATACGGCCTGGAGGCGGATCCGCACCTCCTGCCCCGGCGCGGCGCCAAACAACTCGGCCGCGTTCCCGCCGCTGATCGCGAGGGCGATGTTCCGGTAGGCGTCCTCGTAGAGGATCACGTCCCCTTTGCGGGCATCGGCGAACGTTCGCGCGACGACCGCGTAGTAGCGGTCGAGGGCGAGCTCGATCTCGATCACCGTTCCCGGCGGAACCTCCGCCTGCTGCATGTGCTCACGGGTCAGGTTCAGCTGCACGTTCCCGAAGCGGTCGATGTAGAGGACCGTGGCGTGAATCCGGGTCTCGCCGATCTCCGGCTCGGGCAGATCGAGCCGCGCGAGCGCATCAACGGCGAGCGGCGGCCCGAGCGCCTCCAACTCCACACCGGCGGCGAGGTGCGCGGCCGCGGGGGCGAAGAGGTCGCGGCCGTGAAAGGTGCGCGAGACGATGTCGAGCGCATAGTCGGCATTCGCGAGTTCGTGGACGGCCGCGATCCCGCCGAGCCGCTCGGCGGCAGGCACGAGCAGGCCGTTGTCGGGCCCGACGAAGAGCCGGCCATCGCCGCTCCGCAGCGCCAGCGGACGGCGAGAGCTGCCGACACCCGGGTCGACCACCGCGAGGTGCACCCCGACCGGCATGTAGGGCGTCGTATTCGCGAGCACGAGTGCCCCCTGGAGAACGTGCTGCGGCGAGATCCCGTGAGTGACGTCGATGATCTGTACGTCGGGAGCGATCGACTTGATCACGCCGTGGCAGGTACCGACGAAGTCGTCCTGGAGGCCGAAGTCGCTCAGGAAGGTGACGAACACGCGGCGACTCTAAGCGCTCGCGGCGAGGACGGCTTCGACCAGACCGTCGAGATCGTGCGTCCGGGCCTCTTGCACGACTCGAGCACCTGCCTCTTCGGCTGCGGCAGTCGTCTCGGGGCCGATCGACACAGCCGGGATCGAGAGCTCAAGCTCCCCGTACGCTTGAGCGGCCGACGCCGATGCGAGCACCACGAGGTCGCCTTGCAAGGGCTCCTCCGGCCGAACCGTCCGCGTTCGGTAGAGGGCGACGAACTCGGCGCCGAGCTCGTCGGCGAGCAACCGGCGAGCGTCCTCGGCGCCTGCGAAGAGAACCCGGCCGGCCTGCCGCGGGAGCTCGGCGAGGAACCCTTCCTGCGTCGAGACCGCCGGAACAAGATCGACCTCGCCGCCCCAGGCCTCGGCGGTTGCCTGCCCGATTGCGGCTACTCGCCGAGGCTCGCCTTCGGCGCGGCGGCGAAGCTCCCGCGCAGCGGTGATGCTCGTCAGGAGGAGCCAGTCGTAGGGCGAGAGGTCGATTGGGCCGGTCTCGATCGGCTCGAGCTCGATCAGGGGCGCGATCACGACGTCGAAGCCAAGCGACTCGAGCCTGCCGGCGAGCTTTGTCGAGCGCTCAGCGGGGCGTGTGAGGACGACGGTCAGCCCGCGGCGAATTGGAGGAGCTCCCGGGCCAGCTCGGCAGGATCGTCACCACTTCGGCGCTCGAGCCAAGAGCCATCTTCCGCCGCCACGAGTGCGGTCAGCTTCTCGCCGTCGTGGTGCGCCGCAACAGGCGCCAGGCAACCGCCGCCGATTGCGAAAACGCACGCGCGCTCGGCCTCGACCCGGCGGCGAGTTTCGGGATCGTCGGCGGAAGCAACCAGGTCCGCCTCGCGTGCCCGGACCTGCAACGCGAGCGCGCCCTGGCCGGCCTCGGGCAAGAGCTCGTCCGCGGCAAAGCGGCGGCCGATCTCGCCGTCCAGCCCGAGACGGTCGAGGCCGCAGGCCGCCAGGACGACCGCGTCGAGCCCACGCTCGCGCCGCTTCCGTAGGCGGGTGTCGATGTTGCCGCGCAGTGGCTCGATCGAAAGCGCCGGCTCGAGCGCCAGCAGCTGGGCCCTGCGCCGCACCGACGCGGTGCCGACACGCATTCCCGGGCGAAGCTCAGCAGCGCCGCAGAGCGCGTCGCGCGGGTCCTCCCGCTCCAGGTAGGCGCCGACCACCAGCCCGTCGGTGTCGGACGAGGTCATGTCCTTCGCCGAGTGGACGGCGACGTCGATCCGCCGCGCGAGCAACGCCTCCTCGATCTCCTTGACGAAGACCCCGCGCGAGCCGATCTCGCCGAACGGCTTCGTCCGGTCCTTGTCGCCCGCGGTCGTGATCGGGACAAGCGCGATCTCGACGCCGTCAGCGCGCAGCCGCTCGGCCGCGAGCTCGGCCTGCGTCAGCGCGAGTCGGCTACCCCGGCTGCCGATCCTGATCAGGGTCACACGCAGGGAGCGTCAATAGCCAAAGCTATTGGCGCGACTGAGGACACCGCCTGGGAGCGAGCGGCGCGGTCCGACGGCACAGACTACGTTTCACCAGGCCCTTGTAGGCCGAAGAGATGGCGGACGGCGTCGGCGTAGGTCGCGCCGTCGGCGCCGGCGGCCGCCTCCTTCAGCCGCACCGTCGGGTCGTGCAGCAGCTTGTTGACGATCTGCACGGTCAGCGCCTCGACCGCGCGGCGCTCCTCCGCCGAGAGGTCGGCCAGCCGTCTCCCCGATCGCTGCAGCTCGCCAAGGCGAATCTCCTCGGCCCGCGCGCGCAGCGACGCGATCGCCGGAACGACGCCGCGAGAGGCCTGCCAGGCACGAAACCGCTCGGCCTCCTCCGCCACGATTGCCTCGGCGCGGGCCGCGGCGCCCTCGACGCTGCCGGTGCCCACCGCCTCGTCGAGGTCGTCGACGTCGTAGAGGAACGCGTACGGAAGCGTCCCGATCTCGGGATCGAGGTCACGCGGGACCGCGAGGTCGATCAAGAGCAGTGGCCGGCGCTCGCGCGCCGCGAGCGCTTGCTCGACATCGTCGCGCGAGACTAGAAAGCTGCGCGAGTTCGTCGAGGCAACGACAACGTCGGCCTCGGCGAGCGCTTGCGGGATCTCGCCGAGCGCCAGCGGCTCCGCCGCGAGCCTCCGCGCAACGCGAGCCCGCCGCTCCTCGCCGCGATTCGCGACGAATGCGACTCGCGCCCCGCGCGCGACCAGCCTGCCGGCGGTCGCCTCGCCGATCTCGCCGGCGCCGATCAACAGCACCTGCCGGTCGCTCAGGTCGCCGAGAACCCGCTCGGCCAGCACCGCGGCGGCTGAAGCCGCTGACGCGGCCGGATCGCCGACCGGAGCCTGCGCCCGCACCTTGCGACCAACGCGCAGCGCCTCGCGGAAGAGGCGGTCGAGCAGCGGGCCCGGCGTCCCGAGCGCGTAGGCGGCGCGGACCTGGCCGAGGATCTCCGTCTCCCCCCGAACACGTGAGTCGAGCCCCGCCGCGACGCGGAAGAGGTGCCGGGCCGCCTCGTCATCCGAGCGCCGGTAGAGCGCCCCGTCGACGTCGCTCAAGGCTCCTGCCGCCCGCTCCTCGGCGCCCGGCCCGGCGACATAGAGCTCGGTGCGATTGCAGGTCGACAGGCAAACGGCCTCGCCCTCGTCACCAGCGAGGTCGCGCGCGAGCTCGGCCGCCTCATCGGGGTCGAGAGCAACCCGCTCGCGCACCTCGAGCGCGGCGCCGCGATGGGAGATGCCGACGAGCGACAGCTCAGCCAACGGAAACCTCCTCCCGCTGCTCCCGCTCGGCCTCCCGCCTCTCCCGAACCCGTCCGGTCAGCTCGTCGAGCTCACGCTCGAGCCGCCCCAGCTTGAGGGCGATGATCAACACGTAGACGAGCAAGACGAAAAAGACGATTCCATACGCCCCTGCAACGTACTTCTCAGCCGTGGTCACGGCGAGGATCATGTGAGCAGCTCTCGCAGCTCCCGCAGGCGCGAGTCGATCCGCTTGCCGGCCAGCTCGACGTGGAAGAGCGTTGCGGCCAGCGTCAGCATCGCTGCGAGCGAAACGCAGAAGGTGAGGAACATCGACCCCGCCATCTGCGGACCCTGCAGTGTGAACACGACCGGGTGGATCAGCTGGTTCGCCAGCCGGATCGCAAGGAAGCTGATCGGGATCAGAACGACGCCGAAGAGTGCATAGACGGCGCACATGTTCGCCCGCGCCGGGCCGGGCTCGACGGAGTAGCGGAGCATGAAATACGCGCCGTAGAACAGGAAGAGGACGAGGAAGAGCACGAGCTGGCTCTCGCTCCACAGCCACCAGTGCCCCCACGAGATCTTGGCCCATAGCGAGCCTGTCAGCAGCGTCAGCGCGCCGAAGATGACGCCTTGGTGGATCGCGACGTAGCTCTCGAGATCGGCGCCCGGCTCACGCTTCCAGAGGTGCCGGAGCGCCTTCCACGCGCCCCAGCCGAAGCAAGCGTAAGCGGTCAGCGCAACGGGCACGTGGATGTAGAAGATTCGCTGCGAGAAGCCCTGGTCGGCATCCGTCGGCACGTAGAAGAAGATCAGCGCAACCGACGCCGCGATCAGCACCCCGGCGAGAGCGGCAAGCGCCGCCAGCGGATTTTCACTCGTTCGAAGGCGCACGGAAACGCCTGCATCTTCGCAGAACGAAGTCGGCGAGGGCTAAGCATCTCGGGACTTGCCCCTCAGGTTCCGTAGCCGCGCCCGACCTGTGCGGGCGCAGCTCGAACGCGTCGTGGGCCGGGTGAAAACCGCCGGAAGTCGTCATGGCCGCGAAGCGGCCGGACTTCCGGCGGTAAACTCGAACCCGTGCAGCGGCGGGGGAATCCGGTGCGGCTTGTGATTGCGCTTTCCGTGGCAGCCGCGCTCGCCGTTTTTCTGCTCTACACGAGCTTCGCCGGTGGGGCGACGCCGTCGCTGAAGCCGAGCCAGCTTGCCGGCCACAGGGGCAAGCTCAGCGTCAGCGGGTATGTCCTCGGGCCGGTCAAGGGCGACCCGCATGCCGCGGGCGGGCTCCGGTTCAAGCTGCGCGACATCGACGGGCCGCACCAGAGCGTCCGCGTCCCCGTAGTCTTCCACGGCT